>NZ_JPQO01000021.1 GCF_000773685.1 Acinetobacter sp. HR7 | reverse complement strand
AATAAAAATCATCTGCTACCACAGAGAATCTATAAGTAATAGTGCGTAAGTCCTATATTATCTGATAAAAGACCAGCAAAGCTGGTCTTTTTTATGCAGCATAAAAATATACTGAAGAAAAAGACATGAAAACTTTATGAATAATAATGCTTAGGTTAAGATGGGCCATCCTTTTATTTGAAGTCTTTTGAACAGCTATGCAACCATTTGTTCTATATAACTCAGAGCAACGCAAAAAAGTAGAATTCGTGCCGCGTAAGGAAGGTCATATTGACATGTACGTCTGTGGTATGACGGTCTATGACTACTGTCACATTGGGCATGCACGTGTCATGGTTGCATTTGACTATATTATCCGTTTTCTGCGCAGTCAGGGGTGGAAAGTCAAGTATGTGCGTAATATCACCGACATTGATGACAAAATCATCAAACGTGCCAATGAAAATGGTGAAAGCATCACAGCACTAACCAACCGTTTTATTCAGGCTATGAATGAAGATGCAGCAAGCCTAGGCTGCCTGCCACCTGATGAAGCACCACGTGCGACTGAATATATCCAGCAAATGCAAAATATGATTGGCAAGTTGGTCGATAACGGAACTGCCTATCCTGCATCAAATGGTGATGTCTATTTCCAAGTAGAAAAATATGCCAAATATGGTCGTCTGTCTGGTCGCAAACTGGAAGATATGCAGGCTGGCGCATCTGAACGTGTCGATGTCGAAGTAGAGAAAAAACATCCGTTCGACTTTGTACTGTGGAAGCATGCCAAACAAAATGAACCCTTCTGGGCTTCGCCTTGGGGCAATGGTCGTCCGGGTTGGCATATTGAATGTTCTGCCATGTCGACCTGTTGTTTAGGCAATCATTTTGATATTCATGGTGGTGGTTCTGACTTAACTTTCCCGCATCATGAAAATGAAATTGCACAATCCGAAGCATCGACTGGTGAACAATATGTGAATTACTGGATGCATGTCGGCTTTATTAACGTTGATGGCGAGAAAATGTCGAAATCACTCGGCAATTTCTTCACCATTCGTGATGTAATGGAGAAATTTCACCCTGAAGTGATCCGTTATTTCATCGTGTCTTCACACTACCGTAGCCCGGTCAATTTCTCTGATGTCGCACTCAAAGAAGCAAAAACTGCATTGTCACGTTTTTATCATTCATTTAAAGCTTATCAAGCTGTGTATGGTGACAAATTGGTTAATACTTTAGATGAAGCCTTGGTTGAACGTTTTAATGTTGCGATGCGTGATGACTTTAATACTGCTGAAGCAATTGCAGTGTTATTTGAAGTCAACAAAGAACTAAACCGTGCCGTGAAAGAAGAAAATGCGGAACAGGCTGCGATTTATTATTCAACTTTACGTCATCTGACCAATATTCTGGGGCTAGTACAGCATCCTGTAGATGAGTTCCTAAAATCTGATATTGGTCAGGAAGCTTTAGGTCTAACTGAAGAACAGATTGAGGATCTGATCCAGCAACGTAAAAATGCTAAGAAAGAGAAAAACTTTGCCCGTGCTGATGAAATTCGCCAGTCTTTATTCGATCAAGGCATTGTGCTTGAAGACACACGTCAAGGCACGGTATGGCGTCGTGCTGATTAATTCAGCAATTGCACATTTAGAGAGTTGACACCAACAGTAAACTCTCTATAATGCAACCATAACGCGGGAATAGCTCAGTTGGTAGAGCACAACCTTGCCAAGGTTGGGGTCGCGAGTTCGAGTCTCGTTTCCCGCTCCAAGATTCAAAAACCTTAATCAAATGATTAAGGTTTTTTTTTGTCTCAAATTAAATTGTTTTCAGCTATACCTTAATTTTAATCACAAATTGTTATCTTTAAAGAATTATGGAGACGAGGTAAGTAAAAAGTGGTGAAATTTTGGTAAAAGCCTCACATTTAAAAACATGCTATTTGCATGCTTATGCTAAAATTGCGAAAATTATTTCTTTGAAATGAGAATTTTCTCTGAGCTGAGAGCAGGTAAGCAAACATTGAATCAAGAAAATAAAGCGAATTCCGTCGATTTCCAGAAAGCAGCATTAGAAACACTGCGTATTGAAGAACACGCGCTACAAGTCTTAGCTACTCAGATAGATGAACGTTTTAGCCAAGCCTGTGAAATTATTTTGCAGTGTAAAGGTCGCCTAGTGGTGACCGGTATGGGGAAATCTGGGCATATTGGTCGTAAAATGGCAGCTACTTTTGCTTCAACGGGTACACCGTCTTTCTTTATGCATCCAGGTGAAGCTGGGCATGGTGATCTGGGGATGCTGGTCGCTGGAGATGTGCTCATCGCGATTTCCAATTCAGGGAAAAGTGATGAAATCATGATGTTGATGCCATTGATCAAGCATCTGGGCGTGCCGTTAATTACCATTAGTGGTGATGCTAGCGGACCAATGCCACAAAATGCGGATGTCGCTTTGACTTTAGGTAATATTCAGGAAGCTTGTCCACTGGGTTTAGCGCCGACTTCATCGACAACTGCAACACTTGCGCTTGGTGATGCGTTGGCAGTCGCATTGCTTGAAGCACGTGGCTTTACTTCTGATGATTTTGCTCGATCACATCCTGCTGGTGCATTGGGTAAACGTTTGCTTTTGCATGTGAAACATTTGATGCATAAAGGTAAAGAATTGCCAAAAGTATTACCTGATACACCGATGAACAAAGTGCTTTATGAAATTACTGATAAGCGTCTAGGTTTAACTACGGTTGTTGATGAAAATGATGTGCTGCTTGGTATTTTCACGGATGGTGACTTACGTCGTTTGCTTGATAAACAACAAGGCTTTGATGTGAATCTGCCAGTGCGTGAAGTGATGATTCCTAATCCGCAGACGATTTCCAAAGAAGAGCGTGCCGTTGTTGCCTTAGAACGTATGAATGAGCGCAAGATTAACCAATTTGTCGTTGTAGATGATGCCAATAAATTGATTGGTGTAATTAGTATGCATGACCTGATTCAGGCCGGGGTAAATTAAGAAATGGCATCTTATGTGTTATTAGAACAAGCACGTCATATGAAAGCATTGGTGCTTGATGTGGATGGTATTCTGAGTGATGGTTTTATCACCTTGACTAATAGCGGAGATGAAATCAAAAACTTTGATATCCGTGATGGCCTGGGCATGAAACTGGTGCAACAGGCTGGATTAAAAGTCATCATCATTACTGGTCGTAAAAGTAATATCGTCGAAAAACGTATGTCTGACCTTGGGGTTGATCTAGTGTATCAGGGACGTGAAGATAAAGGTGTTGCACTTCGTGAAGCCTGTGCACAATTAGATCTGGATCCGGAAGATTGCTTGTATATGGGCGATGACTGGCCTGATCTGTCTGCTTTTGCGATTGCAGGAATGAAAGTAACCGTACCGAATGGTCATGTCGAGGTACGTCGTCGTGCCGATCTGGTAACCCAAGCCATGGGCGGCCGTGGTGCTGTTCGAGAAATCTGTGACATGTTGCTGATGGCCAAAGGTGTTTACGAAGAATTACTTGAAAAGTTTATTCGTGCGCCATATTAATCAATTAAAGGTTTTGGGTTAAAACACCGCTTATGGATACTAAAGTTTTATATGTAACCGCGATTACTCTCGCAGCGATAAGTGGTGGTTATTACTATTACAGCGGTAGTGGTAAGAAGCTTGAAGTGGATGCTGGTAGCAGCATGAAATCAACTGCTGAAAATGTAAACCTGACCCAGACTAATGAACAAGGTCAGCTGACTGTTCGTGCTAAAGTGGACCGACTTGAGCAGGATATGCAAAAGCAGACATCGAAGCTCGAGAATTTGAATGCTTCCATGTATAAAGATGGCAAAGTGGATGCAACCTTTACTGCTAAACTTGCCAATGGCTATGAAGACAATACTAGAGTTGTACTTTCCCAAGGTGTGAAAGCTACTAAAATGCTTCAAAATGGCCAACTTCAACTTGTGACTAATGAGCTGACGGGTTTTCCTAAAACACGGGAAATAGAAACAGACAAAACTGTACAGGTGAGCTCTCCACAGGCAGAGTTTATCAGTCAGGGATTGAAGGCTAATCTTAATGACGGCCAATACGAATTTTTTAATATTCGAGGAAAGTATGAACCAAATTCTTAAACCGCAAATGATGACTACTTTCCTGAAACGTACTGCACTGGCCGGTCTGCTGGGTATGTGCTCAGTCGCTGCTTTTGCACTGCCTTCAGACCGTCAGCAGCCAATTAGTCTGGTTGCAGACCGTGCCACCTTTAATGAGCGTACCGGGGTTACGACTTATACGGGTAACGTTATCATTGAACAGGGCACGATGAAGCTACAGGCTAATTCCATTGTTGCAAACCTGAATAGCAAGAAAGAAATTAGCTCCATTACTGCCAATGGGAGCCCTGCACGATTCCAGCAAAAAGTTGATGCGAACAAAGGTTTGGCCAAAGGTCATGCAAATAAAATTGTCTACAATGCCGATTCAGGAATTATCACACTGACCGGGAATGCGTTTCTGGAGCAGGATGGTGCCAGTATCCGGGGTAATACACTGCGCTATAGCATGAATAAAGGTGATATTGAAGCGGTTGGTACGCCGAACAAAACTGGTTCATCTTCTGGTCGTGTCCAGATCGTGATTCCGCCTTCGAGTTCAAAATCTTTCCCGGGGGCACGTGATTAATGACACAGTCACAGCAAGTGCAAACCCTCACGATCAAGCATCTGGCAAAAAACTACAGTAAACGTTGGGTAGTAAAGGATGTGTCCTTTAGCATGCAGAGTGGACAGATTGTCGGTTTGCTGGGGCCTAATGGTGCCGGTAAAACCACCAGTTTTTATATGGTCGTTGGTTTGGTTCGTATGGACAAAGGTGAAATCCATTTGGATGATCTGGACCTATCTGATTTAGCCATGCATGAACGTGCCCGCAAAGGGATAGGTTATCTACCTCAGGAAGCCTCGATTTTCCGTAAGTTAACGATTGCAGAAAATATCATGGCAATTCTGGAAACCCGTAAAGATTTGACTAAAGCACAGCGTCAACAACGTTTGGCTGAATTGTTAGCCGATTTCAAGATTACTCATATTAAAGATTCTCTGGGAATGAGTGTGTCTGGTGGTGAACGTCGTCGTGCTGAAATTGCCCGTGCGCTAGCAGCTGATCCAAAATTCATGTTACTGGATGAGCCATTCGCCGGAGTTGACCCAATTTCAGTGGGTGACATCAAGGATATTATTATGACTTTGAAAGATCGCGGGATTGGTGTACTGATTACCGATCATAATGTGCGTGAAACATTGGCGATCTGTGAACATGCCTATATTGTTAGTGAAGGTGCAGTGATTGCAGAAGGCACAGCACAAGAAATCCTGAGTAATGAAACGGTTAGAAAAGTCTATTTAGGTGATGATTTTACTGTATAAGTGGGATTTTTCTGATATGAATCCCACACTTTCGGCTTAAATGTCATAGTGTGGGATTTTTTCGTCTAATACATTTTAAAATCATTCACCTTTAAAATGTTTTAATATATTTTTAGTCAAAAATACGACATCCTCATCATGCGATTGCAAGCAAAAAAATTTAAAAAAAATCGGGGAAACTTACAGGGTAAAAAAGGGGCATTTCTTGCATTACTTTTGCCTTTGCAAATTTCACCGGTTTATGCGGCTGATTCTCAAAACGGTTATTTTGATGGATTTAAACAGGGCGTAAGCAGGCTGTTTGCACCGACTCCTGAAAAGTCTGCTCATACGGTTGATATTAGCGAATTAAGTAATTTTCAGCTGGATACGTCTCGTGTCCAGGAATTACCCTCAATCGGCAGGCCATCTTCGATGACACCGCAGCCTTATGCCCCCGTTGCGGGAATACCCCGACGCATGAATCTGCAAGAAGCTGTACTTACCGCAGTACAGCGCCGGCCAGAAATATCCCAGAGTATTTCGTCACTGTCTTCGCAGGCAGCGAATATTGATGTTGCGAAAGCAGGATATTATCCCCAAATTTCTGGTGGGATGAGTACAGCTGACTTAACCAAGGGTGAACGTGGTCGACAACTGCTTTCTTTAAATGCCACCCAGTTGCTTTATGATTTTGGCAAGGTGAAATCCAGTGTTACTACTGAAGAAGCCAAGCTGGCTGAGGAACAGGCCCGAGTACTGGTCAGTCTGGATCAGGTTGCATTAGAAGTTGCTGATGCGATTGTGAATATCAAGCGCTATCAGGAAATTACTAAGATTGCAGAGCAGCAAAAACAGGGGATTGCTCGCATTGCTGAAATCGCTAACCTGCGTGCCAAAGCCGGGATCAGCAGTCAGGCTGACCCGATTCAGGCCCAGTCCAATCTGGAAGCGGCCGAGAATAACCTGATCGTACAACAAACCCAGTTACGTCAGTATCAACAGAAACTGCGTACCTTATTGGGCTTTGATGTTTCCAATATTGATTGGGAAATTCCGGACAGCATTGTGCAACAGGCAGGGCTATATGAAGAGCCAGAATTTACCCAGATCCCTTCTCTGATGCTGGCTTATGCAGGTGTGGAAGTGGCCAAATCCCAAAAGGAACAGGCCAAACTGAGTGCTTATCCAACCATTAATCTGAAAGGTAGCCTCAGCCAGGCGGTGAATGGTCGAAATCCGAATAATAATGAAGATGATGGTCTGTATAATTCAGTGATGATTGAAGCGACCAGTAACTTTTACCAAGGCGGTTCAATCAAATCTCAGACCCGTGCTGCCAGCTATGCAGAAGAGGCTGCGCGTGCACAGGTGAGTACCGCTTATCTGGACGTGATTGATCAGGTACGTTTGATCCGAGAGCAGATTGAAAACAAGCAGCGTCAGATGAATATTCTAGCACAGCGCCGTGCAACTACGGTCAGAACCAAAGAACTTTATCAAGAACAATATAAATTAGGTACCCGAACTGTGGTGGACTTATTAAACGCAGAACAGGCGATTCACAGTGCAGCCCAAGAAATCGAAACTGCACGTTACGATATTTATTCCGCCATTGTTCAGTACATTCAGGTTACTGGTCGCACCCGTGATCTGTATGACCTTAACCGTATTTCTATTCAGGGGTTTGAAGTACAGCCATGAGTAATACAATAAATTATCAGCCGTGGCTTCAGGCGGTGCTCAATATTGCCAAGCATTATCGTATCGAGCCATCTGAAGAACGAATCCGGTTACAGCTGGAATGGAACCAGCATCAAAATGTCGATGAACTGCTTAAGATAGTGGCACGTCAGATTGGTCTAAATGTACGTAAAAACAAGTTTGATGCCAGTCTGCTGAGCCCATGGAAGTTGCCGGTTCTAATCGAATTTGATAGCGGCGAAGTCGGGGTTGTCGAGCGGATTGACAGTGAAGGCAATGCCAGCGTGCAGATAAGTGGCGATCAGGGGTTATCACAGGTCTTTACCTTAGAGCGCTTGCAGGAAGGCGCCAAAAATCTGTATGTGCTACGCCCTGAATCTTCGGTACCAGATGCACGTGTCGATGAATATATCAAGCCCTTTGAGAAAAACTGGTTCTGGTCGATTGTACTGAAAGACTGGAAACGTTATATCGATGTGATGTTTGCCTCGCTGATTGCCAACATTCTGGCATTGGCGACCATCGTTTTCTCAATGAATGTCTATGACCGTGTCATTCCATCGCAATCTATTCCAACGCTGTGGGTCTTGGCGAGTGGTGTACTGCTGGCGGCAATTTTTGAGTTTACCTTGCGTGTTTCACGGATTTACTTGTCCGATATTATTGGTAAACGTGCGGATCTACGTATTTCTGATCGGGTATTTGGTCATGCACTACGGATTAAAAATAAAGAGCGTTCCAAGTCAACCGGTAGTTTTATTTCCCAGATACGTGAGCTGGAAGGCGTCCGTGAACTTGTGACCTCAACTACGGTGACGGCAATTGCAGACCTGCCATTTTTCTTTTTATTTCTGGGAATTTTCTGGCTGATCGGTGGCAAGCTGTTCTGGGTAATGCTTCTGGTCGTGCCATTAATGATTTTGCCGGGCATTTTAGCACAGAAAAAACTGGCACAGCTGGCGCAAATGGGCATGCGCGAATCTTCCATCCGTAATGCGCTTTTGGTGGAAGCGGTACAAGGCATAGAGGACATCAAACTACTGCGCGCTGAATCGCGTTTCCAGAACCAGTGGAATCACATGAACGAAGTGTCTGCCGATGTCAGTATGCAACAACGTAAAATTGTGGGCTTGATGACCGCATGGACCCAGAAAATTCAGGGCCTGACCTTTGCCATTGTGGTACTGGTCGGCTGTTTTGCCGTTATGGAGGGTGAGATGACCACCGGTGCACTGGTGGCATGTTCGATTCTGTCATCGCGTATGCTGGCGCCAATTTCGCAAATTACTGGGGTTCTAGGGCGTTTCCAGCAGGCCAAAGTAGCCAAACAAGGTCTGGATGAGCTGATGAAAAAACCAGTAGATCAGCCGGATTATTCACACCTGATTCATCGTCCGTTTATCGAAGGGCATTATGACCTGAGTGGTGTGGTATTCAAATATGGTGAAGATGATCCGAAACCAACGCTGGTGATTCCGAAACTGGAAATCAAGCCGGGCGAGAAGATTGCGATTTTAGGCCGTAACGGTGCTGGTAAATCGACGTTGCTGCAACTGCTATCAGGTATGCAAACACCAGTCCAAGGCAAGGTCAAGCTGGATGGGATCGACCTGAACCTGATTGATCCAGCAGATGTACGCCGTGATATGGGCCTTCTCAATCAGGGCTCACAACTGTTCTATGGCACCATTCGTGAAAATTTAACTTTGGGTGCGCCACTGGCAACAGACCAGCAGATTCTTGAAGCGCTACAACTCACTGGAGCGCTGGGCTTTGTTCAGGAGAAAAAAGAAGGTCTGGATCATGTCATTCTAGAAGGTGGTGTCGGCTTCTCTGGCGGTCAACGTCAGGCCTTGTTGTTGGCTCGTTTGCTGATCCGTCAGCCACGGATCCTGTTACTGGATGAACCCACTGCAGCGATTGATGATGTGACTGAAAAATTGCTGATCGACAATCTGAAAAATTATCTGATTGGCCGAACCATGGTGGTAGCAACGCATCGCCGTGCAGTACTGGAACTGGTAGACCGTATCATTGTGGTGAATGACGGCAAGATTGTGATGGATGGCCCACGTGACCAGATTCTGAATCAGTCTCAAGGTGGAGTGAAACGTGCAGCGGGAGCAAACGCATGAGTGAACAACAGGAATTGAAACGTTCAACCAAGGTTAGCTTTCAGGAACCGCCATTGCCAAAATCAAGTCTGGTGATCTGGATTATCGGGATTGGTTTACTCATTCTGCTAGCTTGGGCATGGTTGTTTAAGCTAGAAGAAGTTTCTACGGGGACTGGTAAAGTAATCCCATCTTCCAAAGAACAGGTGATTCAGTCTTTGGAAGGCGGTATTTTGACCAAGCTGAATGTCAAAGAAGGTGAGATTGTCGAGCAAGGTGAAATTTTGGCTCAGCTTGATCCAACCCGCTTTGAATCGAATGTCGGCGAATCTGAGTCGCTGCTCATTTCATCCCGTGCAACAGCAGCGCGTTTACGCGCAGAAGTCACCGGTGCGCCGTTGTCGTTCCCACCTGAAGTGCTAAAAGAGCCAAAACTGGTGGCTGAAGAAACTGCACTGTACAAATCACGTCGTGCCAATCTGGAAGAATCATTGTCGGGTCTGAAACATGCACTGGTATTGGTGCAACAGGAACTGGCGATGACTGAGCCATTGGTGGCGAAAGGTGCTGCCAGTGAAGTCGAAGTATTGCGTCTGAAACGTGAAGCAAATGACCTGCAAAACCAGATGAATGATGTGCGTAACCAGTATTATGTCAAAGCACGTGAAGAACTGGCCAAAGCCAATACCGATGTTGAGACCCAGCAACAAGTGGTGCGTGGCAAGTCTGACACCCTGAAACGGACTATTTTCAAATCACCAGTACGTGGTGTGGTGAAAGAAATTGATGTGATGACCTTAGGTGGTGTCATTCCACAAAATGGCAAGCTGATGACCATCGTACCTCTGGATGAAAAACTGCTGGTAGAAGCTAGGATTTCACCACGTGACATCGCTTTTATCCGTCCAGATCAGGAAGCTTTGGTGAAAATCACGGCTTATGACTATTCGATTTATGGTGGTTTAAAAGGCAAGGTGACAGTGATTTCACCAGATACCTTGCGTGATGAAGTGAAACAGGATCAGTTCTATTACCGTGTCTATATCCGTACCGACAGTGACAAGTTGACCAATAAAGCAGGTCAGGAGTTCAATATCACCCCGGGTATGGTGGCAACGGTGGATATCCGTACCGGTGAAAAAACCGTGCTGGATTACCTGATCAAGCCATTCAACAAGGCCAAGGAAGCGTTGCGCGAACGTTAATCCGAATCAGCATTGTTTAAATATTTATAGGGGCTTTTTTTATTTCTGGGAGCAAACACGTTATACTGCGCCGGTGTGATGTTAGTGTTTGAATCCCATGCCGTTTACCATTTCCAGTCTGGTCAGTTTCGAAGAAGAGATCAAGAAAAGCCGTTTTCAGGCTTTTGCTACGCCGGTTGAATCCGAGCAGGATGTCAGAGATTTTCTGGAAGCCTATCACGATCCAAGCACGACACATCAATGCTGGGCCTGGAAAATTGGACACAATGTCCGTTTTAATGATGATGGTGAACCTTCAGGTACCGCGGGTCGGCCGATTCTCGCGACGATTGAAGGCAATGAGCTGACCAATGTACTGGTACTGGTCAATCGCTGGTTTGGTGGAGTGAAGCTTGGCACAGGCGGTTTAGTACGAGCGTATGGCGGCTGTGCGGGACAGTGTTTGTTACTGGCAGAAAAAATTGAGCTAATTGAAAAGAAAAAAGTCATATTCCTCTGTAATTTTAGTGAATGGGCAATTTTCCAGTACGAATTGAATCAGCAGCAGATCGACTATCAGGAAGACTATACGGCTGACGGTGTGATAGTGATAGCACAAATGCAGAAACACCAGATTGAGCCATTTGCACTGAAAATTCAGGACGTCACTCGTGGTCGTGAAGCCCTAAAAATTATCGATGAGTCATAAGATGACTGAACAGGATCCATTACTGAAATACCGAGAGCAGCATAAGCACCGGTTAAATTATATGCCATGGCTGTACTGGTCACTAAAGCCGAAAAACCGGGTCTGGGCAGAACAGTGGCAACGCGAATATCAGGATTATCTGCGTGAAATGGAAACGGTGGAAATTGGCGAAAACTGTTTTATTTCACCATTGGCGCATATTTTTGCCGAGCCAGGCCGTAAGGTCGTGATCGGGGATAATACCTTTATTGCCGCAGACTGTACTTTGCATGGACCGTTGGAAATTGGCAATGAAGTGGCAATTAATCATCACTGTATCCTGGATGGGGGAAGAGTCGGCATCAAGCTGCATGATCAGGTAAGAATTGCGGCCTATTGTCATTTGTATGCCTTTGATCATGGCATGGAACTGGAACAACCAGTTTATAAGCAGCCAGTACGGTCCAAAGGGATTGAGATTGGACGTGATGTCTGGCTGGGAGCACATGTCGGCATCAAGGATGGGGTGAAAATCGCCGATCAGGCTATTGTCGGCATGAATAGTATGGTCACCAAAGATGTCGGGGAGCGCATGATTGTGGCAGGTAATCCAGCCCGGTTTATCCGTTACCGTGAATAAATAAGCTAGCAGATGCAGGCCTGACCAGAATGGTGAGGCAGGTGTCAAAAATGAAAATTCATCTTAAATACATCACATAAAAATTAACATAATTCAAATCCATAGCTACAGAATTCGCTGCACATTTGTCAAAGGCTATGCTAACTTAAAAATATCTAAGAATTTTTATTATAAAAGAGAGGCTGAACATGAAACGTGTCATTGCCTGCATTGATTCTTCTCCGTGCATTAATGCCATCGCAGAAGCGGCTGCATGGATTGCCAAGCAGACCCATCGCGAACTGGTGTTATTACAGGTGCTGGACTATTACCCAGCCAGTTATCATTTGGGGGAAATTAGTGGGGTCATCGGTTTTGAAAGTAATGCCATGTTGCTGAAAGAATTGGCTGAGCTGGAACAGAAACAGAGTGAGCTAGCGCTGGATTATAGCAATAACCTGTTGCGGCATATTTCCGATCAAATTAAAGAAAAGCACGGACTGAATACTATTCATATTCAGGAGAAAGGGGATTTTCTGGAGCAGAGCTTTCAGATTTTGCGACCAGAGGACATTGTGGTGATCGGGCGTCTGGGCGAACGTTCAGCCGAGAAAAACAAGCCGATGGGCACCAATGTCGAAAACTTTATCCGTGGGGCGAATTGTACTGTGATGACCGTGGGTGAAAACTTTAAGCCACCAACACGCTTTATCTTCGCCTATGAATATTCACCGACCTGTATCAAGATGATGAAACGTATTGCCGAAAGTGATTTGCTGCGTTTACTGCAATGTCATCTGCTCTATGTTGGTGATCATGCGGAAATCCTGAATGAACCATTGCAATACTTAAAACAGGCCGGCCTGGATGTGGTGCCTGAATACCGTTATGGCGATGTTGCAGAAAATATCCTGTCTTACCAGCAGGAACAAGGCATTCAACTGATTGTGCTCGGAGCATTCAGTCACAGCAAGATTCATCAGTTCTTCCTCGGCAGTATTGCTACGACGATTTTCCGGAATTCCAAAGTGCCATTACTGGTGGCCAAGTAGATAAGAGCTAAGCGCAAAGAAAATTTTGAAATTAAAGAGGTTGTGACTAGGCATACAAGTATTGGAAAAATGCAGCTAAAAGAAAAAATTTAAAGCTCGTTACAATTCTGTTTTAAAAATAATCAGAGTTATCCTCATATATTGTGGATAACTCTGTGGTTAGATTATGCAAGTTATTGTTATATATAATTAATACCGTTTTGAGTGTTTTTTACACACTGAATATTACTTGACAATCGCGAGTGCAAAACCGTCGTGTCCTTTGCTGCCAACTGTCTGCAAAGCGGTGCTAGATAACAAACGTGGGTGGTTCTGGATTAGTTCAAACATGCTGCGAATGCCTTCGATACTTGGCTTTTTATTTCCAGGATCAATGATCGCGCCCGCACGAATCACATTATCCAAGAAAATCACCGTACCTGAATGAGAAAGGTTTAAACATAATTCCAGGTACTCTGGATAACTCTGTTTATCCGCATCAATAAAGATAAAGTCAAACGGCTCAGTATCTTCTGGCAGGGCACGCAGGATGTCAGCGGCACGACCGCATTTCAGCTCTACGGTTTGCTTCAGATTGGCACGATCAATATTTTCCTGACCCATGGCTGCGTGGGTATCACGGCCTTCGATAGTCAGGATATAGCCGTCTTCCGGCAGGGCACGTGCCAGCCACATGGTGCTATATGCAGCAAAAGTGCCCAGCTCAAGTACACGCTTGCAGCCATTCATCTGGATCAGCATTTGCAGCAGCATGCCTTGGTTCGGCGCGACAGCCAGATGGTCAGGGAAGCCATGTGCAGCGGTATTGTCAAGGGTTTGTTTCAGGATGGGATCATCAGGAATTAAATGTGAATCTATATAATTGTCGAGGTCAGTCCACATTTGTTGCATAACTTGGGCACCTATATTGCGATGCAGGCATTTTAAACCTTTCGCAGTAGAGCGCAATTTATTGTTCTATATTTGCTTTAAAAATAGGCAATACATAACCTTTCTCGTGATATGTATTGCCTTTGTCATGACCTAGTAATTACACATGGAAGAGCGGTAACTTAAGTCCGGACCCCAAGTACGATAACCCTGGGTATCAATATGAATCTGGCCTGAAGCGTATAAACCAAGACCCATATTCAGACTACGACCATGCTGGATCCAGAACTGGCACAGCTTGAACTTGGTATTTTCAATGAAGGCATAGTCTTCAGGTTGCGGGAACTCTGGTCCGATCCTGAAATCAATTGCCGAGTTATACAGGTGACGTGATGAGTTGGCACCACCAGCACATTTGTTCAGTGGCAGATCCCGATACACGGAAGTCACTTCAAAATCGGTCAGGATATTGGCGGCAACCAGATATTTAAAAATACGCAGAGTTGGCAGCTGATTGGCCCACAATTCACGGCTTGGTACCATGTATTGGGCACCACCACAACGTGACCAATCACGTGCGGTGCGCATCAATTCAAAGTTCGGAATAATGTTGCCAACACCATTACGGTTCAGGAAATTCTCGTATTCACGCACACGGGACAGATTGTCAGAAACCGTCGTCCAGTTGGTATAAGCATAAGGGGTGCTTTTAGGACGCGCAGGACGTTTTAATTCGACCTGTTCCTGCGGAATATAAATACGTTTTCCGGGTTCTGTAGATGGTTTTTTTGTCGCAGTGGTACAACCCACCATGACAGCAGGGATCATGATGAGACCCATTAATCCCTTGAAGAAATGCTTCATTATCAGAAATCAGGTATTTTTAAAAATAGCGCTATTTTAGTCCACTTTTGCGGAGAAAATCAGGATAAATTGCAATGAAATGTGTGCATGAGGTATAAAAAAAGACCAGTCTAGGCTGGTCTTTTTCGCAGTTCTAAGAAAATTACTTTTCAAGATACTGAAGTTTATTTGGCTTACCGTTCCATTCTTCACGATCTGCAGGCTGTTCACCAATCTGGGTGATGTTTGGCCATTTTTGAGACAGTTCAGCATTTAGCTCGATAAAGACTTCTTGACCCTCAGGTAACTCATCTTCCGAGAAAATTGCATTTGCAGGACATTCTGGCTCACATAACGCACAGTCAATACATTCGTCCGGGTTAATTACAAGGAAGTTTGGACCTTCATAGAAACAGTCTACTGGGCAAACTTCAACACAGTCTTGGTATTTACATTTAATACAATTTTCAGTGACAACAAAGGTCATGGCGACAGCTACCTAAAAATATGGTTCTAATAACTAATGCGTATTTTAGGCAAAAACGCAGTCAACTAACAATTGCTTTTATTGATATTTGTTATATATAGGGCTGTTATTTTTACAAAAAAACGGCTGAATGCTTTAAAACCGGAGTTTCCAGCATAGATAGAAAAAACCGTCTCATATGAAATGAGACGGTTTATCATTTAGCCCGGCAATTTCAGCAGGTCTTTGAGAGCATAAAGCTGCTGTAGGGCTTCACGTGGACTAAGACTATCGACATCAATCTCTTCCAACATGTCGAGTATCGGTGAAGGTTTTTCAACTTCAACAATACGTTCCACTACGGTTTCCACAACCTGTTCAACCGCAAACAGATCCGGTTGTGGATTTTGTGGCTTGGCATTTTGTTGTTTTTCCAAAATACGCAGACGGTTCTGTGCTTCTTTGATAACACTGGCGGGAATCCCGGCAAGTTTTGCCACCTGTAGGCCATGACTCTGGCTTGCTGGACCTTGCTGGACTTTATGTAGCAGGATCAGGTTGCCGTTCACTTCACGTGCGGTGACATGGTAGTTGTCGATGCCTGGTTCTTTGGCTAGTTCAGTCAGCTCGAAATAATGGGTTGCGAACAGGCATAGACACTGGATGCGACGGGTTAAATCCAGTACACAGGCCCAAGCTAAGGACAGACCATCATAGGTACTGGTGCCACGTCCGACCTCATCCATTAGAACCAGTGACTGGCTGGTAGCATGATGCAGAATCTGCGAAGTCTCGGTCATTTCCACCATAAAGGTTGATTTGCCAGTAGACAGGTCATCTGCTGAACCAATCCGGGTAAAGATGCGGTCAATTGGGCCTAGGGTCACGGATTGTGCCGGCACATAACTGCCACAATATGCCAGCAGGGCAATCAGGGCAGTCTGGCGCATAAAGGTGGATTTACCGCCCATGTTTGGACCGGTAATGATCGCCATACGGTGTTGATAATCCAGCTGGGTATCATTCGGGGTAAAGGCGGATTTGCTCAGTGCTTCAACCACAGGATGACGACCCGCCTTGATCTGCAGGCCAATTTCTGGGCTGTATTTTGGACGAGACCAGTTACGTAGCCGAGCCTGATGAGCAAAGTTACAGAGCAGGTCAATTTGGGCAATGGCACTGCTCATCATCTGTAGATTCGCGATGTCCTGACGCAGTTCGTCTAGCAGCATTTCGAACAGCATTTTTTCCCGCGCTAGTGCACGTGATTCACTGGACAATACTTTATCTTCAAAGGCTTTCAGTTCCGGAGTGATATAACGCTCGGCATTTTTCAGGGTTTGGCGGCGGATATAGTGATCCGGTGCCTGATCGGCCTGGGCACGGGTCAGCTCAATGTAGTAACCACTAACACGGTTATAACCAATTTTTAGCGTTGGAATGCCAGTGGCTTCACGCTCCTGGATTTCCAGATCAATCAGGAACTGACCGGCATGGTCACGGATTTTACGCAGTTCGTCCAGTTCAGCATCAAAACCTTCAGCGATGACATTGCCATCACGCAGCAACACGGGTGGATTTTCAACAATGGCCGCCATCAAACGTTCATGCAGACCATGAAAATCACCGAGTTCGTCATTCAGCTGGACTAGTAATTTAGATTGCTGTTGGCTGACCATCGGTTTCAGGGCATGGCGCAGGAATGGAATCTGCGCACAGGCCTGACGCAGTTGCACCAGATCACGTGGACGGGCACTGCCGAGAGCAATACGGCTCAGTACCCGTTCAATATCACTGATTTCTTTTAAGACCAGACGTACGGGTGCTTCGTGGTAACCTTCTAGCAAGGTCTGAATTGCATCCAGTCGTTCATCCAGAATCGCTGTATCACGTAGCGGTTGCATCAGGGTGCGGCTGAGCAAACGACCACCCATGGCAGTCTGGCAGTCATTAATCAGCTGGAACAGGGAGGTACCATGTTCAAATAACGGTTCGATTAGTTCCAGATTGCGACGAGTGACTGGATCCAGTGCAATAAAGTCCGAACTTTGTTCTAGCTGAATGGTACGGATATGTGGTAGCGCAGTTTTCTGGGTTTCCTTGGCGTAGTGAATCAGCGCAGCCGCAGCGGCTTTGGCCAGTGGCAGATGATCGATGCCAAAACCTGCCAGTGTGCTGACAGCAAACTGGTCACACAAAGTTTTTTGGGCATTGTTCAGGTTAAAGTCGACATTGGGACGACGGCTGATTGGTACATCCAGCAGGTGTTTCAGATGCTCAACCAGTTCCTGATCCTGTAGGTTTTCATCCACCACGATTTCGCTTGGCATCAGGCGAGCCAGTTCGATGGCGAGCTGGTTCAGGTCGTAGTCGATCTGCTGTACCTTAAAAATACCTGCACTAAGATCTAGTAGGGCAATACCGATGCTATTTTGCTGCAAGCAAAGCGCGACCAGATTCGACGTTTGATGAGCGCCGAGTAAAGCATCATCGGTTAATGTTCCCGGCGTGATAATTCGTACTACACCACGTTCAACAGGTCCTTTACCAGTCACTTCACCGATCTGCTCACAGATCACCACCGTTTCGCCTTTTTTTACCAGGCGGGCCAGATAGCCTTCTGCAGCATGGTATGGCACACCCGCCATAGGAATTGGTTGGCCATTGGCTTTACCTCGGTGCGTCAGGGTAATACCTAGAATTTTGGCGGCTTTATGCGCATCTTCAAAGAACAGTTCATAGAAATCACCCATGCGGTAAAATAGCAGCGAATGCGGGTGTTGCAGTTTGACTGCCATGTATTGCTGCATCATAGGTGTTAGAGTAGATAAGTCAGGTATTATTTTTTCTGTATTCATGTCACTTAACACCTTTAAAACTATTAATATTTACAATAAATTGCATAAAAAACTTTTCCTGACGAATCCTATTAAATCCCGTTTAAACCTAAACAATCCAAATTATAAGTGTACGTTTTAGTGTACCTTGGTTGTGATCTCAGTTTAAAATAGCAAGAATTGATGATTCGATTCTCGAATTTCTGAAAGGGATTCTAACAAAAACTTTGTCATGGTTTCTAAGGGGATTTTTAGGTGAGTGAAAAAGAAACTCAAACAATGAAAAAAGTTGCTCTATCTGCCAGAGCGATAGAGAAAATGAAAAATGATAGTTATAAAGCTGATATTGGTGAGAATGAAGGTTTACGAGTATATAAGGGAAAAACAGGTTTAACTTCATTTATATATCGATATCGTAGTCCTATTGATAATTCTTTAAAAAAACTGAAAATAGGCACTTTCCCTGAAATGTCTTTGGCTGAAGCAAGAATTGAGCTACAAAAGTTAAAGGCACAGAGGCGATCAGGAATTTGCCCTAGTACCTATGCAAAACAAGAAAAACTTGAAAGGCTAAATAACCTGAGTTCGATATAA
>NZ_JPQO01000020.1 GCF_000773685.1 Acinetobacter sp. HR7 | reverse complement strand
ACTTATTTCAGGACGGGACAGATTGCTAGGATTGAAAAGCCCGCATCATGCGGGCTTTTTATAGTTGAATATAGCGGAGGTTTAAATTAAGAGAAGTATTTGAAGAATTTGCTAGAATAGGGAAAGTTAACTTATTTGATTTTCAATATGTCATACCAACTCATCGAACTCGACGTTCAAGCCACAGACAATATTGCCTGTCCACATTGTCAGCAACAAATTATTAACTGGCAGGAAGAACAGTATATCCAGCCATGTAAGCATACTTTATTTATTGCCATGGATATTGGTTTTGAATACATTACTGATGAGTTTGAGCAGACCATGCAGCATACTGTGGATGATCTGCATGCCAATGATGATCAGCTGAATATGTTTGCGGAACTGACTGCAAGTAGCTATCCGGAATTTATCATTATGAAATCGGATTTGGGTGCGACTGGCTATTTTCGTTATATCGGACTTACGGCTTAAAGCTAAAAATAAAAAAAAGCGCCAACTGATTTGACGCTTTTTTTATGAGATTAAATTGAAAGCTTAACCTTCAACTTCTTCTACTTCATCGTCATCAGCACTGTCCATGCCGAGTTCTTTCAGCTTACGAGTCAGGGTATTGCGGCCCCAGCCAAGCAGTTCAGCAGCATGACGCTTACGACCACGGGTTTGTTGCAGGGCAGCATTAATCAGGGTACGTTCAAACATTGGTGTGGCGATGTCGAGAATTTTCATCTCGCCATTTTTCAGTTTTTGAATCGCCCATTGACCCAGTAATTCATCCCAGTGATGCGGTGCAATCTGGTTGAGGTTCGGAATCGGTGCACCGTTGTCCTGAGGGAGCGGAATCTGTTTCAGTTCAGGTGGCAAGTCTTCTGGATAGACTTCACGACCGGTGATCATGACGGTTAACCAGCGACAGGTATTTTCCAGCTGACGTACGTTCCCTTGCCAAGGCAGCTTTTGCATATATTCCTTGGTTTCTGGACGCAGAATTTTTGGATTCACGCCCAGCTCTTTGCCAGCACGAGCCAGGAAGTGTTCTGCCAGCATCGGAATGTCTTCAGAACGATGCGCCAGTTTAGGAATATGAATACGAATCACATTTAGACGATGATACAAGTCTTCACGGAAGCGGCCGTCATGTACCAGTTTTTCCAGATCCTGGTGGGTTGCAGCAACAATACGTACATCCACTTTTACCGGAACATGACCGCCGACACGGTAGAACTCACCATCTGCAAGGACACGTAGCAAACGGGTTTGGGTTTCAAATGGCATATCGCCAATTTCATCCAGGAACAGCGTGCCGCCATTGGCCTGTTCGAAACGGCCTTGGCGTTGGGTATTTGCACCAGTAAAAGCACCTTTCTCATGACCAAACAGTTCGGTCTCGATCAGGTCTTTTGGAATTGCCGCCATATTAAGAGCAATAAACGGTTTATTGCTACGTGGTGAATGGCGATGCAAGGCATGTGCAACCAGTTCTTTACCAGTACCGGATTCACCATTAATTAGCACGGTGATATGCGACTGTGACAGGCGACCAATGGCACGGAATACTTCCTGCATGGCAGGGGATTCACCAATGATCTCGGTAGACTGGATGGCTGGAACCGCTTTAGCAGATTCCTGTTGTTGTAGTTTGGTGATATGCAGGATGGCACGATTCACCAATGCCAGTGCTTCATCAATATCGAATGGCTTCGGCAGATATTCAAATGCACCAGTTTGATAGCTGGATACTGCTGATTCCAGATCCGAGTGCGCCGTCATGATAATCACAGGCAGGTCTGGATAGCTGTTTTTGACTTTGCTTAAGAAAGTCAGGCCATCAATTCCTGGCATGCGGATATCGGTCAGGATCACATCTGGCGCATCTACGCTGAGTTGATCGAGCGCTGACTGCGCTTCTTCAAAACTGGTGACGTCGAAACCTTCTTCTTTAAATGTTTTTTCTAGTACCCAACGCATGGCACGATCGTCATCAATGACCCATATTTTATTTCGCGACATGATCTGACTCCCAAGGTAAAAATAGGCTAAATACGGTTTTTCCTGGAACTGACTGGCATTCAATCATTCCGTTATGTTGATGCATAATATTTTGAGCAATACTCAGACCGAGACCGGTTCCTTTGGCACGGCTGGTGACTAGCGGGTAGAACACTGATTCAATAATGTCTTCCGGCACACCTGGACCATTGTCCTGAATGTCGACGCGAACCACCGAGCGGTGAATCACCCCATTAATAGTATAGAGACGCTGAATCCGAGTTCTTAAGATCAGTTCTGGCTGATGCTCGATAAAGAAGTCTTTATTTTCTGTCATCGCCTGAACGGCATTGACACAGATATTCAGCATGACCTGAATCAGCTGGTCGCGATCCGCCAAAACTTCTGGCAAGGATAGGTCGTAGTCCCGGGTAATTTTGATTTTCTTTTTTGTCTGGTTGGCGATCAGTGAGCGCACACGTTCCAGTGGCTCATGTACATTTACTAATTCATAACTTGGTAGCTGACGTGAACCAAGCATGGTGTCGGCCAGATTCCGAAGGCGATCGACTTCATTGATAATAATGTCTGTGAATTCTTTGTATTTTGGATCATCCAGGCTACGTGCTAGCAATTGGGTTGCGCCACGAATACCACCGAGCGGGTTTTTAATCTCGTGAGCGACACCGCGAATCAATTGGCGCGCCACCTGATGCTGCTGAATATAGTTTTCCTCGCGTGAAATTTTCAGCATACGGTCGCGCTGATTCAGCTCGATCAATAATAAAGGGTGGGTAGGTTTGCCGGTATTGAGTAGGGAAACCGTATAATCCACGTGTATGTCTTTAAAGTTGACAATAATGGTTGCTTCACGGCGGGTATAAGGTTGTCCGGTATGCAGCGTGTTATACAGGGACTCTTCTGTCTTAAACTCATCCGTCGGTGCTTGTAAAATATTAAGTACTGGCGTGCCAGATGCGCGCAAAAGACTGATATCGAACATAGCTTCGCAGGCCGTGTTCAGATAGTAGATATTCAGGTTGCTATCGACCAACATAATGGCAGTGGTGAGATTGTCCACCAGTAAGCGATAGTCGATAGAAATAGGCTGATCCATTAGCGGTGGTTTTCCTGTATTAAAATAGCGCAATGGCATCTTCATAAAGCAAAAAACAAATTCTTAAGTTCTCATTTGATGCACATTAAGCAAAATGCACGCCAACTTTTGAAAATTTCCCTAAAATATTGCAGGGAATCGGGAGAGTAGTTATGAGGATACCGGTTTTATTAATGATATAGCCGAGTTAAATTGGCCTGTAAAGCAGAATTGTTCTAATTTGGTGCACTCATAATTATATTGAATATTTTATGGCTTTATTTTGGTGCTTGATGCAAACAGTCGCCATTTCAACTGTTTTTATGCCGCGAAAAGACATACAATACGCGCATTCTAGTGGAGCGCAGATTCATGAAATCCCCCAAAGTCGGTTTTGTTTCTTTAGGTTGTCCTAAGGCATTGGTTGATTCCGAGCGAATTCTTACTCAGTTAAAAACTGAAGGTTATGATGTGGCATCAGATTATGATGGCGCGGATTTAGTAGTAGTTAATACCTGTGGTTTTATTGAATCTGCAGTACAAGAGTCTTTAGATGCCATTGGTGAAGCGATGAGCGCGAATGGTCGCGTGATTGTCACTGGCTGTCTGGGTAAAGATGAAGACAAGATTCGCCAGATGCACCCGAATGTCCTGAAAGTGACAGGTGCAGCGGCATATGAAGAAGTTATGGATGCGGTACATGAATATGTCCCTGAACCGCCAAAACACAATCCATTTATTGACCTAGTACCTGAGCAAGGCATTCGTCTTACTCCAAAACACTATGCTTACCTGAAAATTTCGGAAGGTTGTAACCACCGTTGTACATTCTGCATTATTCCAAGTATGCGTGGTGATTTAGTTTCTCGTCCGGTCGGTTCCGTGCTGGAAGAAGCAGCTGCACTGAAACGTGCTGGCGTAAAAGAAGTACTCGTGATCTCCCAAGATACTTCTGCTTATGGTGTGGATACCAAATATAAACTGGATTTCTGGAACGGTCAGCCGGTTAAAACCAAATTCTATGACATGTGTGAAGCACTCGGTCAACTCGGTATCTGGGTGCGTCTGCATTATGTTTACCCATATCCACACGTAGATGCAGTGATTGAACTGATGGCACAAGGCAAAATCCTGCCTTATCTGGATATTCCGTTCCAGCATGCCAGCCCGAAAATCCTCAAACTGATGAAACGTCCAGCACATAGTGAAAATACACTAGAGCGTTTAAAAGTGTGGCGTGAGAAATGTCCTGAGCTGGTGATCCGTTCTACCTTTGTGGTGGGCTTCCCGGGTGAAACTGAACAAGACTTCCAGATGCTGTTAGACTGGCTACAAGAAGCACAGCTGGATCGTGTAGGTTGCTTTACTTATTCGCCAGTTGAAGGTGCAGCAGCAAACGATCTGCCTGATCATGTGCCAGAAGAAGTGAAACAGGAGCGTTATGAACGTTTCATGCAGGTACAACAAGCCATCTCAGCAGCCAAACTGCAAAAACGTATCGGTCAGAAAATGACGGTGCTAGTCGATGACCTGGAAGAAGAATTCCCAGTTGCTGTGGCACGTTCTTATGCAGATGCACCTGAAATTGATGGTAATGTGTTTGTTGAAGATATTGATAAAAACCTGATTAAGGCAGGTGATTTGCTTGAAGTCGAAATTACAGATGCAGACGAATATGACCTGTTTGCAAAACTAATTTCGATCAAATCAGCTTAATACTTAGATAAAATTAAATGAAATAATTTGGAGTTTGATGATGTTGGATTCTAAAAAGCCGCGTTTTGGCCGTATTTTGCTGAAACTTTCAGGCGAAGCACTTGCAGGCAACAAGGATATGGGTATTGATGCCCAAATTCTGGATCAGATGTCTTTATCAATTGCTCACCTGGTTGGTTTAGGTGTACAAGTGGGTATCGTTGTGGGTGGTGGTAACCTATACCGCGGTAGCCAGTTGCAAAAAGACGGCCTGGTTGGTCGCGTGACTGGTGACCAGATGGGAATGCTGGCCACTGTGATGAATGGCTTGGCGCTGCGTGATGCACTGGTACGCCGTAATATCAAGACACGTTTGCTGTCAGCGCTGCCAATTGGTACCGTTGTAGAATCTTACTCTAGCCGAGATGCAATCCGTCACCTGACGCGTGGTGAAGTGTGTGTATTTGTTGCAGGTACAGGTAACCCGTTCTTTACCACAGATACAGCTGCTTGCTTACGTGGTATTGAAATCGAAGCGAATCTGATCCTGAAAGCAACTAAAGTTGATGGCGTTTACAACAAAGATCCAAGCAAATATGAAGATGCAGTGAAATATGATTCACTGACATTTGATCAGGTGCTGGATGAGAAACTGGGTGTGATGGATTTGACTGCGATCTGTCTGTGCCGTGACCACAACGTACCGCTGCAAGTATTCGATATGAATAAGTCTGGTGCTTTATTGTCCGTTGTGATGGGTGAAAATGAAGGTACTCACGTCACCAATTAATGACGTGAGGCTCGAAGCCCTTTATACTAGTTCCCGATTTAGCTTTTACATTTTTTAGAATTAAGTAAGGAAGATCATATGATTAACGATCTTAAAAAAGACGCAGAAGACCGTATGAACAAGTCACTTGACTCGTTGGAACATGGTTTTGCAAAAGTTCGTACTGGACGTGCACATCCATCCATTCTGAACGGTGTTATGGTTCCTTACTATGGCTCAGACGTGCCATTGAACCAGGTTGCCAACATTGGTGTTGAAGATTCGCGTACTTTGCTGGTTCAGCCATTCGAGCGTACAATGGTTGCAGCGATTGATAAAGCGATTCGTGAATCTGACCTTGGTTTGAACCCGATTACTGCAGACGCAATTCGTGTACCAATGGCAGCGCTGACTGAAGAAACCCGTCGTGACATGCAGAAGATCGCACGTAACGAAGCAGAAAATGCAAAAGTTGCGATCCGTAACATCCGTCGTGATGTATTAGGTGACATCAAAGCGCTATTAAAAGAAAAAGAAATTTCTGAAGATGAAGAGCGTCGTGCTTCTGATGAAATCCAGAAAATTACCGATAAATATGTTGCAGAAGTGGACAAACGTCTGGCTGCAAAAGAAGCTGAATTGATGAAGGTCTAATTCGTCAATGACCCATCCTGAAGAAAATACCCGTCTTCCGAAACATGTTGCCATCATCATGGATGGCAACAACCGTTTTGCCAAAAAAAATCAAATGCAAAAAGGTGAAGGACACCGTGAAGGGAAAACTGTCCTAGATCCGATTGTCGAACACTGCAGAAAAAGAAATATTCAGGCCTTAACTGTATTCGCATTTTCGAGTGAAAACTGGAACCGTCCACAGTTTGAGGTGGACCTGCTCATGAAATTGCTTGAAGACACAGTTCATGAACAGTTGCCGCGTATGGAAAAATTCAATATTGCCTTACGCTTTATCGGAGACCGCAGCCGTTTATCTCCTGAACTGCAAGCTTTAATGTTGCATGCGGAACAAAGGACTGCTAAGTTCGATAGCATGACCCTGACCATTGCCGTGAGTTACGGCGGTATGTGGGACATGGCGCAGGCTGCGAAACGCATTGCCGCGGATGTTTTAACAAATAAATTAGAACTTGATGCAATTGATACTGAAGTTTTTGGTCAATATGTGAGTCTGAGCGATTTACCGCCTGTAGATCTGTTGATCCGTACTGGTGGTGATTTCCGTTTATCCAATTTCCTGCTGTGGCAGGCAGCGTATGCGGAACTGTATTTCACTGATACCTTATGGCCAGAATTTACCATTGAAGAGCTGGATGATGCTTTCGCTGTCTTTGGTGGACGAGAACGCCGTTTTGGTAAGACTTCAGAACAGATTCAGCAAGAGAAACTTGAGAATTAATACATGTTAGAGCGGATTATAACCGCATTGGTATTGGTGGCTATTGTACTGAGTTGTATGTTTGCCACCACATCTTATTACCCAATGTTTGTGTTGATGGTTGTAGCTGCAGGCGTTGCCGGTTATGAGTGGTTCAAGCTCATGCCACGCCAAGGAAGAAAAGTGCTCAAGCCAGTTGCATGGGGTTATGGCTTGCTCACCGCAGTTCTTTCAGCACTTGCACTTCAATTTAATGATATGTCGATGCTATTGTGGATTGCATCGATTCTGACCTGGATTTTAAGTATTTACTGGGTCAAGTCCTATCCGGAATATGACGGCTGGTACAATCCAAGCTTGTATGGAATCGGTGTTATTCTGATTTCTGCTGCCGTCACAGCTATCTATTCAGTCTGGGATAGTTCACCTTGGTGGCTGATGTACCTGTTCCTGCTGGTTTGGGGCGCAGATAGTGGTGCTTATTTTGTCGGCCGTAAATTTGGCAAGAAAAAACTAGCGCCAAGTGTCAGCCCAAACAAATCAGTTGAAGGTTTGTATGGTGGTATCCTGACTTCGATGTTGATTGTCATTACAGTGGCATTACTTTACCTGGATATTAGTATTCCAGAGCTGATTTTATTTCTGATTTTGTCAGTATTAACCGTATTTAGTTCTGTCTTGGGTGATCTGTTTGAATCGATGATCAAACGTCGCGCAGGCATTAAAGATTCGGGTCGTATTCTACCAGGTCATGGTGGTGTACTGGACCGGATTGATTCTCTCCTCGCTGCAGCACCGATTTTTGCTGCAGGCATGTATGTTTTAAAACTTATTGGCGTAGATTTATAGATGTCACAAGCTGTTTGTATATTGGGTGCTACAGGTTCCATTGGTCAAAGTACTTTAAAGATCCTGCAGCGACATCCTGAAGCCTACAGCGTATTTGCTGTGACTGCCCAAAGCCGTATTGCGGAACTGGTTGAGATATGCAAGAAGTTCCGACCGAAAGTTGCTGTGGTGCCAGCGTCCAGAATGGATGAGCTGGCACAATTACTTAAACAGCATCAGTTATTTGAAATTGAAATCCTGCAGGATGAAGCTGGGCTGATTGCGGTTGCTGAGCATCCAGAAGTGGATATAGTCATGGCTGCGATTGTTGGTGCAGCAGGCTTGTTGCCGACTTTAGCTGCTGTAAAAGCGGGTAAGCGTGTGCTGCTAGCCAATAAAGAAGCACTGGTGATGTCAGGTGACATCATGATGCAAGCCGCCCGTGACCATGGCGCTTTATTGCTTCCAGTGGATTCCGAGCACAATGCTATTTTTCAGTGTTTACCAGCCAATTATTTTGAAGCTGAACGGAATGGCAAACCAAAACTGGGGGTACAGCAGATTCTACTCACTGCCTCTGGTGGCCCATTTTTAAACCATACGCTTGAACAGCTTGAAACGGTGACACCCGCCCAAGCCTGTAAACACCCTAACTGGTCGATGGGACAAAAGATCTCAGTTGATTCAGCCACCCTGATGAATAAAGGCTTAGAACTGATTGAAGCCTGTCATTTATTTGCGGTAAAAGAACAATTTGTTACAGTTGTTGTGCATCCACAGAGTATTATTCACTCCATGGTTCAATATGTAGATGGTTCAACTTTGGCGCAAATGGGTAATCCGGATATGTGTACGCCGATTGCACATGCTTTGGCATGGCCGGAGCGGATTAGCACGCATGTTGCACCACTGGATCTGTTTATCCACTCTCAATTGAATTTTCAGCAACCGGATACTCAGCGTTTTCCTGCATTAAAACTAGCCCGTCAGGCCATGCAGCAAGGTGGAATTGCACCTGCGATTTTGAACGCAGCCAATGAAATTGCTGTGGCGGCTTTTCTAAATGAAAAAATTGCTTTCACTCAAATTCCTCAGGTGGTTGAACATACGCTAAATTCGTTGGACAATCAGACAGCAGATCAGCTGAATGTGATACTTCAGGCTGACCAGCAGGCACGTGATATTGCACGTCAATTTGTTGTAAATAAAGGAAGTTAATCCATGAACGCCTTGTTTATTATCGCAGCTGCAATACTGTTATTGGGTCCGCTCATTGCGATTCATGAATTTGGACACTACTTTGTAGCGCGTAAACTGGGCGTGAAGGTGCTGGTTTACTCGATTGGCTTTGGTCCAACTTTATTAAAATGGACGTCGAAAAAATCCGGGATTAATTACCAACTGTCGGCTTTGCCATTTGGTGGCTATGTGAAAATGCTGGATGAGCGTGAAGGTGATGTGCCTGAGCAGGATTTGCCGAAAGCATTTAACCGTCAGCATCCATGGAAGCGTATTGCCATTGTCGCTGCTGGTCCACTGATCAATCTTTTCTTTGCAGTGATCCTGTTTTGGATTCTGTTCCTGCCGGCGCAAGAGCAATTAAATACCCGTGTCGGTCAAGTCCTGCCAAATACGCCTGCTGCTATGGTACAAATGCAGCAAGGTGACAAAATTGTTGCGGTAGATGGTACTCAGGTCAGTACTTGGGAAAAACTGAATTATGCACTGGTCGATCGTGTCGGTGAAACTGGCCAGATCGCCATCCAAGCCGAGCGTGATGGACAGGTCAAAAACTTTAATTTGCCAATTCAAAACTTCCTGAAAGATCAGTCACAATCTCCACTCGATGTATTAGGCTTCATCCCATATCGTCCTGAGATTCCGGCAGTAGTTTCCAAACTCAGTGAAGATGGCGCGGCGATTCGTCAGGGTATGAAAGAAGGTGACAAGATTGTTGCCATTGATGGTAAGCCAATGCAGAACTGGTATGATGTGGTTCAAGTGGTACAGGCATCTCCAGAAAAATTACTGAAAATTGACGTATTACGTAATGGTCAGGTGGTGCACTTACAGGTGATGCCGCAGGCAAAACGCGACAATATGGGGAATGTGACTGGTATGCTGGGTGTACAAAGCGACCCAGGTAAAATCACCATTCCTGCAGAATATAAACAAACGATTCAATACAGTCCGACCGAAGCATTGGTGATGGCCTTTGACAAGACGGCACAGCTGTCGTCCATGATCCTGAACTCGATCGTGAAAATGGTACGTGGGCTGATCGGTCTGGATAATTTATCTGGTCCGATTACGATTGCTAAAGTGGCTGGTCAAAGTGCGGAAATGGGATGGCAAACTTTTATTTCCTTTATGGCACTAATGAGTGTAAGTTTAGGGATATTGAATTTACTGCCGATTCCAATGCTTGATGGCGGACATTTAGTTTACTATTTTATTGAATTATTGCGTGGTAAACCTGTTTCTGAACAAATACAATTGGTTGGCTTAAAAATTGGTATGGTATTGCTAGGTAGTATGATGCTACTGGCTCTATTTAATGATTTTATGCGTTTATAACAACGTAGATGGAATGAATTAACAAGCGGAAAAGACTGGCATGCAGCACACACATTTATTTATGCCTTTGGCACTCGTTAGTGCTATGGCAGTTGCACAACAAGCATATGCAGCAGATGAATTCACAGTAGAAGATATAAAATTTGATGGATTGGTCCGCCTAACTCCTGAAAATGTGTCCGGCTTAGTGCCAATCAATAGTGGTGATCGTGTCAATGATCCGATCATCGCGAATGCGATCCGCAGTTTGTATGCTTCAGGCTTGTTTGACGATATCAAGGCAACCCAGGTTGGTAATACCTTGGTTTTCCAGGTGGTAGAACGCCCGGTCATTTCCAAGATTGAATTGAAAGGCAACAAACTGATTCCAAAAGAAGCACTGGAAGAAGGCCTGAAAAAAATGGGTCTTGCTGAAGGTGAGGTTCTAAAAAAATCTGCATTGCAAACAGTTGAAACTGAGCTTGAACAGCAATATATGCAGCAAGGTCGTTATGATGCGGATGTGACAGTAAAAACCACAGCAAAACCGAACAACCGTGTTGATCTGCTAATCGAGTTTGTTGAAGGTAAAGCAGCCAAAGTTTTTGATATCAATATCATTGGTAATACAGTCTTTAAAGAAGATGAGATCAAGCAGGCTTTTGCAATCAAAGAAAGCTCTTGGAACTCTGTGATTTCACGTAATGACCGCTATGCACGTGAGAAAATGGCAGCGAGTCTTGAATCATTGCGTGCGATGTATCTGAACCGTGGTTATATCAACTTTAATATCAATAACTCAAGCTTAAACCTGAGCGAAGACAAAAAGCATGTCTTTATTGAAGTATCTGTAGATGAAGGCGAGCAGTTCAAGTTTGGCCAAACCAAATTCTTGGGTGATGCACTATATTCGACTGATGAACTGAAAACTCTGCAGCTCTATAAAAACGGTGAAATCTACTCACAAGAAAAAGTGAATGCTGTTAAACAGTTGTTATTGCGTAAATATGGTAATGCAGGCTATTACTTTGCTGAAGTGAATATTGTTCCTGAGATTAATAAAGAAACCAAGTTGGTTGACCTTAACTATTATATCAATCCAGGTCAGCAGGTCACCGTGCGTCGTATTAACTTCAGTGGTAATAGCAAAACCGCTGATGAAGTCTTACGCCGTGAAATGCGTCAAATGGAAAGTGCGCTGGCGAGTAATGAAAAAATTGATTTGTCTAAAGTCCGTCTGGAGCGCACCGGTTTCTTTAAAACTGTCGATATTAAGCCAGTACGTATTCCTGGTTCACCAGACCAGATTGATCTGGATGTTAAAGTTGAAGAGCAACATTCAGGTACCAGTACCTTGGCAGTCGGTTTCTCTCAAAGTGGTGGTGTGACCTTCCAGGCAGGTTTAAGTCAGACCAACTTCTTGGGTACAGGCAACAGTGTATCAATTGATCTGTCACGTTCAGAAACTCAAGACTACTATAACCTGAGTGTAACGGATCCATACTTCACTATTGATGGTGTACGTCGTGGTTATAATTTATATTACCGTAAAACCAAACTGGATGATGACTATAACGTAAACAACTATGTTACTGATAGTTTTGGTGGGGGTATCAACTTTGGTTATCCAATTGATGAAAATCAGAGCTTGAGTTTTGGTCTGAATATTGATCAAACTGAGGTCACTACGGGCCCTTATGTGTCTACCTATGTGCGTGATTATTTATTAGCAAATGGTGGGAAAAGCACAGGAAATGGATCTTATTGTCCTGCGGATGCTGAAGGTAAATCACAATTAACAGTACCAATTCTGGATGATCAAGGGAACACAATCGGTTTTAGTTGTGCTGTACCTGAAGTCACTTATGATAATGAGTTTAAAGGCGAGTTCTTAACCTATAATTTAAATTTAGGTTGGTCTTATAATACGTTAAATCGTCCAATCTTCCCGACTACAGGTATGTCGCATCGTGTGAATGCTGAGATTGCCTTGCCCGGTAGTGATGTTGAATATCAGAAAGTCACTTATGATGCGAATGTTTACTTCCCATTAGGCAAGAATTTTGTGGCTCGTGGTTATGGTAAGTTAGGTTATGGTAATGACCTACCATTCTATAAAAACTTCTATGCCGGTGGTTTTGGTTCTGTTCGTGGTTTTGAAAATAGTACATTAGGACCACGTTATGATGGTGTGGTGTATGAAAGAACAGGTCAGGAAGATCCATCAAAAGAAGAAGTGGGGGGTAATGCTTTAGTTCAGTTTGGGGCTGAGCTAGCACTTCCAGTTCCATTTAAAGGAGATTGGGCACGCCAGGTACGCCCAGTATTGTTTGCTGAAGGTGCACAAGTTTTTGATACAAACTGTAATGTTCCTGCAGGTGATAGCAATATTATTGTCAAGGGTACTCCGTACAATGCTCGTCAATACTGTAAAGATAACTATGGTTTTGATTTGGGCGATATGCGTTACAGTGTAGGTGCAGGCTTTACCTGGATTACCATGATTGGTCCATTATCATTGAGTTATGCATACCCACTGAATGAAAAAGAGGGTGATGATACCAAGAACATCCAGTTTGAGATTGGTCGTACCTTCTAATAGTATTGAATGCATTTGATATTTTCTGGTCTTGTAAAATGACAATTCAATGTCATTTGCAAGGCCATTTTTATAGATAGAGTTTTATAGAGAAATTATGATGAAAAAAATGATGATGGGTGCAGGTATTGCTGTGGCAACTTTGACTTCAATGACGCAGGCTGCAGGTATTGGTGTGATCGATTTAGAACGTGTTGTAGAAAACAGTGCCTACCTCAAACAGCAAAATACTGCTTTTCAGCAAAAAATCAAACCGCAAAGTACCAAGATTGAACAACTGAATCAGGAATTACAAACGATTCAACAACGTGCTCAAGCCAATCCAAAAATGAGTGAAGCAGACAAGAAAAAACTTAGTGATCAGTATCAGGCTAAATTTAAGGAGCTGGAGCAACTGCAGCAAACTGTACAAACCAGTGCTCAAACTTCAATCCAGCAGATTCGTTCAGTTTTTGATAGTCGTATCAAACAAGTTGCTGAACAATTACGTCAAGAGAACAAGTTGGATGCAGTTTTGGATAAAAATAGCGCACTTGCCTATGACGCTAAGTATGATTTAACTGATAAAATGATTCAAAAGGTTAATGCAATTAAATAATTCAATGAATCATCAACAGTTTCAATTAGCTGATCTTGCACGTCTGGTTCAAGGCGAGTGTGTAGGTCAGACCGATTTGCAGTTAAGAGGCTTGGCGAGTCTTGAACATGCAACTTTTCAAGATCTGGCATTTGTCAATGCGGACAAATATCTGGAACAAGCACAAAACAGTCAGGCCGGTGCACTGATTGTCACTGCTGAACTGAAAGCACAGCTAAGTTCACATCAGAATTTTATTGTCGTTGCAAATCCTTATCTGGCTTTTGCGATCCTGACTCATATCTTTGAGAAAAAGCAAACTCAGCGCGGGATCGAAAGTACGGCACAGATTCATCCTTCAGCAGTGATCGCAGAAGATGCTTACATTGGTCACTATGTAGTGATTGGTGCGAACTGTGTTGTAGGTTCCAATACCATCATCAATTCACATGCTCAAATTGATGATGGTGTTGAAATTGGTAAAGACTGCTTTATTGATGCACATGTCACGTTAACAGGTGAAACCAACGTAGGTAATCGTGTGCGGATCCATGCCAATACTGTCGTGGGTAGTGAAGGTTTTGGTTTTGCACCTTATCAAGGGAAATGGAATCGTATTGCGCAACTAGGTTCCGTTCGTATCGGTGATGATGTGCGTATTGGTTCAAACTGTAGTATCGACCGAGGTGCACTGGATGACACAATTTTAGAAAATGGTGTCATTATTGATAATCTTGTGCAAATCGCGCATAACGTTCATATTGGTGAAAATACTGCCATTGCTGCTACCTGTGGTATTGCAGGTAGTACTACGATTGGCAAAAACTGTATCCTCGCTGGTGCTTGTGGCGTGGCTGGGCATCTACATATCACTGATAATGTGACATTGACCGGAATGTCAATGGTGACAAATAACATTACAGAACCAGGTACTTATTCTTCAGGTATGGGTTTATTGCCAAATCAACAATGGAAACGCACTGTAGTTCGCTTGAGACAATTAGCAGATGTGCCATTGACCCAGGTGATGAAACGCCTTGATCATATGCAATCTCAAATTGAGTCCATTGAATCAACATTTAAGTTGCGTAAATAATTATGATGACAGAATCGAATATGCCTACATTCACGAAGCCTGAATTGCCAATGAATATTCAAACGATTCGTGAATATTTGCCTCACCGCTATCCATTTCTATTGGTGGATAGAGTTGTAGATATCACTGACAATGGCATCGTAGGTTATAAAAACGTCTCAATTAATGAAGAGTTTTTGCAGGGCCATTTCCCGAATTATCCGATCATGCCGGGTGTGCTGATTGTTGAGGCATTAGCGCAGGTTTCTGGTATCCTTGGTTTTGTCATGAACAATGAGACTCCAAAAGAGGGCTCTTTGTTCCTTTTTGCTGGTGCAGAGAAGGTTCGATTTAAAAAACAGGTGGTTGCTGGCGACCAATTGGTGCTTAAATCTGAATTAGTGATGCAAAAGCGTGGCATTTACAAATATAATTGTATAGCCACAGTGGATGGCGTAGTCGCAACAACCGCGGAAATCATGATTTCCCATCTGAAAGTCGAGCAGGCATGAGTAATAATCCCCTAATTCATCCAACAGCCATCATTGATGCATCTGCAGTGATCGCACCAGATGCACAGATTGGTCCTTATTGTATCATTGGGCCAAATGTTACTATTGGTGCTGGTACTCAACTGCATTCGCATGTTGTGGTGGGCGGTTATACACGCATTGGCGAATATAACGAAATTTTCCAGTTCGCGAGTGTTGGTGAAGTCTGTCAAGACCTGAAATATGCGGGTGAAGAAACCTGGCTGGAAATTGGCGACTATAACAAGATTCGTGAACATTGCAGTCTGCACCGCGGTACGGTTCAGGATAGTGGTCTTACCAGGATTGGTAGTCATAACCTGCTCATGGTGAATACTCATATTGCCCATGACTGCATGGTCGGTGATCACAATATCTTTGCCAATAACGTCGGTGTAGCGGGTCACGTGCATGTCGGCAATTATGTGGTTGTTGGTGGTAACTCAGGTATCCACCAGTTCTGTAAGATTGATTCTTATAGCATGATCGGCGGTGCGTCCTTGATTCTGAAAGATGTTCCTGCTTATGTGATGGTTTCAGGTAACCCAGCGCATGCATTTGCCATGAATGTGGAAGGCATGCGCCGTAAAGGCTGGTCGAAAAATGTGATCAATGGTCTACGTGAAGCATTTAAGCTGATTTATAAAGCTGGTTTGACCACGCAAGAAGCCATTGAAAAAATCCGTACCGAAATTCTGCCAGAAGTCGCTGAAGCTCAGTTGCTGATTGACTCTCTGGAACAGTCGAAACGCGGTATTGTGCGTTAATAAGCTGTTCATAAAAAAAAGACACCCACTGAGGTGTCTTTTTTTATATCTGGAATATTCTATTTAAAGAATTTAGCTTCTTCAGATTGTGGGTAATTCTTGAGTAAGTGCGATTTATACTGTGCCGCTAAATTTGAATTCTTTTCGACTTCCTGGCTTAAATTATAGAGTTGATATAAAGCTCGTGCTGCCTTAGCTGAATTTGGATAGCGATCCACCACAATTGCATAGTTCTTTTTTGCTTCATTGAAATTAGGCGGATCTATCGAAAGATTAAACTCGGCTAACCAAAAATGGGCATTACTGATATAAACACTGTTTGGATTGTGTTTAATAAAATTCTGCATCGGTGCAATAGCTTTGGCTGCACCACCATTTTTATACGCATCTAGGGCAACCGTATAGGCTGCTTTTTCTACTTCAGTCGGTTGAGCAGAAGATACAGAAGTTTGTGGATTTTGGCTTAGCTTGCCGTTGCCAGACCCTGAACTGGGTGCAGTATCCTGTTGGTTATCCTCCTCAGTTGCTTCAGCTTCTTGTGGATCAACTTTCTGTTGGAGTAATTCCAGACGCTGATCTAGGTCGGCATAACGGTTGGCCAGTTCATTTTTTAGTGTTTGGATTTCGTTATCCTGTTCTTCAATCTTGCCGCGCAGACTACGAATATCATTTTCCAGTTGCTGGTTTTTTTGTAGCAATTGCCAGCTCATATTGGTTTGCACGGGCATGTCTGCACCAGAGGGTAATGCCGGTGGTGTAGATGCAAGTATTGGATTACTACTGCCTTGGCTTAGGCCGCGTGATTCGATCGGAACATTGGCAAAGAGTGGGATAGTACAGAGCATGCTCAAGGCGCACAAGATATGCTTTTTCAACATCATCTATTTTCCATGTTGTATTGAGTTAATCGCGGATCAGGGCGATTAATCAAATAAATTATTTAATATAATGTTCCACATTTAAAACGTCCTTTGCGGGAATTGCAACATGCTTTTACAAAGTTCGAGGAGGTTTTGACTCAGAATTTTGTATCCCGTATTTACAGAAAATCCTCAAAGAATCCTATATTGTTTTTAAAATAATCAAACGGATAGCAAGGTCTAGAATTTTAGGTTTTTCGGCTTGCAAGTTTATTAAAAATCTCTATACTCTGTTCTTGCAATGGTAGCCCTGCCGGTTACTTCGCAATTGTACTCTATGAACCCCGCCAGGACCGGAAGGTAGCAACGGTAGTAGATCTACGATGTGCCGAAGCCTTGCTGGTAGGGTTGCCACCATTATTATAATAAAAACTATGCACTATCCTTTTACTAGTTTCATCACTTTATATTTCAAAATCACACGTAGTATTTTCTATGTGGGTGTTATATTTCTGTCTGTTTTAACTACCTTATTACTCATTCAGTTTCCTAAACCAAATATTCAAATTTTTATTATTGCATTGTGTGCGGTAATTTGTGTCTTCTCTTTTTTTGTATGTGGTTCGATTATGGCATTATCGAATAGAGTTAGAGGAAAATAGGTTAACCTTATATGGATTTAAAACTACGGTCATACCACTATCGCAAATTGAAAAGATTAATGAGCGTACTGTGAATGGCTTCATGCATATCAACATTTATCTAAAAGGGCAGGATAAACCTCAATTTAGACTGTATGAATATTTAGATCGTTACGATGAACTTCGTGCCTTTTTGTTTGAAAAATATCCTTATGCTCCGCATTATTCGAACTAATTTGAAAATCTTTTATTGATAAAACTGACTACCATGTCATGAGTAATACTTAAAATGAAAACTTAGTAGATTATTAAGTCAAATATAGATAGCTATTAATCCTCAACTTTACGGCTAATCGCCTTTATAATCGCATCCATTTCAAAACCGCGATACATCAAAAAACGAATCTGCTTGGCTTTTAGTTTTGGATCTTTAGTAACTTCAGTGCCATATTTTTTTACTTTCAGCTCATAAGCCTGTTGTACCCAGTCAGTTTCCTTCAGTTCTTCACTGATCAGGCTACTATCAATCTTTTTACTTTTCAGCTTCATTTTAATCTGATTTGGACCTTTGCCTTTACGTTTCTGGCTGGAAAGAAGTGTTTCAGCCACTCGTTGGTCACTTTGATAGTTTTCACGAGATAGCTCATCAACAAGAGCTACAACTTCATCCCGATTTTCGGCATAAAGGCAGAGTTTTTCAATCAACTCGGCTTTGGAGTATTCCTTGCGGGTCAGAACGGCAAACGCATAGGAACGTAGGCGAGAGCCAGTTAAGTCAGGTTTGCGTTCTTCTTTATTACTATCACCAAACAGGCTTTCTTCAGGATCAAACTCAGGTGTAGCATCTGCTTGTACAGAAACTGCTGGTTGCGATTCATCTTCAGCATTACCAAATTGCTGCTTGATGGTTTCATAATCCAGGAGCTTGCTAAACTTTGCATCTGACATGATTTATCCAGTTTCAATATTTCATAGGACCATAATAACAAAACGCCCCGTAGGGCGCTCTGTGATGACGTTTAAGGATTATGCATCCAGAAAGTCTGCTGGTTCTTCTTCGTCTTTGTCTTCTACTACATTACCAGTAGTCAGAAGCTGTTCACGAATCAGTTTCTCAATGGTTTGAGCAAGTTCAGGATTCTCTTCGAGGTAGCGAATGGTATTATTCTTACCTTGACCAATCTTGTCACCTTGATATGAATACCAGGCACCCGCTTTTTGAACGATCTCTTGTTGTACAGCAAGATCAATCAATTCACCGAGATGGTTGACACCTTTGCCATAAAGGATCTGGAACAGTGCTTCTTTGAATGGAGGCGCCATCTTGTTTTTCACAACTTTAACTTTGGTTTCTGAACCAATGATTTCGTCGCCTTCTTTTACCTGACCGATACGACGGATGTCCAGACGTACTGATGCATAGAATTTCAGCGCATTACCACCAGTTGTAGTTTCCGGGCTACCGAACATTACACCAATCTTCATACGGATCTGGTTAATGAAGATCACCATACAATTAGAACGTTTGGCATTACCGGTAATTTTACGCAGCGCCTGGCTCATCAAACGGGCTTGTAGACCCATGTGCGAGTCACCCATTTCACCTTCGATTTCGGCACGAGGAGTCAATGCGGCAACTGAGTCGACAACGATCAGGTCAATCGCACCTGAACGTACCAACATGTCGGCAATTTCCAGTGCCTGTTCACCATGGTCTGGCTGAGAAACCAGCAGGTTATCGATATCTACACCGAGTTTACGTGCATATTGAGGATCAAGCGCATGTTCGGCATCGATGAATGCACAGGTACCACCAGCTTTCTGACATTGTGCAATTGCTTGCAGAGTCATTGTGGTTTTACCTGAAGATTCAGGACCATAAATTTCGATAATACGGCCTTTAGGTAAACCGCCAATACCGAGTGCGATATCCAGCGTTAAAGAACCTGTAGATACAGCTTCAACCGCCTGAACGGTATTATCACCAAGACGCATTACTGTGTTTTTACCAAATTGCTTTTCAATTTGGCTTAAGGCAGCATTCAGCGCCTTGCTTTTATTCTCATCCATCTTACAACCTCAATACGATGTCACAACTTTAGTACTCAAGTGGATGTCTTAAATTAGATCTTGTTCCACAGGTGTATAGTGACAGAATGTTCCCTGATATTCTATAAAAGTCAGTGCATGTGCGACACACTCTGACGCTTGAATTTAATCATCATTATAAGACCAATAACGGTCAAATTGCTGACTATTTTCATCTCTAAATCTATTGATATCCCGACGGTCTTTTTTACTTGGTCGATGATCGGGACGTGCAAGATTATGCAGTTTTCTCTGTGATGCAATCAACTCCCGACGTGCAATACTGACTTCGGTTTCTTCATACAGTTTTTGTGCCACAGGCGCAGGACCACGCACATCTGACAGCTCTTTAACAATCACCGTCTTTTTGTCAATGCCTTGCTGGATGGTAATTTCCATCCCAATCCGGACTTCACGGGAGACTTTGACACGTTCACCACCAATATGCACTTTACCGCCTTCGATGGCATTTTTGGCAATGGAGCGGGTTTTAAAAAAACGTGCCGCCCATAACCATTTATCTATACGCATGCCTACCGCATCTTCGGGTAAAGACGATTTACGCATATTGTTTCTTAACCTCAGACTGATTTAAATAAGGGATTAAGTCTGTTAATTGGTCCAGCATCGGGTAATTGCAAGTCTCACGGGCAACTTTACTGGAAGAAGGCTGCTTGATGCTAAACAGGTTCTGGATCCCGTATGCTTTGGCGCCATTCAGGACTTTTTCTGTATCATCAATAAAATAGACTTCTGCTGGATCGAATGGATGAAGTGCCTGAAGACCTTGCCAAAATTCAATAAATTCTTTGGCATGACCGAGGGTTTCCGAGCTGACAATCACATCGAAATAACCTTTGAGATTTAAATGTTCTAATTTAAAGGCAAGACCTGCACAGTCGGCATTGGTTGCCAGCCAGATCGGATAACCATTTTCTTTTAAATAATCCAGTAACTCGAGTGCTTGTGGCCTTAAAGCAACTTTATCTTTATGCTCGATTTGCATAGCAAGTACATCGACTTCGACTTTAGATGTCCAGAAGCGCGAAGAGTACCAATTTAGAGTATGATTATGTTCTTGGTAGAACGCATAGAGCGTTGCTCGACTTTGCTCCAGACTGCAACCATGCTTTTCAGCATAACGGACGGGAAGCAGGTCATTCCAGATGAAATCATCATAAGCAAGATCAAGTAGGGTACCGTCCATATCAAAAATGACAGGCGGTTTTTCTGGACAATTCGACATATAAGGTTTTCTATGTTTAAAGCAACAACAGCACCACAAGATCCGATGATTTTGCAGTTTGTGCCCATTTTGACACAAGCCTGCGAAATTTTGCGAGAAGAATATCAGCAATATTGTTCCGGTGCGGCTTTTGACATTGAAAAGAAAAAGGATGATTCACCGGTCACGCAGGCGGACTATCGGGCCAATACCTATTTGACCCAAGCACTAGCTGAAATTTCTGATCTACCGCTATTATCTGAAGAAGGCTCACAAAAGGGGCGGCATGACTGGCCTGAATTTTGGCTGCTCGATCCATTAGATGGCACCAAGGAATTTCTACATCAACGTCCGGAATTTACAATTAACCTGAGTCTGGTCAGAGGCAATCTTACTACTTTTGCTATTTTGGCAATTCCGGCACAACAGCTTGTTTATTTCTGTCCTGAGCAAGGCATGCCATTTAAATACGATATTCAGAAAGATAGCTGGTATGAGTATGTACAGACTGTGCAGGCAGAAACGGTACAGGTTGGTTTAAGCCAGAGTAGCCAGAAAAAACCAAAATATGCTGCTTATCTGGAAAGTCTGGCGAAATTGACGGATTTTGATGAGATCAAGGCGGGCAGTGCCTACAAGTTCTGTATGATGCTAGAAGACCGTGTAGACATTTATCCACGTTTCCATCCAACCTGTGAATGGGATACCAGTGCTGGGCAATGCCTGATTGAGCGGATTGGCGGTGGACTGGTGGATTTTAAAGGCCGACCATTTAGCTATAATCAGCGCGAGACCTTATTAAATGGCGGATTCATTGCCTATAAGACCAAAGATATGCAGAAATTGGCCTTTCAGGCCCTCGCAGACATGCAAGACGGTGATTGAGGTGTTGCATGTTCATGTTATAGTGAGGCAGATTCCATTGATAGATCAGTTGGCAAGATTGTGTCATTAAAACTGCTTCCACCGAGTATGCTCAGTGCAATCGATTTATTGCCTGATACCAAGACGCCTGTAACCCTGTTTACGCGTCATTCCCTGCGTGAAGATACTGCTGGTCAGGGTCTGGCTGGCTATGATTTGCAATTGACGCCACAAGGTCGCGATCTGGCGCAGCAATGGGGTGCTTATCTGGTGGATCAGACTGACCGGAATATTCAGCACTGTATTTCCAGTCCGATCCAGCGTTGTGTGGATACTGCAGCATTGATGATCGAAGGGGCGGATCAAACCAATAAAGCCTCACATACGCATAAAATTGAAATCGTTGAGCAAGGTCTGCTGGTTGAGCCGGGCAGTTTTGTGCTGGATATTCAAAAAGCTGGTCCTTATTTCAAAAAACAGGGTGCTTTGGGTTTTATTAATAGTTTCGTAAATAATGCTTTGCCTGGAATGAAGCACCCGATTCATGGTGTGGTGGATGTGCTGGAACTGATTTACAACACCCATCCAAAAACGCCGTATGGACTCAGTCTTGCGGTGAGTCATGACACTATTCTGGCTGCCATGATCGCTGTCATGTCGGGACATCAGGAAGTTAGTAAAGAGGACTGGCCGAAAATGATGGAAGGACTGTTTGTCTGGTTTGAAGGTGATGTGTTTGAAGAATCCAAACTGAAATGGATCTGGCGGGGCAAGGTGCATGAACTTGATATTTCTCAGTTCCAGAATTCGGAACTCAAGACTCATAAATAACATTAAAGCTCAATCATGACGGTTGAGCTTTTTTAATTCTATTTATTAATTTTCTTAAATTTTGGCTTTGATACGATTTGGATACTGGTTTAGGTCAATGCTGTCGCCATCATCATTCAATGGCCAAACAGAGGTATTAACAGGTGTATTCTGTTGATGAATTCGACAGTATTTATCCGCAGCAATTAAAGTTGCGATTGGATGCTTAGGAATTGTGTAGGTTTCAACGATTTGCGGTGGATATTGGGTGCGAGCATAAAATTCAGTATCATTTTCACCGGCATGTTCTGCAAAGATCCGTTCGACTGCAGGTAAATACACACCATAACCTAGCCAGGCATCGACGCCTTGGGAAGCTTGAATCTCTGCCGTGCCTTTTATATTGGAAATCACACGTTCTAGAACGTCTTTTTCACCTTTACTGCTAAAGTATTCGATGTACTGGCGTTCCATGTCATGAAATTTTTCTAATGTTGGCAGGAATTTAGTAATCATATTTGTTCCCCAAGTAAAGTGATTCTAGAGATATTATGCTTCTGATTTTTAGAATACCATAAAAATTTTATGGGATTTAATTAGCTTTTATGAATTTTTGAGAGTGGTAATGAATAGGGAGTTTTTCTAATTTGCAGAGGCCAGAACTGATAATCCGTAAGTCATATAATTATCTAGGTAGGCTTTTTTACATTTCTCTTATGAAAGTGAAATAGAGTAAGCATGGAAAATCACTATGCTGATAGATAAATCAATATTGCAAGTATAGGAATGACCATGAAAATAATCACAATTTTAAGTTTGGTGCTTCTAGTTAGCTTAACTGCATGTCAGCGCGATACCGATAATGCAGAACAGGACCAAACCACGACACCGCATTCTATGGATAAAGATGAATAAGTGAAATTCCTGCTTAATTTTTCCATAATTGAATGATTGAGCTAATTAATGCTAAAAGTGAGATTGAAAAAGTAGCTAGCACCCAAGAATGAGTACGATTAATAACAGCCCATCCAGAATCAGTTATTCGATAAATTGCGGAGTAGTGAGAAAAGGTTGATTCAGGATGAGTAAATGTATCTTCATTTAATTCACCTGTCGGCACTGCATTATCTATAATTTCTACCCATCCACGTATTAAACAGGTATTCAAAGCTTCCTGTTTGTTAGGTAACTTCGGTACATTTTCAACTATCCATATGTTGTTAGGTCCAATCATGGCGACACGTTGTCGTGATAAGGATTTGAGAACTTTTCGGATATGTCTTTCATGTAAAAATGTGGTAAGGCTTATCATAATTTAGTTGTGTGAAAATCTTGTTAGAGATTAAATTATTGCAATAAATATCTATTATCAAATTCTTATATAAATTAGAAATAAAATTTGAGACACAAAAAAAGCCCCAAAGGGGCTTCTTTTGTTTAGCGATTAGTTAGAAGCTAATGCTTTAACTTGCGCATTTAAACGGCTCTTATGACGAGCTGCTTTATTTTTATGGATGATACCTTTGTCAGCCATGCGGTCGATTACTGGAACAGCTTTTTTGTAAGCTTCAGTAGCAACAGCATAGTCGCCAGCAGCAATAGCAGCTACTGTACGTTTAAGATATGTACGAACCATAGAACGCAAGCTTGCGTTGTGTTTGCGTGCTTTAACGTTTTGACGAGCACGTTTTTTAGCTTGAGCAGAGTTTGCCACTCGTGCACTCCTTGAAATAGATTGGTCTGGGCGGGCTGAAACTCAACTGAAAACCACATCAGAAGAACTATCACCAGCCCGTAAACAAGTGCCATATTTTGAGGAAACTAAGGGCTTAAGTCAAGTCTTGACATGCTTTGACAACATTTTAGTTGCAGAAAAATTCTAAAGAAAACGTTAGATTAGTATTCGAGCAGGGAGATCGTACAAAAAATGACTAAAACCATAACATATCCTATCGTCATCGGGGCTACAGGCCTAGTCGGCAAGAGCTTGGTTAAGCAGTTAGTGAATGAGCCGAGTACTCAGCGTATTAGTGTGGTGGTGCGTAAATATCAGCCAGAATTTGAACAGTGGCCCAAAGTCACCCAGTTGGTCTTTGAAGACTTTCTGATGCTGAATGAGGAGGATGTGAGTGGGCATACCCATGCCTTTAGCTGTTTGGGCACGACTTTAAAACAGGCTGGCTCAAAAGATGCTTTTTATAATGCGGATTACACGATTAATGCCCATTTTGCTGAATTGGTTCAGGAGATAGATGCCCATTATCTATTGATCAGTGCGATGGGAGCGAACGCCAAATCCCATTTTTTCTATAACCGGGTCAAGGGCGAACTGGAAGACTATATCCAGACTTTGAGTCTGGAGAGGATTAGCATTATTCGTCCGTCTTTATTGCTGGGTGAGCGGGGACAGAAACGTTTGCTGGAAGATGCAGCACAAAAACTATATGGCAAGTTTTCGCATTTGGTACCAGATTCTTTTAAATACAAGCCAGTGACAGCCGAGCAGGTGGCTCATACTATGGTATATGCAGCCCTGAATCAGACTGTGAAATTTGAAATTTATGATAATTTAGCCATACAAAAAATGAAATGAGGGTAAAAATCGTGTCCAGCGTACCATTTGTAACTTGTGACCTGCTTGATGATAATCCGGATAAACAACTTCAGGTCGTCACACCATGCCTGGATGGCAAATTCTTCAAAAGCTATGGGGCTCGCAAAACCTTTGGTGGCCAGATTGTCACTGTAAAATGTTTTGAAGATAATTCACGTGTTAAAGAATTGCTGGCAACAGAGGGTACTGGTAAGGTTTTGGTTGTGGATGGTGGTGCTTCTATGCGCTGTGCCTTGATGGGTGACCTGATTGCCGAGTCTGCAGTGAAGAATCACTGGAATGGCGTGATTATCTACGGCTGTGTACGTGATGTTGATGCCATTGCCGACCTGGATCTTGGTGTACATGCATTAGCTTCTATCCCGCAAAAGAGTAATCGTAAGGGCATTGGCGAAGTGGATGTACCGCTTTATTTTGGCGGTGTGACATTTAATCCGGGTGAATATGTCTATGCTGACAATAACGGCATTGTGCTGTCTCAGGAAAAATTAGTCGATTAAGCAGCAAGCTGTTAAAACTGACAGAATAAGAAAAAATCAGAAATACCGTGAAAGTCAGTCAATCTGCCTACTTTCACGGTAACTAAAACAAAAAAGGATAAATCGTATGCTCCCCCATCAAATCAAGGTTGCACAGGCATTGGTATCATCAATTACCCAAGGTGGGAGAGGGATGGTGGGTACGCCGTTTCCGAATCAGCCTGAAAAGCCAATCAAACTGTATGAATTTGAAGGTTCGCCATTTTGTCGTCGGGTGCGTGAGGTATTAACTTTACTGAATCTGGATTATGAAGTTTACCCATGTCCGAAAGGTGGCACAAAATACCGTCCCATCGTCAAACAGTTAGGGGGTAAAACCCGTTTTCCATTTTTAGTCGATGAAAATACCGGTGATCAGATGTATGAATCACAGGAGATTATTCATCATCTGTTCAAGCATTATGGTAAAAATGGCAAGACACCAAGTAAATATGCTCATTATCCTAAAATTCCGACAGTGGCTCTTGCCGGAACAATTGTGAATGGCGCTCGCGGTGTGTGGGTCAATAAACAGATTCTTGATCGTCCAGCACCTGAAAAGTTATTGGAATTGTGGGGCTTTGAAGCGAGTCCTTTTACCCGTGTGGTACGCGCTGTTTTGAGTGAGCTGGAAATACCGTTTATATTTCATAATATCGCCAAAGAACGCTGGCAGGATTATGGTCCGGCAAAACTGCGCCTAAAACCCGGCAAATATGAACCATTACCAGGTGGCAAACGGGAACAGATGTTAAAAGTGATGGGAGATAACATTCAGGTTCCTTATCTGGTTGATCCAAATACCGGGGTAAAAATGTTTGAATCCAAAGAGATCGTAAACTATTTACAGCGTCAGTATGGGACTTAATCAAGATACATTTTTAGTGCTATAAAAATATTTCAATCACAAATAAAAAGAGGATCATCAAGATCCTCTTTTTATGAAGCTTATTCTTCCTCAGGTGGAACTAGCATCAGAATCGATTCATTCAGCAAGTCAGCCAGATCTTCCAGCATGTCCTCATCAGCAAAGTCCAGATCTAGTGAAACGGTTTCACCATTGGCAATCAATTTCAGCTTTTCTGCAAAGGCATCAGAAATACATAAGCCTTCACCATTGCCCCAGAACAGCACTTCGCCGTCTTCTTCTGTATAGAGCAGGCGGGAAGCGGGTTCCAACATGATGCTATAGCCCTGATCCAATGCTTCTTCCAGATCACCCGTGCCAATTTCCTCTGCTTCCGGAATATTTTCTGGATATTTTGGCTCAGACATCAAGGTCATGATGGCATCTTCAAGTACATTTGAATTGAGCAGCTGCTCCATGATTTTGTCTTTCAGGTATTCCAGTTCATTGGTAGTCATTTGTCCCGGTGCTGAAATCTGATCACGAAGGATATCAGTCAGAGGATTACGCAGAGCTTCATTTTCAGCAAACTTGTCACCGACACGATCCATCATGTCACTGACGTTTGGCATACGGAAACCAAATGAGAAAGTCAGGCAGTCATCTTCAGCAACGCCATAGTGAGATAGACCTGGTGGTACATAGAGCAAGTCACCTGGTGCCAGCACTTCATCAAAATTCACATCCATTTCGGGAAGTAGTTTTAATGGCTGTCCTGGCACAAATTCGGTTTCTGCATCACACATCTGGCCCAATTGCCAACGGCGATGACCATAACCTTGTACCAGAAATACATCGTAATAGTCGAAATGCTTGCCGACTGAACCTCCTTTCGATGCATACGACACCATGATGTCATCACGACGCCATTGTGGAATAAATGGGAATTTTTTCCAGAGTTCAGATAGGTCAAAAGAATAGTGGTCAACTGCTTGTACTAGTAGAGTCCATAGTTTTGGCATCTTTTGAAAATCTGCTTTTAGCAAAGGTGAAGACTTCACTGACCATTGGTTGGGATCGCGGTCTTTCTGTTTAATCAGACGTGCAGTGACATTCTCTTCGAGGGCTAGCTCCATCACATCATCAGGTTCCAGCAGACCTGAGATTTCTGGCATAGCATTACGGACAAGGAGTGGTTTTTTCTGCCAGTATTCGGCAAGAAACTGTTCAGCGGTAATTCCGCCTAAAACGTCTAGAGGTTGGGACATGGGATTAACTACAGATAAATTTTGCTTATTGTCCCTTGAGTTATGTCATGGTGCAAGAGAGATTCTGGGTAAACAATTGAACTAACTTTTAATATAAACAGGCTTTGTTTCTTTTATAAAAAACGTTTTTAGTGAAAAATTAAAATTTTAATAAAGTAAAACAAGTCTTCTTTTTCTAAAAAATTGAATAAAGAGAAATAATTATAAATAGATGGAAAAAAGACAGCGAATATCATCAAAATGATAATTACATAAACAAAATCGTGAAAAGCATAGTTTGATTGACAGAAATATAAAAATGTCACAGTTTTGACTAAGAAAAATAAGAATAATATGGATAACAAAATGAAAGAAATTCAAACAATTAATAAAGATACGAAAGCAATTAAACAGTTCCAAGCAGATACTATCCGACTTGATCAAGGTTCCATTGTAAAAATCAAAGCATCTAAATCAGATATTGTGCAGTTATCCCAAGAAGGTACCAATCTGGTCGTGATCTTAAGAAATGGTGAAAAACTGATTATTGAAAACTTTTACCCTTTATATCCTGAAGATTTGCCTTCTAATTTAGTGATCGAGGATAGTAACGGAACTTTGTACTGGTTTGATGAGGCGACTAAACAATATAAGCTTATTTCTAAAGTTGATGAATTATATCCATCATCTTCATTTCTTGGGGAAAACTGGGAATGGATTACGCTGGGTACGTTACTTATTGGCGGGCTTGCAAGTGTAGATGGAGGTGGGGATGAGCGTAATGAAGAATTAGAAGAACCTCTACTAGAAGAGCCACCCGAAGAAGAACCACCAGAAGAAGAATTTCCAATAGATGAGCCACCAGAAGAAGAATTTCCAATAGATGAGCCACCTGAGGAAGAACCACCAGTAGAGGAACCTCCTGAAGGAGAAAATCCAGAGAATCCT
>NZ_JPQO01000019.1 GCF_000773685.1 Acinetobacter sp. HR7 | reverse complement strand
ATATAAAAATCCCCATCTGGTATGGGGATTTTTTATTTCAGGCGGATTCAAGCGGCAAGTGCAACAGTATAAAAACCAGCCATAACTTCACTCGGTGTATACCAACCTAGCGTTTTTCTAGGACGATGGTTGAGTGCAAATTCTATCTGCTCTATTTGTTCGTTTGACACGTCATCAAACGATGATGATTTTGGCAGATATTGACGGATTAAACCATTCGTATTTTCATTTCTAGCTCGCTGAATAGACTTGTAAGGATCAGCAAAATACGTCTCTATCCCGGCATCAGTAATTCTTTTGTGTTCGGAAAATTCTTTACCATTATCAAATGTCACACTATAAGCATGGCTCATTCGTAAACGATCTAACGCACAAGTAATCGTTTGAGAGGATGCTCTCGTTGATCCTAAATGAACAATATGTACATACAGGCTCTTTCGATCAACAAGGGTTAATAAAGCACCTTTATGATGTTTACCAATCACCGTGTCACCTTCGAAATCTCCTAAACGTTGTCGTTGATCAATGACCTGGTCTCGACAGTGAATACTTGTTTTATCAATGATTTGCCCCCTACGATCCGTGTTTTTGTAACCTCGTTTTCGATATTTCTTCTGATGCCTTAAGTGTAGATGGAGTTTACCGCCTTTTGATTTATCTTGATAAATGTACTGGTAAATCCACTCATGTGAAGGTACATCCAGCCAACCGCGTTGTGTTAAAGCACCTGAAATTTGTTCTGGTGACCAGTCCAAGCCAATTAAATAATCAATATAGGCGAAGGCAAATGCTGTCATTGATGAGGAAGGACGGTACCGTCTTTGACTTGCAAATTTAGCTGCCTGTTGAGCCCTATATCCACGTTGCCCAGTATTTCTTTTTAATTCACGGTAGATGGTTGATCGTGAACGCCC
>NZ_JPQO01000018.1 GCF_000773685.1 Acinetobacter sp. HR7 | reverse complement strand
AATCATCATCGTTNGAGGACGTGTCAAACGAACAAATAGAGCAGATAGAATTTGCACTCAACCATCGTCCTAGAAAAACGCTAGGTTGGTATACACCGAGTGAAGTTATGGCTGGTTTTTATACTGTTGCACTTGCCGCTTGAATCCGCCTTTCTCTAAAATTATCAAAAAATCTTTTATCACTATTTCAATATTGGCTTTTTTATTTTGAACCTTTTAATCTACACAAAAGATTATTGAGATTTAAAAATGACTGAGCGTGTTTCTCCCCCTGCCACTCTGGCAAACCGTGCCCTAGCTGGCGATGCCGAAGCACAATTTGAACTGGCTGAGCTGTATATGCACAGCGAGCATGAAGATGACATCATTCTGGCTGAAGAATGGGCACTAAAAGCTGCCAACAATGGTTTGGTGGAAGCTATGTACTGGCTAGGCGAAGGCTATACCGTGTATGCGAAAGAAATCGTTGAGGAAGATCCTGAAGAGTCTAAGGCTCACTTTGAGTTAGCCTATTACTGGCTCAGCAAAGCCCATTTCGAAAAACACCCGGCAGCAACCTTAGAACTGGCTGCTTTTTACCGCCGTGGTGATGTAGTCGAAAAAGACGTTGCCAAGTCGATTGATCTGGTGAAACAGGCAGCAGAATGGGGAGACGTTCAGGCGATGCGTGACCTGGCATTTATCTATGCCAACGGTTTAGGTATTGAAGCTGATGACATACAGGCAGATTACTGGACTACAAAAGCAGATGAAATTGAACAAGAAATAGAGTAAATAAGAAGCCCATCCAATGATGGGCTTTTTTACGAGAATAAAACTTTATTTCAGTTTTCAAATATCAGGTTTTTTCTCAAAATATTTTCAAAATTTTTTTATTAGTCAGATATTAAACAATTTCGGATTGGAACCAAATTAATTTCCAAGTACAATAGCCCGCTAGTCGAGGGATGCTGCAACTGTCTTACAGGCACATAAATGTAAGAATAGCCAGGCTCGACGATCGGTAGTCTTGTTCAAGACCCACCAACAACGGCATCCGCGAACTGAATGATCAATTATTGTTTTTATAAGGAGATCGTGATGAACGCGGTTAATGCTTCATTTACAGATTATAAAGTTGCTGATATTTCCCTAGCTGACTACGGCCGTAAAGAAATCAAACTTGCTGAAGCTGAGATGCCAGCCCTGATCGGCCTGCGTAAACGCTATGCAGCGGCTAAACCACTTGCTGGTGCAAAAATCCTCGGCTGTATCCACATGACCATTCAAACAGCAGTGCTGATTGAAACGCTGGTTGAGCTGGGTGCTGAAGTACGCTGGACTTCTTGTAACATTTTCTCTACTCAAGACCACGCTGCTGCTGCAATCGCTGCTCGCGGTATTCCTGTATTCGCTTGGAAAGGTGAAACAGAAGAAGAATATGTATGGTGTCTGGAACAACAAATTAATGTAAATGGCAAACCTTGGGATGCCAACATGATTCTGGATGATGGCGGTGACTTAACTGCACTTGTTCACGAAAAATATCCAGAACTTCTTGCAAAAATTCACGGTATTACTGAAGAAACCACTACAGGTGTTGCTCGTCTGCACGAAATGTGGAAAGAAGGTTCGCTAAAAGTTCCTGCGATCAACGTAAACGACTCAGTAACTAAATCTAAAAACGACAACAAATACGGTTGCCGTCACTCTCTAAATGATGCGATCAAACGTGCAACTGACATGCTGCTTTCTGGCCGTCGTGCGCTGGTAATTGGTTATGGTGACGTAGGTAAAGGTTCTGCGCAGTCTCTTCGTCAAGAAGGCATGATCGTACGTGTATCTGAAATCGATCCAATTTGTGCAATGCAAGCATGCATGGACGGTTACGAAGTTGTATCTCCATACAAAAACGGTGTTCAAACAGGCAAAAAAGAAGACGTAAACGTTGATCTTCTACAAAATACTGATCTTATCGTTACTACAACTGGTAACTACCATGTATGTGATGCTGCAATGCTGGATACCCTTAAAGCTGGTGCAGTGGTTTGTAACATCGGTCACTTCGACACTGAAATTGATACCAACTACTTACGTGGTTACAAATGGGTTGAAGTGAAACCTCAAGTCCACCAGGTGTATCGTTCAGAAAATGAAAATGATTACCTGATCCTGCTGTCTGAAGGTCGTCTGGTGAACCTGGGTAATGCGACTGGTCACCCTTCACGCGTGATGGACGGTTCATTCGCGAACCAGGTTCTGGCGCAAATGCACTTGTTCGCTGAGAAATTTGCTGACCTTCCAGAAGATCAAAAAGCTGCAAACATCCGTGTAGAAATTCTGCCTAAGAAATTAGACGAAGAAGTTGCTGCTGCGATGGTTGCAGGTTTCGGTGGTGTTCTGACTCAACTGACTCCAGAACAGGCAGACTACTTGGGCGTATCTGTTGAAGGTCCGTTTAAATCTGACGCTTATAAATACTAATTTTTCACCTCTCCCTTGCGGAATGATGTTCCTCATCTCCTGAGAGGAGAGGACTTTTCCCTGAATTAATTACCGTAAGGTTCCCCTCTCCCTCTGGGAGAGGGTCAGGGTGAGGGTAAAGAATTAATACAAGTATTTATAAAAAGGATTTGAACATGTCTAAACAAATTCCAATTTCTTTTGAGTTTTTCCCAACCAAAACTGATGCTGGTGCGGAAAAACTAAAAGTTGTGCACCAAGAACTGCAACTACTGAATCCGGAATTCTTCTCTGTGACTTATGGGGCAGGTGGTTCAACACGTGAACGTACGCTTTATACCATTGAGGAATTTAACGGTAAAGGCACACCGGTTACCCCTCACCTATCTTGTATCGGTGATGACAAGGCACGTATTGCTGAACTGCTAGATATCTATAAGGCACAAGGTATTGACCGTATTGTTGCCCTGCGTGGTGACCTACCATCAGGTCAGGTGGGTTTAGGTGAACTGCCATATGCTCAGGATCTGGTTCGCTTTATCCGTGAGCATAGTGGCGATCATTTCCATATCGAAGTAGCGGCCTATCCGGAAATGCACCCGCAAGCTGAAAGCTTTGACAAAGATATTCAGCACTTTGTGGAAAAAGTCAAAGCAGGTGCTAATGCGGCCTTGACTCAGTTCTTCTTTAATCCAGATGCATATTTCTACTTTGTAGAGCGTATCCAGAAAGCAGGAATTGATATTCCAGTAGCACCCGGCATCATGCCAATCACCAATGCCAGCAACCTGATTCGCTTTGCCGATGGTACAGGTGCAGAAATCCCTCGCTGGATCCGCAAGCAACTGGCGACTTATGGTGATGACACTGAAAGCATCAAAAAGTTTGGTCATGAAGTTGTAGTGAAATTCTGTGAACGCCTGATTGCTGGCGGTGCGCCGAGCCTGCACTTCTACACCATGAATACTACTGATCCAACCCGTCAACTGGTTAAAGACCTCGGCCTTTAACAAGTAAATTCACTGATTTGCGAGTAAAACTTTAATGCCACGTTTTTATATTGAAGCCGATTTAGCAGTAGATAGCACTATTGAACTGACTGAAACCGTGTTTCATCACTGGGTTAAAGTTTTACGCGCTCAAGTCGGTGAAATCGCCACCTTGTTCAATGGACAAGGGGGAGAATATGAAGTTGAACTGACCGAAGTATCTAAAAAATCGGCTTCAGTTCAGGTCAACAGCTTTAATCCAGCCAACCGTACACCAAAATTCAAAGCCCTGCTCGGTCAAGTGATGAGCAAAGGTGATCGCATGGATTATGCAATTCAAAAAGCGGTTGAGCTAGGTGTCTCAGAAATTCAACTTCTCACTTCTGAACGCTGCGAAATGCGCCTAAAATACGACCGTGACCAGAAAAAACTGGATCACTGGCAAGGTGTAGCAATTGCAGCCTGCGAACAGTGTGGAATGAATATTGTTCCCAAAATTCTGCCGCCACTTTCTCTAGAAAATTGGCTGAACAGTGAATTACCGGCAACAAAACTGGTACTGGCACCGAACAAAAATGAAGTGGATGTCCTTAAAGAAGCTACTCCTGAACTGGCACTTTTGATAGGCCCAGAAGGTGGTTTGAGTGAAGCTGAAATTACAGCAGCGAATACTAAAGGCTTTGTGAACTGGTGCATTGGTGAACGTGTATTACGTACCGAGACTGCACCTGTGGTGGCATTGTCTATTTTGAATTACAAATTCTAATCTCTCCCATGCCCAATTTTGATTCACTATCAATTGTAAAAATTTGTCATGTATTTGATAGATTTTTATTTCTAACCGCTTTAGTATTAAGCAGATAAAAATGAATGACCTATTAAATGATAAGACAAATTCTTATAGGGCCACTAATAAAAACAACGCAGAATTACGCAGTGTAGAAAAAGGCATTTAAGTAATGATCAATAATCAGGATGATTATATCCAGCAGCATCTCAATAGTGCACAAATCGTGAATACGGTTCGTCACAGTAGATACTTTTTGCTGAGTATTTTGCTCGTTTGCCTTTATATTTACTGCATTTACCAGCTGCACTATCACCCGGCGGACAGCTATTTCAACCTCTGGTTTATCCTGACCGAAATTGTGGTCAGTATGTGCTGGCTGATCAGTACCATTCATTTCAAGCCCAATGCCTATAAACTCGAGACTGCACATCGCTGGCTGCAAACCCAGTGTCTGCTGGTGGGCATCTGTATTGCGGTTGGTCTCTTTACCATCTATTTCCATCTGCCACAGGTCAATCCTGCATTCGAGCAGGTTGAAGCACTGACACTGACCGGCTTGCTGATTATGGTCACCCAAGCTTTCGGTCTGACCTATCTAACCCAGAAACTCAGCTATTTCTGTCTGGTGTTTTTGCCATCATTAGTGCCATTTTTCTATTTACAGATCACCGAATTACATTCCATCAATCCATTTATCAGCCTGGCGCTGAATTTCTCGATGATTGTGATTCTGCTCTGTGCCAACAGTACTTACCGGATTCATCGACGGACTTCGCGTCTGTATGCACAAAACAATTTGCTGGTTACCAATGCTGAACAGCAGGTTTCCTGGACAGATGAACTGTGCAAACAGCTGCAGACCGAAGTCAATAAATCCAAAGATATTGAACTGCAGTTGCAACTGAATAACCAGTTACTGGAACAGAAGGTTCGTGAACGGACTTTTGATATCGAGCAGATTAACCGTGCATTGCAAGACCAGCATCAAAACCTGGAACTGGCGCACGAGATTGCCGGGATCCGCCCATGGGACTGGAATATCAAAGACCGTAAAATCACCCTGACCAATTTCAAGCAGGAACAAATCCAGCGTAATTCCCGTGAACATCAGGCGCAGTTGCATCATTTGATCCATCCGGATGATATTGCCCACTTTAGAGCTATGATGAAGCAGCATCTGCGTGGTCTCAGTGAGCGCTATGAAGCGACTTATCGTATCCAGAATACCCAAGGAGTCTGGAACTGGGTACATGATATTGGTCGCGTGATTAGCCGTGATCCGAAAACCCATAAGCCACTACGCATGGTCGGCATCCGTCGCGATATCCAACAAGAACGTAATTCTCAGGAACGTTTAAAACTGGCAGCCAGCGTACTGGAACAGGCCGCTGAAGGGATTTTCATCCTCAACAATGAGCTACGCTATATCGAAGTTAACCCCTTCTTCGAGCATCTGTCCGGTTTTGAGCGTCACGAGATTATCGGCAAACATCTGTTTGATATTACGGCAAATCACAAGTCGCAACAGCGCAGTATTCATTCCAGCATCATCAAACAGGTGGTGAAGATCGGTTCCTTTGATGGTGAGCTGAATGAGAAATTCCTGTCTGGCAAGGAAATGCCGCTCTGGCTGCATATCAATGCCATCATGGATGATGAAGGCCGAATTACTCACTATATCGGGATCGTGTCAGACCTGACCGAGCGCAAGTTACAGGAACAGCGTCTCTCCTATTTAGAAAATTATGACACGCTGACTGATCTGCCAAACCGTTTCTATTACAACTACCAGCTGCACCAGTATCTGGTCACCCAGAAAGACTCGATCAAGCAGATGGCGGTGATCCGTCTCAATATCGACCGTTTCCGCCCGCTAAATGAATACCTGAGCAATAATGGCGGTGACGAACTTTTACGTCAGGTGGCTCAGCGTTTACGCCTGACCAATGCAGAGGCGCTATTTGTTGCGCATCTCAACGGTGATGATTTTGCAATTCTGTATGAAATCTCGCATATCCGTCCTTCGGTGCAGGAACATTGTGATCGTATTGCCAAAGCTTTTACTAAGCCATTTAATGTCTTTGGACAGGATTATGAAATCACGGTTTCGATGGGTGTTGCTTATTATCCAGAGCATGGCCGTCAGCTGGATTATCTAAATAACTGCGCCGAACAGGCGCTGGCTGAAGCGAAAAATCTCGGCGGAAATACGGTTTACTTCTATTCCAATGAGAATACCGCACTACTGGAACAAGGGATTTTCATCGAACGCGATCTGCGTAAAGCGATTCAGAATGGTGAGCTGATTGTGTATTACCAGCCAAAAATCAATTTTAATGACCAAAGTATCTATGGCTTTGAAGCCCTGATCCGCTGGAATCACCCGGAAAAAGGCATTATTCCACCGGGCATGTTTATTCCACTGGCCGAGCAGACCAGTATGATTTCGGAAATTGGTCAGCTGGTGATTCAGCAAACGGCCAAACAGATCCGCAAATGGAATGAACAAGGTTTCCTGAATATCTGTGTATCAGTGAATATCGTGGCACAACAGCTACGTCGTGGTCAGCTGATTGATGATCTGGATGAAGCAATTAAAGCCAATGGCATTTCTGGCTCAAGTCTGGAACTGGAAATTACCGAATCTTCACTGGTTGAAAACTCGGAAACGGTGAAGAATGTACTCAACCAGATCAAGGAACGTAACATCAAGATCTCGCTGGATGACTTCGGAACTGGTTATTCTTCGCTCTCTTACTTAGCAGATTTCCCGATTGATATTCTGAAGATTGACCGGGCATTTGTGTCCAAAATTGGTGACTGCAAACAGGAAGCGATTGTCAGTGCGATGGTCGCGATGGGCAAGGCCATGGGCATGATCGTTGTGGCTGAAGGTATTGAAAATGATCAACAGATGAGCTTCCTGCATAAGCTGGACTGCGATATTGCCCAAGGCTATTTGTTCGCAAAACCGCTGCCGGAACAGCAGGCAACTGAATATCTTGAAAAAAATATGGAGCCTGAGACTTATACCTATCAGGTATAAATAAAGTCTTCATTCTCATAATTTATTCGAAAAATCACTGGTGTTTTACTGTGCGAAGTAGGGAACTAGTGATATATTCTCCTGTATTCAACGGTTTTGTTACCTGCAATTGGGTAACCATTGAAATACTCGAGAGACTAATGGACGATCAATCTTTAAAACAACAGGCCCTGTACTACCACGAATTTCCAACCCCAGGCAAAATCAGCGTCACTCCAAGCAAACAACTCGTCAACCAACGTGATTTAGCTCTGGCCTATTCGCCAGGTGTGGCTGCACCTTGTCTAGAGATTGAACGCGATCCATCGACTGCGGCTTTATATACTGCACGCGGTAACCTGGTCGCAGTGGTCAGTAATGGTACAGCTGTACTGGGCTTAGGTAACATCGGTCCTTTAGCGTCTAAACCGGTTATGGAAGGTAAAGGCGTACTCTTCAAAAAATTCGCGGGTGTAGATGTATTCGATATCGAAATCGCAGAAAATGACCCAGATAAAATTGTCGATATCGTCGCTTCACTAGAGCCAACTTTTGGTGGTATCAACCTTGAAGATATCAAGGCACCCGAATGTTTCTATATTGAGCAAAAACTGCGTGAACGCATGAACATTCCTGTGTTCCACGATGACCAGCACGGTACTTCAATCATCGTCGGCTCTGCCCTGCTGAATGCACTGCTGATTAATGGCAAAAAAATTGAAGACATCAAAATCGTGGCTTCAGGTGCGGGTGCAGCGGCATTGTCATGTCTGAACCTGTTGTGCGCGCTGGGTGCCCGTAAAGAAAATATCATTGTTGCCGATTCACGTGGTCTTTTGACGACTAAGCGTGAAGGTCTGGACGAGTCTAAAAAAGCATACATGCAAGACATCGAAGCGACTCAGCTTGAAGACGTAATGGAAGGCGCAGACATGTTCCTCGGTCTGTCTGCTGCTGGCATTCTGACTCAGGACATGGTCAAGAAAATGGCCAAAGATCCAATCATCTTCGCACTGGCAAACCCAGATCCAGAAATTCTGCCTGAGCTTGCACATGAAGCACGTCCTGACGTGATCATGGCGACTGGTCGTTCCGACTATCCAAACCAGGTGAACAATGCACTGTGCTTCCCGTACATCTTCCGTGGTGCTTTGGATGTTGGTGCAACCACGATTAACGAAGAAATGAAGATTGCCTGCGTACACGCGATTGCACGTATGGCACACGTAGAAGCTGATGCTGCATCTTATGGTGAAAAATCAGCTTCATTTGGTCGTGACTACCTGATTCCTCGTCCATTGGATCAACGCCTGATTCTGGAAATTGCCCCTGCCATTGCACAAGCAGCGATGGATTCTGGCGTGGCAACTCGCCCAATCAAAGATTTCTCTGCATACCGTCAACGTCTGTCTGAGTTCGTGTATAACTCAGCCTTCATGATGAAACCAATCTTCGCTCAGGCAAAAACCAATCCGAAACGTATTGCCTATGCGGAAGGTGAAGACCTGCGCGTACTTCGTGCGGTTCAAATCGCAGTGGATGAAGGTCTGGCTGAACCGATCCTAGTGGGTCGTACCGCCGTGATCGAAGCCAATATCAAAAAACTGGGCCTACGTCTGGAAAATGGTGTGAATATCACCATCGTGGATCAGGAAAACAACCCTGACTACGAAATGTTTGCTGAAGACTACTACAACATCATGAAGCGCAAAGGTGTTACACCTGAATATGCGCACCGTGAAGCACGTCGCCGTTCTACCCTGATTGCAGCCATGCTGGTACGTCATGGTAAAGCGGATGGTATGTTATGTGGTACTTACTCTAGCTACGACATTCACTTGGACTTCGTCAGCAATGTGATTGGCAAACAAGAAGGCCATAACACTTTCTTTACCCTGAATGCCTTGATGCTGGAAGAACGTAACCTGTTCATCGCGGATACTTACATCAACCGTAATCCAACTGCGGAACAGCTAGCAGAAATGACCATTCTGGCAGCTGAAGAAGTACGTCGTTTTGGTATTACCCCACGTGTTGCCCTGCTTTCTCACTCCAGTTTCGGTTCAGATCAGGATGACCTGAGCGCGCAAAAAATGCGTAAAGTGTTCGATATTCTGTCTGAAATCGCACCTGAACTGGAAGTTGAAGGTGAAATGCACGGTGATGCAGCATTGGACGAAAATATCCGTCACTTTGCTTTCCCGAACTCACGCTTCAAAGGTTCTGCGAACCTGCTGATCATGCCAAACCTGGATGCAGCGAACATTTCGTTTAACCTGCTGAAAGCAACCTCGGGCAACAACGTGACCATTGGTCCTATCCTGCTGGGTGCTGCTAAACCAGTGCACATTCTGACCCCGACAGCGACCACTCGCCGTGTGGTGAACATGACTGCACTGACAGTTGCAGAAATCCAGCAAGCGGAACAAGACGCCCTATAAGCAAACACGGCGAACGCCGAGTTTCTTGACTTGAGAAAACCTCTATTCTGTAGCATGATGCTTCTAAGAATAGAGGTTTTTTCATGCAAGTTTATTTAGTAGGCGGTGCAGTGCGAGATCACTTGCTCGGACACCCCTATCACGAGAGAGATTATGTCGTCGTTGGCGCCAGCCCCGACCAAATACTCAGCCTAGGCTATCAGCCGGTTGGGAAAGACTTCCCTGTTTTTCTGCATCCTGAAACAAAAGAAGAATATGCACTGGCACGTACCGAACGGAAATCCGGTACCGGCTATCATGGTTTTGAATTTCATACCGATACCAGTGTCACCTTGGAACAGGACCTGATTCGCCGTGACCTGACCATCAATGCCATGGCGATGGACGAATCCGGTAAAGTACATGATCCGTATGGCGGTCAGCAGGATCTGGAAAACCGGATCCTGCGCCATGTCTCAGAAGCATTTGTTGAAGATCCACTGCGCGTACTGCGTGTCGCGCGTTTTGCGGCACGCTATCACGGCTTGGGCTTCCATGTTGCAGAAGAAACGTTGGCGTTAATGTGCCGATTGACAGAGACTGGCGAACTGAATGCACTGACACCGGAACGAGTCTGGAAAGAAACATCCCGTGCCCTGATGGAACCGCATGCTGAAGTGTATTTTGAAGTGCTGCGCGACTGTGGCGCGTTAAAAGTGCTGTTTCCGGAAATTGATGCCTTATTCGGTATTCCACAACGTCCTGAATATCACCCGGAAATCGACTGTGGTATTCATACCATGATGTCACTGCAGCAGGCCTGCCGCCAGAATTACAATCTGGATGTGCGTTTTGCAGTCCTGGTGCATGATTTAGGTAAGGCCCTTACCCCGGTTGAAGAATTACCACGGCATATCATGCATGAAGAGCGTGGTGTGCAGCCGGTAACCGAACTGTGTGAACGTCTGAAAGTGCCAACTTATACTAAGCAATTAGCCATTGCGGTGTGTAAAGAGCACCTGAAATGCCATCAAGCTTTGAATCTCAAACCAGGGACTTTATGGCGTTTGCTGCAACGTCTGGATGTCTTGCGTCGTCCGGAACGAGTTGAAGCTTTTGTCCAGGCTTGTGAATGTGACTCGCGTGGCCGTTTGGGTCTGGAAGATCGCGCCTACCCGCAAGCGCAATATGTGCTGGAAGCCATGCAAGTGGTGCGCGGGATTAAAGCGCAGGATCTGCCACCAGAAATCCAAGGCCCCGATATTGGCGAAATGCTAATTGAACGTCGTATCCATGCCCTAGGTGAACTCAAAGAACGCCATACCGCTGTGATCTAAGCAAGCTCCTTCGGGAGCTTTCTTATTCACAGTTAGATTCCCAATTCCTTATTCTGCAAAATAATAAAAATAGCGGAAATGATTAGAATTCTGAGAAGCCCTCTTTCACTTAAAATTGAGGCATGATTTATATTTGACTTTCATTCCTCATTATGACTTTCATAATTCGCCCTTTACAGCTAGAACAAGACCTGCGTGATATTCATCTACTGACTGCACAATTGGGTTATCCTGCCACACCTGAGAATATCCAGCAACGCTGGCAGAAACTACATCAAAATCCCCACTACCAGACCCTCGTCGTAGAGCATGACAACCGTGTGATTGCTTATGCGGGTGTGATTGAAGAATATACTTGGGAATTTGATGGGGGCTATATCCGGATTCAGGCCTTCGTGGTAGATCAGGCTTATCGCGGACAAGGCGTAGGTAAACGTTTAATTACAGCGATTGAAAAGTTGGCGAAAGAGCGAAATTTAAAACTGATTCAGGTGAATAGTGGTAACCGTGAGGAACGCCTGCCCGCCCATGCTTTCTATAACAGCTTAGGCTTTGATGCTTACAGTATCGGTTTTCGTAAATATCTGGACTGATCAGCCCATATGACTTACAGGCTGATCATTACAAAAACTTATGAAATTTCCGCCGGGAACGTAATCACTTTTTCCAACTTGAGCTGATTGGTGGCGATCATCAGCAGACGGTCAATCCCCAGGGCAATCCCGGAACATTCTGGCATATGCGGTAAAGCTGCCAGCAAATATTCATCAATTGGCATCACATGCACGCCCAGTTTAGCCCGTTCAGCATTATCCGCTTCAAAACGGGAACGCAGCACCTCAGCATCGACCAACTCATCATAGGCATTGGCCAGTTCCAGCCCTTCGATATACAGCTCAAACCGTGCAGCGACCAATTCGCCATCTTCATCCGTTCTGGTTTTCGCCAAGGAAGCCAGTTCAGGTGGGAAATCGGTCAGAAATACTGGTGTATCAAAACCTAAACTTGGCTCAACCATATGTGAGAACAACAGGTCGATATACGCCAAACGGTCTTCACCTAAATCCAGATTTAATCCGACACGGCGACAGCAGTCTTTCAACTCTTTTAACGTTGCTTGTAATGGATTCAGATCCAGCCGATCCATAAACGCATGCTTATAACTGAGGATAGTTGGACGAACTTCGCCAAAACGCTGTTTCAGCACCACATTGAGCAGATCAGTCACTTCAAACATCAAGTCTTTCAGACTAAAGCCCGGTCGGTACCATTCCAGCATGGTAAATTCGCTGTTGTGCTTACGTCCATGCTCATCATCGCGAAAGACTTTACAGATCTGGTAAATCGGACCACTGCCACTCGCTAGCAGGCGCTTCATGGCAAATTCTGGAGACGTCTGCAGATAATGTGTACTAAGTTTGCCCATAACATGACGTTGTGCCTGAACAGAGGCCAGATGCACATCGGTTACACCCGCCTGGGACAAAATCGGCGTTTCTACCTCAAGCACATCACGCTCAGCAAAAAACTTGCGTATCTGTGTAAATAAGGTAGCACGTGCACGCATGGCTTTCAGATCACAAGTCGGTTGATAAGCGATACTCATGCTTTTGGCCCTCCATGTGCCGCCCATTCACGGCGCAGTGGATAGGTCTTACGCAAATGGTCAAAGGCCTGCTGATCGACCTTGCCCTCTTTCAGGCAGGCACGTAGATTGGTGTCATCACGCTGGATATCGTAGATTTCATTGAGATGCTGTTTTAAAGCAGCTTTTAAAGTCTGCCCGGCAAAATATTGGGCACATTCCGGCAACTGACTTTCAAACTGTTTATTGCTTGCAAAACCAAAATGCTGGCAGAAAGCTTCATAAACCATTTGCGTACCGCGTGCCTTGCCTTCCAGGCTATAACCGGCAATATGTGGCGTCACCAGACTGACCAGATCCAGTACTTCCGCAGAAATCACTGGCTCATGCTCAAATACATCCAGCACCACCTGACGCCCAGTTGTCTTGATATCAGCGATCAAAGCAGCTTCTTCTACCACTGGGCCACGTGCAGAATTAATCAGAATGGTATCGGGTTTCATCTGTGCCAAGGCTTCGGCATTAATCAGATGATAAGTAGGATGTTCGCCCTGTTTGGTCAGGGGCACATGAATACTGATGGCATCTGCCTGAGCCAATAAAGTTTGTAGATTGACCTGTGTAATATTGTCACGCTGTACAAAAGGATCACAGCCGATCACGCGCCAACCGAGTAAACCTGCCATATATACCAGACGGCGACCAACATTGCCCAGACCAATAATACCTAAGGTAAAGTTCTGCCCTGCTTCGAGTAATGCAGGACGCAGTTTTAATAAAGCGGTAATCACATATTCAGCGACAGCCTGTGCATTGCAACCGGCTGCATTACTCCAGTTAATGCCTAGTTTTTCCAGTGCAGCAATATCCAGATGATCGGTACCAATAGTCGCACTGCCGACAAACTTTACTTTGCTGCTTTCCAACAGCTCGGCATTGACTTTAGTCACTGAACGAACCAGCAAGGCATCGGCATCCTGTACATCTGCCGCAGTTAAGGTACGGCCTGCACGGTGCTGAATCTCGGCAAATTCTTGAAAGAAATAATCGGTGAATGCCAGATTTTCATCTGCGACAATTTTCATAAGGCCTTCCAACAACACAATTTCTCTATCTTAACGCGGGATGTACGCAATGACCAATGTATAGCCGTCTCTTCTCCAAGCAGTACTCTCAATTTTGCGGTGACTTATATATCTTTAAAAGCCAATCGACTTTTAAGGAAATCGGGTAAATAAAACACTCCACTTCCTAAACCGATAAAAAAACCCCAGTCTTTCGACTAGGGTTTTGCAAATCTGGCGGAAGCGGTGAGATTCGAACTCACGGAGGGGTATAAGCCCTCGTCGGTTTTCAAGACCGGTGCATTAAACCGCTCTGCCACGCTTCCATGGCCGCCATCATATAAATATTTCTGTTTTTTGGCAATAAATTTTCGTAAAACTTATAAAAATTTCCTTTCGATCAGCTATTTTTCAGTCAGATAGTAGCGGATCCACATATTCACAATATCCTCCTGAAAATGGTCTAGAGGCAGACTTCGAACGGGTAAAATTAAGGTGAAGAAAATCTATTAATAAAATATCGCCATAAAAAAACCCCAGCCTTTCGACTGGGGTTTTGCAAATCTGGCGGAAGCGGTGAGATTCGAACTCACGGAGGGGTATAAGCCCTCGTCGGTTTTCAAGACCGGTGCATTAAACCGCTCTGCCACGCTTCCATGCCGGCAATCATATAAATAAAAATCCGGCTTGGCAATTATTTTTCAGCAATTTCAGCATCAATTGCGCAAAATAAAATCAATCTTCTTACTTTGCGGAATCTTCCGGCTTTTCGTAACGAATGGAATTGATATACCAGAGTTTTTTGCCTGATGGCGTCATCACTTCTACTTCATCATCCACCTGCTTGCCTAGCAAGGCACGCGCCATCGGAGAATCTATGGAAATATGCTGCGGATGATGATCATAAATTTCATCCACTCCGACAATACGCAAGGTTTTCTGCTCACCAGCTTCATTCTCAATTTCCACCCAGGCACCAAAATACACCTTGCCTTCCTGTTCTGGAGAGAAATCGATAATCCGCAGTTCTTCCAGACGCTTCCCCAGATAACGCACCCGGCGGTCAATCTTGCGTAACAGCTGCTTATTATACTGGTAATCTGCGTTCTCCGAACGGTCGCCGAGGCTGGCTGCCCAGTTTACTTTTTTGGTGATTTCCGGCCGCTCTTCATGCCACAGATATTTAAGTTCTGCCACCAATTTATCATGTCCAGCCCGGGTAATCAGATTCGATTTCATCGCGTTTCAGCACCTTGCATGACCATAATTTCCTCCCTAACAGCCCTATTTTATTCACTATTTTCTACAGGTGAAATAAGACCAAAAAAATTCTCTAATGATTTTAATCACTTAAATTACATTTTAAAACAATTTTCAGTACAAAATTTGACAATTCATTTTTTGACCATTACCATGCGCACATCTTGTTCACTTTGCTTATTTTTTATTCTGTGTAGTTTTTCTACACATATACCGTTAATCCCAAGTCATTTTGAATGACGTCATGACTGCCCAACCCTAATTGAATTTATCAACTTTAAGAAAGTTCTGTGGTTTCTTTTGCCTAAAACTTTCGAGGGCATAAATTACTTGTAGCGGAGACAACATGCACAGTAGTTCATCTTCTGGGTCGAGGCTTTGCCTAAGATCTTTATTAAACTCTCTCCCTGTAAAAGCGCTTGTATTAGGTACTGCCATGGTTCCCTTCCATGCCATCAATGCAAGCAAGACCACGGCACAATTTAACAATGTCGTCAACAGCAACAAATTGACCGTCGTTGCGGTCAAGAGTCCGACCACCGTGTTTGAAGATGGCGGGCACCTGCATGGCTTTGGTTATGACCTGGTGCGTAACTATGCCAAAGACATGAATGTCAAACTGGAATTCAAAACTGTAAATGATGATGCTACTGCACTGAAAATGGTGGCTCAAGGCCAGGCCAATATGGCAATGACCACAACCAGCATCAGCAGCATTGAAGGCAAAAAACTGACAGCATTCTCTGCAACTTGTGGTGATGGCAGTGCGCTATCGTCCAAAGGCCTGAATTCCAATCTGAACTGGGTATTTAAGTCCGCCAATGATCCTCTAAGTCAGACTGCTAGTAATTTCGTCTGTAACAGCAAGCAAAGCGGCGCAATCAATCAGCTCGCTTCCTTTTACAATCAGAATGTAGTCGAAGATCATTTTAAGGATGATATCCATCAGGATCTGCGTCAGCGCCTCCCCATTTACAAGGCCAGCTTCCAGAGATCTGCTCAGCAATACGGTCTGGACTGGCACCTGCTCGCCGCGATCGGCTACCAGGAATCTTATCTCAAGCCAAGCTCAGTATCCCCGACCGGTGTCCGTGGTCTGATGATGCTGACCAGCTCAACCGCGAAAGCGATGGGCGTAAGTAACCGTGCCGACCCTGCGCAGAGCATTGAGGGTGGTGCGAAATATTATGACCAGATGCTATCACGCTTTGATCATATCCCGATGCCGGACCGTAACTGGTATGCCTTGGTGGCTTATAACATGGGGCCCGGTGCAGTAGAGAAAATCCAAAGCCGTATCCGTAGCCAAGGCAAGGATCCGGACAATTGGGTAAATATTTATAGCTATCTGGAACGTAATAAAGCCAGCAATGGCCGTTATCGCCAGGCACTGCAATATGTGACCCGTATCCGTTCTTATCTGGAACAGATCAAAAGCTCGGAACTGGTTAATATCTAAGTCTGGGATGATCTAAATAGCAGCTATTAAAAAAGCTTACCCTTGGGTAAGCTTTTTTAATACGTAACCTGAGTTCGATATAAAAAAAGAGTAGAAAAAAAGCCCTGTTTTTGTAACATATTGGTTCTCAAGACAAAATGTTATAAAACAAGGCTT
>NZ_JPQO01000017.1 GCF_000773685.1 Acinetobacter sp. HR7 | reverse complement strand
CCATGTGCGGATACGACCGATATACGTGGCTCCGAAGCCAAAAGAATATGCGGTAAATCGGCAATACTTAAAGGATGCGTCATTTTTTTAAATGACCGCCTTTAGGGAAAGTATTGCCGAAACTCTCTCAACCGTTCACCAAAGCCAAAGCACGAAGTGCGACGCTTTGGTAACGAGTTGAGAAGTTGAGAGCATGTGCTTTTGCTTTTATAGGCTTTTATATTTTTATAGAAGAGTTTTTGAGAAGCTTGTTCTGCTTAGGCTATTATTAAAATCCAATTCTGTTTGTATTAATAATAATATTATTAGAATATTTTCCTCTGACATCATCGCAAACAGTTGTATAGCTATAATATTCATAGGTTTTTAGAGTACCAATAATATAGCCTCTTTGAAAAATAGGTTCCCATTGATTAGTAAATGGACTCAAGAAAAGACCTTGTGAACATTCAATCGCTAAATTATTTTTCACTACATTATTTTTAGGATTTGAGTGAACTTCTTTTATAGAAAAATACCTAATATTAGGGTTATTTTTTTCTTTTTTGATTGAGTTTGTGTCTACATATAATTTAGATATTTCGCCTTTGTCTTTATTTGTAATAAATGCATCAGCTAGTTCCCATTTTGGTTGTGCGTTAGAGATTATTGGTAAAAATAGGGTAAATCCTAATATTAGTTTTTTCATTAAAGAACCTGTGAAATATCATAATTTTGCTGAGTGTTTAGCTTAGCTTATTGAGTTTGTATTTTCTATTTCTTACGTTGATTTAAGGTTTCTTGTCCTAAGTCTTTCCAAATTTGCCATTTCATGTCATTAGGATCAATTTCAGCAGTTTTAAGCAGAATTCCAAGTAATTCAGCTGGGTCACGTTGATCAAGGTTAGCAATCTCAAAAAGTGCGCCTAATTGAATAAGGTGCCGTGTACGAGCCTTGCGTTCAGCTTCTTTTTCCGCATTCAATAATTTTCTAACTGCTATTTTTTGCTTATTCGCCCGATCTATGGCTTTTTCAGCTTTGATCAAAGCATTCAGTTTTTTCTCTTGATCGGGTGTACGGTATTGGATTTGAGCTAATTCCAATAAAAGTCTTTGAGCATCACTCGGATTCTTTAAAGCAGAAATATAGGTGATTTTTTCAGATAGCCAATCATTATTCATATTCAATTCCATTAATTCAGATACCGCAAAAGTACAGGCTCAATACTCAAAGAACGATAACAAAAAATTTACGTTCGAGTAACATAATTTTGTTAAAGTCGTTCTAGAGATTGTCGCCTGCACTTCCATCAAAAATTTGATGGCGCGCTTAGACGTTTCTCAATTTCATTGAGAAACCTAAGCACGTTAGGGACTTCATCCCTAAAACCCTGAAACTTCTTTTTTTCATTCAATTTTTAATTGAATGAAAAAAAGAAGTACCAAAAAAGCTTCAAGGAAAATTTATGGCAATTGCTCGATTGAGTGTTAAAGTTGGTAAAGCAGGAAAGGCAGCACCACATGCCGAATATATTGATCGGGATGAAGAAAAGAAGCTGAAACAGGAACAGGCAGAAACTGACCTTGAACATAGTGCCTATGGAAATATGCCGAAATGGGCTGAACATAATCCAATTACTTTTTGGGAAGCAGCCGACCTTTACGAGCGCAAAAATGGCAGTACCTATCGAGAATATGAAATTGCCCTACCTAGAGAGATGAATGCCGAGCAACGCCTAGAACTGGTTGAGGACTTCATTCAGTCCGAGATCGGCTCAAAATATCCATATCAGTTTGCGATTCATAACCCTAAAGCAATGGACGGCAACGATCAGCCCCACGTCCACCTCATGTTTAATGAACGTCTGCAAGATGGAATCGAACGAGATCCGGAGCAGTATTTCAAACGCTATAACAGCAAAAATCCTGAACGTGGCGGAGCTAAAAAAGACAATACAGGTAAGAGTTACCAGGAACGAAAAACCGATATTAAAGACCTACGCCAAAGATGGGCAGATTTATGCAATAGCCATTTAGAAAAACACCAAATTGACAGCCGTATTGATATGCGAAGCTACAAAGAGCAAGGCATAGAGAAAGAACCCGAAAAGAAACTATTACCAAGTCAAGCCAAAGACCCTGAAATCAGGGAAGCCCTGCAACAGTCACGAACAGCCTGCAAAGAGCTTGAAAGACTTGATTTAGGCGATCCGAAAAAAGATCTGAAAGACCTCAAAGACAGCCCAATTTCAGACAAAGAAATTAAACAGGGGATTGAGAGCTTTAAGGCTGATTTTGACAGCTTCAAACAGCTTGCCTTAGAGCAGTACAAAGAACAGCAGAAATTAGAACGAGAGCAACAGAAAACCATGAGTTATAAGGGGATGAGCCGATGACACCTGATGAAAAAAAGTTATATGCACTGATGGCAGTTGCAGAACAACAGCAGAACCTCGTCAACCAGGCTGTTAAAGAGCTTCAAATCACCGAAGAACGCATTCAAAAGGTCATCGCAGGGCAAACCCATAGTACCGTATCAAAATCGCTAAATACGGGCTTACAGGAGGGTACAGCGGAGCTTATTAAGACCGCTAAAGCACTTGGACGCTTGAATAATTCAATTGAATCAGCCAGTGATCAGTTGTCATGGAAGCTTATTGCCATTGTTCTAGGCATCTTTGCCATTTTGATACTGGCCATGACTTGGTTATTTAGTGTTTATATCAAACCTTTAGGCAATATCCCGCAGATCGAGAGCCTAAGACAGCAGGGAATTCAGTTTGATATTGGAAGCTGTAAAGTTGATGGAGAATCTAAAACTTGCGTTCGAGTGATGAAAAAGCAGTGCGGATATGGGAAAAATGCCGATTTTTGCGTCATAGACCCAAAATAATAGATACTTGAAAAAGAAAAAGCCCATTCAGTATTGAAACTAAATGGGCTTTCGCTTTATATTCAGCGGTACGCAGTTATTTGATGCTACAACATCGAATAACGAAGATCATAAGGTTTGGCGACCGTTATGATTTCACACTAAGGCTTGTACCTGAACTCTATTTTCACAACAAACAGTGTTTAGATCAAGTCTCAAAATGATAAGTCTTCGTTAATACGTGTTTTTATTCATCAAATAAGCATCATAGATCGAGCTTTGCCTGCTCCTGCGTGTCCGTTTTACGGATTGGCATGCGTTGCATGTGGAGGGAATAAGTGTCACTGGTGCAACGTAGCGATAGTCGAAAGGCTAAAC
>NZ_JPQO01000016.1 GCF_000773685.1 Acinetobacter sp. HR7 | reverse complement strand
GATGTGTAGATACCTATGCCTAAGAGGAGAGGGAACTCCAATATAAAATTCACATTGGTATTAAATCAAATGATGCTCCCTCTCCCTATGGGAGAGGGCTGGGGTGAGGGATTCAATACATAATCTTGAAGATTGATTTTCCTATATATTGTGTTTATTATTTTATTTAATAACAATATATGGAGTTTATGCTTTAATTTTAAGTTTTTAAAACCTGGAGAATTTTAAATTTGGAAAGAAATATAAGTTTTAGACAATCTTGGATTTCTTATAGAAGTATGAGATTAAAAGAGAAAGAGATGCATCAGCTTAAACAAGCTAATGATGGTGTACCTGTTAGTTGTTTAAAACGTTACTTAAAAGTTTTATCACATGTTTTAGATCAGAGCTTTAGAGCCTTTGAAGATCGCGAATGCTTAAGTAATCGGATTTATTCGAAATATTCTAGACGAGTTGGAATTTTATCCTATTTCGATATCGAGTCTGAAGTTAAACAAGACATTGCAAAGTCAGCTTTAGTATTGTGTCTTAAAAATTTAGAAAAACGTACAGAAAGCCCAGACATACTCTCATCACTTCTGAAATTATTTTTATTAATAACTTTGCCAATTATTTTTATAACTACTCGTAATTTTTCAATTCAAAAGAATCTCTCCATTTCTGCTTGAGCAATCGCTTATGACCAAACTGTATTATTTACACGTTTGGGGCATATTTATAAAAAAACTCAAACGTGTAGTCCCAAATTCTCTTTTTAAAAAGGTAAAGAATTTATGGCTAGACGTAAGAAGTCAAAGTCTAAAAAGCAAAATCACCCTGTAAAACAGCAGCCAATTATCATTATTAATGAAGTACCAAAGAATACTCAATGGGCAGTATTATTAGTTCCTGTACTTAATTGGCTAATAGAAATTCTTAAAAATTATTGGAACTAAAAAAATCCCCTCACTAAGAGGGGATTTTTTGAATCAAATTACAGCATTAAAGCGCCGCAATCTGCTCCATATTCGCTTTAATTTTCGCTAACTGATCAGCAAATTCAGTAAGTTTCGCACGTTCACCTTCAACCACTGCTGCAGGTGCTTTGCTTACGAAACCTTCATTTGAAAGTTTGTTGGCGATCTGGTCATGCTGTTTCTGAACTTTGTCCAGGTCTTTTTGCAGGCGACCCAATTCCGCTTTAGGATCAATCAGACCTTTCATTGGAACGAATACTGACACATGACCGACTACAGAAGAAGAAGACAATGGTGGTTGTTCGCCATCAGCCAGGAAGGTGATGCTTTCAACTTTCGCCAATGCCTTGAACAGCGCTTCGATACGGGTGATTTGTGCTTTTTCAGCATCAGTGGTGTTCTGAAGAAGGACTGGTAACAGACGCGCATTACCTAAGCCCATTTCACCACGGATGTTACGCACCGCACCGATCAGACCTTGCAGCCATTGCATATCCGCTTCAGCCTGCTCATTGATCAGTGCTTCATCGGCAACAGGGTATTGGGCCAGCATGATGGTTTCACCAGCGATCCCCAGTTTAGGTGCAAGTGTTTGCCAGATTTCTTCAGTCAGGTAAGGCATGATTGGATGTGCAAGACGTAAAGATGCCTCCATCACAGCCAACAGTACACGACGAACTTCTGCTTTACGTTCTTCAGAAACATTGGCATCGTTCAGAACTGGTTTAGTCAGCTCGACATACCAGTCACAGTATTCATTCCAGATGAACTCGTAGATCGCTTGTGCAGCCAAGTCTAAACGGTAAGTCGAAAATGCTTGCTGAACTGCTTGTTCCGCTTTTTGCAGACGGCTCACGATCCATTGTTCAGGCAATTCCCAAAGGTCTCTACGAACTTCCTGACCAATCTCTTGGCCTTCAATGTTCATCAATACGAAACGGGTTGCGTTCCAGATTTTGTTGGCAAAGTTACGGTAACCTTCCACACGTTTCATGTCGAACTTGATGTCACGGCCAGTGTTTGCCAATGCACAGAATGTGAAACGAACTGCGTCAGTACCGTAAGCCTGAATACCTTCTGGGAATTCTTTACGAGTCGATTTTTCGATCTTCGCAGCCTGTTTAGGGTTCATCAAACCGTAAGTACGTTTCTGAACCAGAGTTTCTAGATCAACACCGTCAATCAGGTCTAATGGATCAAGGACGTTACCTTTAGACTTAGACATCTTCTGACCTTCACCATCACGTACCAGACCGTGTACATACACAGTTTTAAACGGTACTTGCGGTGTGCCATCTTCATTCTTCATGAAGTGCATGGTCATCATGATCATACGGGCAACCCAGAAGAAGATGATGTCGAAACCAGTTACCAGTACGTCAGTCGGGTGGAAAGTATTTAAGAAATAATTTTCTTTGTCTTTCGCTTCGTCACCAGTCCAACCCAAAGTTGAGAATGTCCAAAGACCAGAAGAGAACCAGGTATCCAGTACGTCTTCGTCTTGGTTCAGCTCAACGTCAGCAGCGATGTTGTGTTTCGCGCGAACTTCTTCCTCGTTACGACCAACGTAAACATTACCTTCAAGGTCATACCAAGCTGGGATACGGTGACCCCACCATAATTGACGTGAGATACACCAGTCCTGAATATTGTTCATCCAAGCCATGTACATATTGCTGTACTGTTCAGGAACGAACTTGATACGACCGTCTTGAACCGCTTCAATCGCTGGTTTCGCCAGTGGCGCGATTTTCACATACCATTGGTCAGTCAGTAATGGCTCAACGATCACGCCTGAACGGTCACCGCGAGGTGGTTTCAGGGTATATGGCTGAATTTGATCTAACCAGCCTTCAGCTTCTGCTTGTGTAACCAGTTTTTTACGTGCTTCAAAGCGTTCTAAACCGACGTATTCACTAGGCGCAAGAATGGTTTTAGAAATCTGCTCGCCAGCTTTCTCGATGTATTCGAACTCAGCTAAGACTTCAGCATTTTTGTTGAAAATATTGATGATAGGCAGGTTGCAGCGTTTACCCACTTCATAGTCATTGAAGTCGTGTGCAGGGGTGATTTTTACACAACCTGTACCAAATTCTTTTTCAACATATTCGTCCGCAACAATGGCAACCGGACGACCAGTAATTGGCAGAATGATGTTCTTGCCAACCAAGTGTGCATAACGCTCATCTTCAGGATTGACTGCAACTGCAGTATCACCCAGTAAGGTTTCAGGACGAGTGGTTGCCACCACGATGTAATCTTTACCATCTTTGGTGCGCAGTGTTTTATCTTCAAAGAAATATTTGAAGTGCCAAAGTGAACCTTGTTCTTCTTTATCAGATTCAACTTCTAAGTCAGAAAGTGCAGTTTGCAATTTAGGGTCCCAGTTCACCAGACGTTTGCCGCGGTAAATCAGGCCTTCTTCGTGTAGTTTTACGAACACTTCTTTTACTGCATTGGACAAGCCTTCATCCATGGTGAAGCGTTCACGAGACCAGTCTACAGAAGAACCTAAACGACGGATTTGGCGAGTAATATTGCCACCAGACTGTTCTTTCCATTCCCAGACTTTTTCAATGAACTTTTCACGGCCCAGGTCATGACGGCTGATGCCTTGCGCACCGAGCTGGCGTTCTACCACCATTTGCGTCGCGATACCGGCATGGTCAGTACCTGGTTGCCATAGGGTATTTTTGCCTGACATACGGTTGTAACGGGTCAGCGCATCCATGATGGCATTGTTAAAACCATGACCCATGTGCAAGCTACCGGTGACGTTTGGCGGCGGAATCATGATACAGAATGATTCGCCTTTTTGAGACGGCTTGAAGTAGCCACGCTCTTCCCAGGTTTTGTACCATTTTTTCTCGATCTCGGTAGGATCGTAGGTCGTAGCAATATTTTGCGCTGAATCAGTCATAGTCTAAACAGATCAAAAGTAGATAAAAAATTGCATCTATTGTAGCAAAAAAAATGGCAGCTGCGGCAGCCCAAGCCGATGCATTCTTGAACCATGAAGCTTGTGAGCTACGCTTGGCTATGATAGAACAACAGAAAGGCGACTCATCGCATATTAGAATAATGATGACTCGCAGCAGAGGAGACTGAGATGAGCTACAAGATATCACTACAAATCCAGCCCGAAACTCATCACCGTTTCCGCGAGATCCATGCACGTTTAAATGACGGTGAGTCCAACAGCCTGTCCAAACCATTAGGTGAAACTTTGGCGGATATTGCCTGTGAAATTATCGAACAGGTCTTTGGCCGGCTGGCACGGATGTCGACGTCGGCAGATCAGGAATCTGAAAAAATCATTCAACAGATTAAAGGCACAACACGTAAATATATGCCGTGGTCGGTGTCTTTCTTTGGCAATGACCGCTTGCTTCCTCTAGTGAATTATCTGTATGAAATGACCCATGAAATTGAAGGCGATTACTATGTGCGGTATCCAGTCGAAAAAAATCTGGTGCTGGAACTCTATAGTTATGTCCAAGAAATCAAATCCGGCAATTCGCACTATGTCTCTCCGGCGTTAAAAGCCTTTACCGAAGTGGTCGATCAGGGCGTAACTCAGCTGGTGCGTCAGCCAAAACAGTTATTAAAATTCAATGTCGTGGTTGATAAAACTTTGAATGGTGTGATTAATTTAACCACGCAGCTCGGTTATAAACGTTTTGACAAATTGGGTAGTCTGCATGATGCAGATACCATCGGTTATTACTTCGAGCATTTTTTGGCATTTTTAGATGAAGAAATAAAACAGGCTTCACATATTGAATAAGAGGGATCAATGGCAAAGCTGGAAAATTTAAATGGGAAAGTGGTATGGATTACCGGGGCATCTTCAGGGATCGGCAAGGCAATTGCACAGGAATGTGCAGCACAGGGCGCACAAATCGTTCTAACCGCACGCCGCTTTGAAGAACTGGAAAATGTCCGTCTCAGTTTGCCAAATCCGGATCAGCATTTATCAGTTGTGGCTGACATTACCAATGAAAGCCAAGTGGAAAAGGCTTATGCCACGGTGCTGGAACAGAAAGGCCGTATTGACTGGCTGATCAATAATGCAGGTTTAAGCCTGCGTGCACTGATTCAGGAAACCACCATGCAAACCGAGCGTGCCATTATGGAAGTGGACTATTTCTCGCAGGTATTCCTGACCAAAACCGTATTGCCAACGTTCCTGAAACAGAAATCGGGCCGGATTGCCTTTATTTCCAGTGTGGCCGGATTGCTTGGTACCCAATATCGCGCGTCCTATTCCGCAGCCAAAGGCGCCATTCACATGTGGGCCAATAGTCTGCGTGCGGAAGTGTCGGATCAGGGCATTGGCGTGTCGGTGATTTTCCCGGGCTTTGTCAAAACCAATGTGTCTTTTAATGCCTTAAATGGTGAAGGCAAGCCACAGGCCAAGCAAGATGAGGCGATTGAAAATGGTCTGGCTCCGGGAGACTTTGCTCAACAGACGGTCAAAGCCTTGCAGCAGGGTGAGGAATATATCGTGGTTGGTGGCACCAAAGAAAAAATCGGGGTGCTGGTTTCACGCATTTCACCGAAGTTGCTATACAAAATGATTCGCAAAACCAAGGTGAAATAATCACCAGATATATAAAAAAGAGCATGCTAATGCTCTTTTTTTTAAAGCCCATAAAAGTGAGTTAGGCGAGATTTGGCTGAAAATGGACGCGATTCCGGCCTTGATTTTTGGCTTGATATAGCAATTCATCGGCCTGGTTATAGGCACGTTCAAATTCATCCGACTGTTTAAAAAAGCTGACACCGACACTGATGGTTAAATGAATGCACTGACCGCGGTATTGCAGGGGCATATTCTCGACGGAACTGCGAATGCGTTCTGCAATCTGTAATGCTTTGGCATGCGGGCACTGATCCAATAAGATCAGGAACTCTTCACCGCCCATACGAATCACTTTGTCCGAGCTGCGAATGTTCTGCTGGAATATCTGGCTGACATGTTGCAGGGCCAGATCGCCAAAGGTATGCCCATACTGGTCATTAACCTGTTTAAAATGGTCAAGGTCTGCAATCAGGACCGCTTTTTGCGTACCTGGCTGGTTTTTAATTTTGGTCAGATATTGTTCTAAAGCGCGCCGATTCAATAAACCAGTTAATGGATCATAATTGCGTTCCTGGCTCAGGCGTACCACGACTTCCTGAAAAGCGCCATTAAAGAACAAACTTAAAAATATAATATCAACCAATAAACGCAGTAACTGAGTAAAAGCCCATAAACCATCATAAGAGGAGAGAGGATCATCCCCTTGCATCAGGAAACTAAAAAGCACTGCACGCATGATAATGAAGAACACGACCACTAAAATCAGGACTTTTAAAGCCTGGTCAATTTTTAGTTTGGCGCGGTGCTGCCATAGTGCAATCGGGCGATGCAGGAAAATGGCAGCCGTAGTAAAACTGGTCACGAGCAGTGAATACACTTGTTGCTGCTCAATCGCAGAAAAATAGAAAATGGCGATCGAACCTGAAAAAATCAGGCTAATCAGCACAGGCCAACGGGCAGGCAGATGGAGACGCTCATGGATGGCATAGATATGCAAGGCACAGCCTAAAAAATAGATGGCGAAAAGCGGGCCTAAAACAATTTCTAGAAAATCTTCAGTCAGGACAGTTTGCAGCAGCAGACTGAAACCGACACAGACTAAGGCCAGCGAATAGCTTGCTAAATAGCGCGGCAGTCTTTGAAAAATATACAGACAGGCGATCGCAATCCCCAAACAGATAATGGTAATAGGGATGAGTATGCTGTAAAAGTTCAGCTGGGCATCGAACATTGATCAGGCGAGTCTGGGAGAGATTTTGAACATAATAACTTATATTGGTAAGAAAAATTAAACAAAAATCAAACAAATTTTCTTATTAGTTTGTACTGATATTAATGATGAATTGAAGCATGGATGATGTTAAATGCAAGCAATTGAAACAATGTAGGAAAATGAATTATTTTTAAATTAAATGAAAATTAAACAATAAATTTACTCATCAATTGCATGATTATTCCCTACATATATGAAAAATTCTTCTATGCAGATTGCACCTGATTACGACCCATTTGCTTGGCCTGATACAGATGCTGGTCGGCCGCTACGATGGCTTCTTCAATCTGTGCAGGATCTTTGAAGAAGTAGACCCCGATACTAATGGTCAGATAAATGGACTGCTGCTCATGCTGTAATGGGGTGGCTTCAAGTTGCAAACGGATGCGTTCTGCAATTTTCAGGGCGGCATCCTTTTGAATGTGCGGCAAGACGATCAAAAACTCTTCACCACCAATCCGTGCTACTTGGTCTTTGTTGCGAATAGTGGCTTTCAGGATCTGGCTAATATGCTGTAACACCAGATCACCGACCTGATGCCCGTAACGATCATTCACGGACTTGAAATGGTCTAAATCTGCCATTAAAACTGCATGCTGTAACTTGGGATTAGGATCTATTTTTTGAATATAGGCTTCAAGTCCACGACGGTTTAATAAGCCGGTCAACGGATCGCGATAGCGTTCCTGTTGGAGCCTTAATACCAGATCCAAAATCGCACAGCTGATGAACATGCCTAAGAAAATCAACTCAATTAACAGCAGTAGCAATTGGGTCAATGCCCATGCGGGTGCGTAATGCGCGACGAATCCCTGATCCTTAATTAAAGCAGTTAGGAGGACAGCACGTCCAATGGCGATAAACGCGGTCACAAAGGTCATGACTTTCAGATATCGGTCAATCTGCAAGCGTGGGGTTGATTGAATAAAAGCCATCGGACGGTGCAGATAGATGGCTGCAGTAATTATCCCGATAATCAGCAGGCGGGCGGTCTGGTCTACCGTTACCTGGGTATAGTAGTAAATGCCGAATGCACCTAAGCTAATCAGGTAAATATAGGTCAGCCAAAAATAGTCGACGTTTAAACGCTCATAAATCGCTTTACTGTGAAATGCACAGGACAGGAAATACAGAACAGCTACAAGACTGGAGATTTCGATTAACGCTGACCCGGATAAAACGGTATTCAGCAAGATTGCCAAACCGAACAGAATCAGGGCATAGGCGTAAGAGCTTAAATAACGGGGTAAGCCTTTATAATGGGAAATACCGAGCGTGATGATTCCCAGGCTCGACATAATACTCGGCACCAGTAAGCTATAAAAAGTAAGATCTGAAGAGAGCATGCGTAGGTCGAATATTAGCCGTTAGATGAATAATATCATTTTCCGTGGTCAAGAATAGCTTTAAAAATAGAAGCCTGAAAGAGATCTTGTCGATCAAATTGAAAATTTAAAAAATGGAACTCTTTCGCTTTTTAAACCTCAACTTTTATGCCGGTAAATAGCATAGGCTCAATCATGTTGCAAAACGCTACCCATCCATACTTGAAGTTTTATCCTAAAAAATTAAGGTGAAATCAGGATAAAAAATTTAAAGGCCATTCGGATGAAAACACCTGTCCCGGATTATTTAAAGCATGTGTTGTCGGCCTGCGCCGCGAATGATAAAGGCAAACTGGCGGACTATATTCCGGAACTGGCCAATGTCAATCCAGACCGGCTTGGGCTGGCACTTTCCACCGTAGATGGCACGATTTACTCTGCTGGGGATGATGAAGTGGAATTTACCATGCAATCCCTATCCAAGCCTTTTACCTATGCCTTGGCCATTAAAGAGATCGGGCTAGCTAAGGTATTAGAAAAAGTCGGGGTAGAGCCCTCTGGTGAAGCCTTTAACCAGATTTCGCTGGATAAAGAACGCAATATTCCCAAGAATCCGATGATTAATTCTGGTGCGATCACCACTCATTCCCTGATTCCGTATAAGAAAACCGTAGCGCGTGCTGAGCAGATCCGCCGTTTTTTGAGTGCGTTAGCAGGACGGGAACTTTCTTTTGACGAGCAGGTATATCAGTCTGAAATCAAGACAGCTTTTCGGAATATGTCGATCGGTTACATGCTGCGTACTGTTGGTGTACTGGAGGATGATCCGAAAGAAATGGTTAATGGCTATATCAAGCAATGCGCCATCAAGGTCACGGTCAAAGATCTGGCGGTGATGACCAGTGTCTTGGCCAATGGCGGGATACAGCCGAAAACCGGTAAGCGCTTGTTAGATCGTTCCGTGGTTCGACAGGTATTAAGTGTTATGTTGAGCTGTGGTATGTATGACGCTGCCGGAGACTGGCTGACCACAGTGGGTATTCCAGCCAAAAGTGGGGTGGCTGGCGGGATTATTGGTGTGTTGCCCGGGCAGGTCGGGATTGCAGTGTTTTCCCCTAAGATTGATGAGCATGGTAACAGTGTACGGGGGCTAAGAATCTTTGAAAATCTGGCACGGGATATGGGGCTGCACTTGATGGAAGGTACGCCTTCGGCACAGACCATTCTGCAAAGCCGTTACATTGTCGGCAAAAAGAATAATGTCGTGGTCTATGAACTGCGTGGCGTATTGCAGTTTACCGAGTCGGAAATGCTGTTAAGGATATTGCAAGATGAACCAGCCGGGAAAAGTACGATTGTTCTGGATCTCACAAATCTGAGTTTAATTCATGATGTGGGAGTGAGGATGCTGTTTGAAGGTGTCGATCGGTTAAAACAGGATGGACATAAGGTTGTGGTGGTGGATTCAGAAGGGTTGCTGGATAAGGAACAGCTGAAAGGAAGGAAAAGGGTGGTAGTGACGGAGGAGTTGGAGAAGTTTTTGGAGAGGTTTAAGTAGAATAGAATCCCCTCTTGCGAAGCAATGCTTCTCACCTTTTGCAAAGGGGGACTTCCCCCCGAATTTAATGACAGCATAAAATCCGCGTAATTCCTCCCTTTCTTAAAGGTGAGCCATGTATGGTGCAAAAGGAGGGATTAATAAAAACAAATTAGTAGAATAAAAATGAAACCCTACAATAAAAACTTAAAACAAGCCTCTCGTGATTTACGCAATAACATGACTGAGGCTGAAAAGCTGCTTTGGTCAAAACTTCGTGGCAAACAAATTTTAGGTTTGCAGTTTTACCGCCAGAAACCAATTTTAAATTACATTGTAGATTTTTACTGTCCAGCAGCGAATTTGGTCATTGAATGTGATGGTAGTCAGCACTTTACGGATGATGGATTAGAATCAGATCGAATTCGTGATGAAGCTTTGGATCAACTGGGATTGAATATTCTAAGATTTGATAATAGGCAAGTGGTGAGACAGATTGATGATGTTGTTGAACTGATTTATCAGCATTGTTTGAATGAATCCTCAAGGGAATCCCCCTAAATCCCCCTTTTGTAAAGGGGGACTTCTCGTGAATTCAAAGACAGCATCAAATCTACGTAGTTCCTCCCTTTTTAAAGATGGTTAGGAGGTTATTCAAATATTGCATCACCAAAAATATTATAATCATGCATCATTGCTTCAAAAGATTTTGAATCAGCGGTTTTATCAAGATTATCTAAAGCAGCTTTCTCTATTTTATTTTGTTGATCATTAGACATATTTCTTCTTTTTTCTTGAATTTCTAACGCTTTATTCCTCATGTATCCAAGTAGATATTCAGGCATTACTAAATTTGATGGTCTACATATTCCTTGTTTTAAGGAAACTCGACTTGCCCTCATTTTTGATGAAAAATTGGAACTAACTATTCCTAAAATGAGAAAGGTAGGAAGTTTAGTAAATGTGTAGATATCTTTATCTCCTTGTAAGACGTCCACACCAATACTTCTAAGAAAATATCTATTTATGTTGCTTGGTAATTTTAATGATTGAGGGGGAGTATCTATTTCGGCTAAGGGAAAGATATGTTGTTCGTATTGATACAAATTATCTAGGACTTACGCACTATTAC
>NZ_JPQO01000015.1 GCF_000773685.1 Acinetobacter sp. HR7 | reverse complement strand
TTAACTGACTGGCATTACTCCGTAATGGGGGATTTTTTATGCCTTAAATTTAATATAGAAAAATAGCCTAAGTTAATAGTTTAGAATCTTTGCTTCGCATAAAGACAGAACAGGGGAGTCAATTTAAAAAAGATATAGGTCTTTTAATAGAAAAATTGGTTGGTTAGTTTTTCTTGGAAGGTGACAAATAGGGTGATTTAAATTATGAAATTTAGCCAATAAAAAAGCCCGCTTTAATGCTGCGGGCTTTCTTGAATTTGGCTCTCCCACCTGGGCTCGAACCAGGGACCTGCGGATTAACAGTCCGTCGCTCTACCGACTGAGCTATGGGAGAATCTGAATGCGATTATAGAGAGATTTTGACGAGGGTCAAGCAAAAACTTGCAGATTTATACGAAATCGGGTGTGTCTGATTTTAATTTAAACAATCAGCTGAAAATCCTAAAAAATGCTTGTCAGCATTTATTTGAGTTGCTAGATTGAAAACAGAAAGTCGTTTGACCAGATGGTCAAACAGTGTGGATTTAAACCAACTTGCCAGCACAAAAATGGCTAAATCGGAGAAAGCGAATGAATACGCTCACTATCCCTCAAATTTTTACAAATCTTGATTTCTACCAAGAAAACTATCTGTTAATTATTTCCAATCCTGAACAATACCATACGCCTGTGGAAGGGACTTATATCAATGTTTGGCCTTTTGGTCGTCAGGACTTGTTCCTCGGTGATTTATTGCAGTTGTGGTTTAGTGAGAAATGGCTGATCAATGAAGAATGTCGTCTGCGAGCTGAGCATCCTGATGATGGTCGTAAATTCCCTTTGAAACGTGAAAATGATGTGTACTTATTTCAGCTAGCAGGTAGTGCGTTGTCCGGTTCTAACCGTTGCAAAGTCTGGTCAATCTCTGAAGGAAAAATGTTATCAGTTGAACTGGATAGTGCCCTGAAATACTACTGTTTCCATAAAGGTAGTCAGCGTGATCTTTGCTTGAATCAAAACCAGCTGATTAAGGCTTTAAAGAAAGCAGGTTAAGCAACTTTAAGGACGAAAGATCATGCAGGTCGCTGTGGCATAGGCGTAGAGCTTTCCATCTGCATCTATGAGATGACCTTCTGCAATGCCTAAGCTCTTGCTGATATTGATGGTCTTGCCAATGGCTTTCAGTTCTTTATACATCGGAACAGGACGGCACATCTTTACATTCAGGTCGATGGTAGTGTAACTGACACCTGCTTCTAGCATGGAAAATACGGCACAGCCAGTAACAGAATCTAGTGCAGTCGCAGCAAAACCGCCATGCACGCCACCCATGGGGTTGAGATGATGTTCATCCGCTTGAACTAAGAAGATGACCTGTCCAGCTTCGACTGAGTGCGCAGTCATGGGAATTGTAGTGGCCATCGTCGGCATTGGAATATTGCCGTCGCACATCTCTAGCATAATTTCCAGACCGGAAAGATTTTGGATATTCATGGGCTGTCCTTATTATTTTGATCTCTTAAATAGAACTTAATTTTGAGAGTGAATAAACAATCAGCAATCTAAACATATCGGATCGAAGTGGAATGAACTATAGATTTATGGTTAAAACAAAAAGAATAACCTTCGTAAGGAATAATCATGAAAGCAAGATGTTTATGCGGAGCAACACAATTTGAAGTAGAGCTTAAGAACCATGAAGTCGCTGCGTGCCATTGTTCCATGTGCCGTCGCCAGACTAGTGGACCTTTATTGTCGATTGATATCGAAAAGATGGATTTTACAGAGCAGCAGTATTTGAGTGTATATAGCTCTTCCGAGTGGGCAGAGCGCGGCTTTTGCAATGCCTGTGGCACTATGCTGTTCTGGCGAACCAAAGACCATTCATTTGCCAATATCAATGTATTTACTTTGGATGAGCTGCCGGAAGATCTGAATTTAAATCTCGAGATCTATATTGATAGTAAGCCAACATTTTATGCATTTAATAATCAGACCAAGAAAATGACTGAAGCAGAAGTGATTGAAATGTTTAATGCTGATAAAGAATGAACTTTAATTTTGAAAGTCCACAAGTAAGAAAAAAAGTATGCGAATCATTTAAAAACAAGCAAAAGAAAAACCCGCGAATACCGCGGGTTTTTCAATTAAAAACGTAGAAAGTCTTTAATTATTTAGCAGCTTCGATAGAAGCAATCGCAGCATCTACGCCTTCGATTGAATCAGCAGCTTTTTTGATACGTGCAAGCGCATCTACAAGTACTTCATCAGCAGTTGCATAAGAAATACGCATGTAACCACCTAGACCGAATGCATCACCAGGAACCACTGCAACACCAGTTTCTTCCAGTAACCAAGCAGCGAATTCTGTGCAAGAGTTCAGACCTTTCGCACGGATTAATGGTTTGATGTTTGCGTATGCATAGAATGCACCGTCAGCAGGCAGGCAAGTAATACCTTTGATGTCATTTAAACCATTCACAACTAAGTCGTGACGACGTTTGAACGCTTCAACCATAGGTTTCAGTACGTCTTGAGGACCATTCAATGCAGCTTCAGCAGCAACTTGTGAAATAGAAGTTGGGTTTGAAGTTGATTGAGACTGGATTTTTTTCATCGCACCGATCAGTTTAGCAGGGCCCGCTGCGTAGCCGATACGCCAGCCAGTCATTGCATAAGCTTTAGATACACCGTTCAGTACGATTACGCGGTCGTAAAGGTCTGGTGCAACAGTTGCGATGTTGTAGAACTCATCGTCCCAACGGATTGGTTCGTACATGTCGTCAGACGCAACCATTACGTTAGGGTATTTACGAAGTACTTCAGCTAAAGCTTCTAATTCAGCTTTAGTGTAGATCATGCCTGTAGGGTTAGAAGGGCTGTTCAGAACCACTAAACGAGTTTTGTCAGTGATTGCAGCTTCTAATTGAGCAGGAGTGATTTTGAAACGTTGTTCTTCACCACATTTCACGATCACTGGAGTACCTTCAGCGATGATCACCATGTCAGGGTAGCTTACCCAGTATGGTGCAGGGATGATCACTTCATCGCCTTTGTTTAACAAAGCAAGTGCCAAGTTAAAGAATGATTGTTTACCACCGCAAGAAACCAGGATTTGATTTGGCGCGTATTCAAGGTTGTTGTCGCGTTTTAATTTAGCAATGATTGCTTTTTTAAGACCTGGCGTACCGTCAACAGCTGTATATTTGGTGAAACCATTGTTAATCGCTGCAATTGCTGCATCTTTGATGTGTTGTGGGGTATCGAAATCCGGTTCACCTGCGCCTAAACCAATTACGTTTTTACCAGCAGCTTTCAGTTCAGCAGCCTTGTTGGTAACAGCAAGTGTAGGGGACGGTTTGATGCTATTGACACGATCAGAGAGACGTACGTCCACGGCAGTATTCCTTCTTATAGGGATTAAAAAATAAAAATCACAATATCTTAGCCCAAATTGGTGCACCTTGGGAAAAAGAATTGCGAAAATTTGACGGAAAAAGTGTTTTAATGCCCGAAAATCATCTTGAACTTCGATATTGAAGTTGAAGAACCCAAGAGATGCAGGCAACACCTATTCTTCGCACTATATGTGAAATATAAAATAAAAAAGGCTGCGTGTGGGCAGCCTTTTTTGTGCACTTCCTGTAAGTCTTATGACTGGAAGCGTGATAAATCTTCTTCTGGACGTGCAGTCAGGACTTCTACGCCATTTTTTGTTACCAAAAGAGTGTGTTCATATTGAGCAGATAATTTGTGATCTTTTGTCACTACAGTCCACTTATCGCCCAGCAGTTTGGTTTGCCAAACGCCGGCATTGACCATTGGCTCAATGGTAAAAGTCATGCCTTCTTCAAGGATCATGCCGGTATTTGGCTGGCCATAGTGCAGAACTTGTGGTTCATCATGGAAAGTAGTGCCAATACCGTGACCACAGTATTCACGAACCACACTAAAGCGTTCAGATTCAACATATTTTTGAATCACATGGCCGATGTCACCAATGGTTGCACCTGGTTTAACCGCTTCAATACCGCGGTACATGGCTTCTTGCGCTACTTTGCACAGACGGTTTGCCAGAATCGAAGTTTCACCACCCACGATATACATCATGTTGGTATCACCGTGGAAACCATCTTTGATCACGGTCACGTCGATGTTCAGAATGTCACCTTTTTTCAGGATCTTGTTTTCTGATGGAATACCGTGACATACCACGTGGTTCACAGAAGTACAGATGGTGTGCTGGAAAGCAGGGCGGCCAGGTGCTGCACCATAGCCCAAACATGCCGGAATTGCATTCTGTACATTTACAATGTAGTCATGACAAATCGTATCCAATTCAAGTGTAGAAACACCTGGTTTGATATGCGGTTTGATCATATCCAAAACTTCTGCCGCCAGTCGTCCAGCTACGCGCATCTTTTCGATATCTTCAGCGGATTTAATTAAACGACGGGGAGCTTGATAAGTAGTGTTCATGATCTCTAAAAACTTTTGGAAATTTGTGTGGGACTATGGTATAAATAGCCGCCCATTTTATCAAATGCTTTTTCGTGAATTCATTTACGGAAGTTGATGAATGGTGTATTAAAAATCCGCACATATATCGTCACATTACTCTGGGTGCCCGCAAGGGTGGAGAATGCGGATATATGGAGGCCTAACCCAAATCTTTAAGGTAAAGAAAATGGCAGATTACAACGTAAGCATGCGTGACCTTCTACAAGCTGGCGCGCACTTTGGTCACCAAACTCGTTTCTGGAACCCAAAAATGCGTCAATACATCTTTGGCGCTCGTAACAAAATTCACATCATCAACCTTGAGCACACTGTTCCTGCGTTAAATGATGCTTTGAACTTCGCTAACCAATTAGCAAGCAAAAAGAACAAAGTTTTGTTCGTTGGTACTAAACGTGCTGCTTCTAACATCATCCGTGAACAAGCTCAACGCGCAGGTCAACCATACGTTGATCACCGTTGGTTAGGTGGTATGTTGACTAACTGGAAAACTCTTCGTCAGTCAATCAACCGTCTGAAAGACCTTCAAACTCAATCTCAAGACGGCACTTTCGCTAAGCTGACTAAACGTGAAGCTTTAGAACGTACTCGTGAGATGGAAAAACTTGAACGTTCTCTTGGTGGCGTTAAAAACATGGGTGGTTTACCAGACGCACTGTTCGTTATCGACGTTGACCACGAAGCTATCGCGATCAAAGAAGCTAAAAACCTTGGTATTCCTGTAATCGGTGTGGTAGATACTAACTCTAACCCAGACAACGTTGATTACGTAATCCCAGGTAACGACGACGCAATCCGTGCAGTTACTCTTTATGCTTCTGCTATGGCTGATGCGATTATTGCTGGTAAAGAATACGCTCAATCACAAGCAAACGCACAAGCTAAAGCTGAAGAAGCTCCTGCTTCTGAGGCTTAATGCGCTAAGACGCAAGCTTGTCATTTTTGCATCATGTGATGGTGGCAAAGTAAGCGTCGTGTAAGCAGGCGGCCCATGAGAATCCTCTGGGCCGTTTCTGTTCTAAAAAGAATTCATTTTCTACCGAATTTAGGAGATTCACATGACTGCAGTTACAGCAAGCATGGTTAAAGAATTGCGCGAACGTACTGGTTTGGCAATGATGGAATGTAAAAAAGCGCTGACAGAAGCGAATGGTGACATCGAACTTGCGATTGACAACCTTCGTAAATCTGGTCAAGCAAAAGCTGCTAAAAAAGCAGGTAACATTGCAGCTGACGGCGCAATCACTATCGCTCAAGAAGGCAACAAAGCTATTCTTGTAGAAGTGAACTGTCAAACTGACTTCGTTGCTAAAGACGAAAACTTTGCAAACTTCTCTGCTAAAGTTGCTAAAGCTGCTCTTGCTGCTGGTGAAACTGACGCTGCAAAAATCGCTGAACTTAAACTTGAAGATGGCGCTACTGTTGAAGAAGCTCGTATCGCGCTGGTTCAAAAAATCGGTGAAAACATCCAAGTACGTCGTGCTGCAATCGTAGAAGGCGAAAACCTGGCTGTTTACAAACACGGTCTGAAAATTGGTGTTGTAGTTTCTTACTCAGGTGATGCTGAAACTGGTAAAGGTCTGGCAATGCACATCGCTGCGTTCAACCCAGTTGCAGTAACTGCTGAACAAGTTCCAGCTGAACTGATCGCGAAAGAAAAAGAAATCGCTGAAGCGAAAGCTCTTGAATCTGGCAAACCAGCAAACATCGTTGAGAAGATGGTTGTAGGTTCTGTTGAGAAATACCTGAACGAAGTTGTTCTTGAACGTCAACAATACGTAATCGACAACGACAAGAAAGTTGCTGAAGTCCTTAAAGCAACTGGTACTACCGTTGCTGGCTTCACTCGTTTCGAAGTGGGTGAAGGTATTGAGAAAAAAGCTGAACTTTCTTTCGCTGAAGAAGTTGCTGCTGCTCAAGCTGCTGCTAAATAATTGTTGCTTTAAGCAAAATTATCTGCAGAAAGAAGCCCCATTCGGGGCTTTTTTTATGGCTAAATAAAGACTAATCAAGGAGGAATTATGGCAAATAAAACCAATATGGGGATTGGGGCAGTTATTGCACTGTTAGTAGCTGCTTACTTGGGGCTGGATTTATCGGAATCCAAGCAGCAAAGCAATAACTTTGCACCTGCAGCAGAAGTCGTGGTTCAAGAGCAGGCTAAAGTTCAACAGCCTGCAACTGCTGATGATACCTACCGTATTGAACAGGCTTATCAGCAAAGACAAAGTGATCTTCAGGTTCAGGCGAGCGGTCAGGTTGTAGCTGTATTGAAAGATGATAATGAAGGTTCGCGTCATCAAAAGTTTATTTTGGAACTGTCTAATGGTCAGACGGTATTGGTCGCACATAATATCGATCTGGCACCACGAATCGGGAATATCCAAAAAGGCGATCAGGTCGAGTTTTATGGCGAATATGAATATAGCGACAAGGGTGGAGTGATTCACTGGACCCATCATGATCCAAGCCGTAAACATGTCGATGGTTGGTTAAAACATCAAGGCCGAATGTATCAGTAAAATCCCGATAAAAATAAAATCAAAACAGCAATTTTGTTCTATCGCTTGGCACAGGACATGCTAAGTTAGAAGAAAAATTGGCACACTATTCATCACAACATGCAGGAACGAGCACATTTTTTACATTTTAGGGAGCTGGGTGGTCTGGAGTTGCTGAAGGCCAGATATCATCACACCCAGTTTTCCAAGCATGTGCATGAAGGGTACTGCATTGCAGTGATTGAAGAAGGTGCACAAAGCTTTCTGCGCACTGGTCATCAGCATTTCGCACCGAAAGACTCGATTATCCTGGTCAATGCCGATGAGATCCATACCGGTTCTGCCGCCGTAGAAACTGGCTGGGGCTATCGTGCCATTTATCCTACCCCGGAAATGATTGCCGAGATTACTCAGGATATTTTTCCATATAAAAATGTAAGCCCCTGGTTTCCACAAGCGGTCGTTCAGGATCCAGGTTTGGCCCAGCAGCTGGTGTTACTGTTCAATATTCTGGAACAACCTGAAAATACGTTGCTTAAAGAAAGCCTATATATTTCCACGCTGACTCAGATAATTCGCTTGTATGCTCGTTCACGTCCTGAACCGGTATTGTTGCCCAAAGCTGAAAGTAAAATTCAGCTAGCCAAAGATTTGATGCTGGCCGAGCCTGAACATGATTTTTCTTTGAATGGACTGGCAGAACAGGTGGGCTTAAGTCCCTGGCATTTTCTGCGTGAGTTTAAGCGTACCGTTGGACTTCCTCCGCATAGCTGGCTGATACAGATCAGGCTGCATAAAGCACAACGTTTGCTAAAACAAGGTCATAGTATTGCCCTGACTGCACAATGTTGTGGTTTCTCTGATCAAAGCCATTTTAACCGGCATTTTAAACGCAGTCTGGGTGTCACTCCTTTGCAGTATCTGCAACATTTATCGCAGCGTTAAAGTCCATTTCTGATAAGCAATTTTATACAAGCCGGCAAGTCCACCTTCTGAATAAATAGCACTAAATGCTATGGGAAATATGACATGCTGGCACGCTTGAAAAAAACACGTACGATTTCTTTTTTACATCGAACAGATACCACCTTATTTTTACAAGGTGCTCGGGATATCATGCCACTGAATCTGGCGGTTTTACCATGGGGATTACTGGCTGGGTCTATGGCAGTGCAAGCCGGTTTAACGACTACGCAGGCGGTGGCGATGTCAGCGATTATCTTTGCAGGAGCTGCCCAGTTACTCAGCCTGAACATGCTGCAAGAGGGGCAGAGCTTTTTTGCCATTCTGTTTAGTGTCTTTATCTTGACTACACAACATTTGCTATACGGCCTGAACTTTCGGGCTCAAGAGCAGCAATTTTCTTTAGGAAAACGTTTGCTGGTTGGGTTTCTCTTAACTGATGAGCTGTTTGCTGTAGCTACGCAGCAACACAAACTACAATTTTCTTATCTCTTAGGAGCTGGGCTCTGCTTTTACCTAGCTTGGTGCAGTTTTAGTGTTGTAGGTGTTCTGCTAGCTTATCAGTTGCCCCAACTAGCAGACTGGCATTTAGATTTTTCTATTGCTGCACTGTTTATCTTGTTAATGATTCCTTTGATCCGAACCCGAGCGAGCTTGCTGGGTGTGGTGATCAGCTTCGGCTTGATGTTTCTGTGTTGTCTATTCGGCTATGCCCAATACCTCATCCTTGCAGCTTTGATTGGCATGCTGGCTTCAGCTTATCTGGATCAAGACACAGGAGTAGAGCAATGAGCTGGTTGTTACTTTTAGGGCTGGCGGGCGTGGTGTTTTTGAATCGCTATATTTTTCTGGAACCGCATCTCAATATTCAGTTGCCTATTTTCCTGCAAAAAATGCTACGTCATTCTGCACCGCATCTGATGCTAGTCATAGCTGCTCCAATTATTTTTCTGGAGCAGGGCCAATTACGAGAAAGTGTATTTGATCCTTATATTTTGGCGGTTGTAGTGTGTGTTTTGCTGGGCTGTTGGTGGCAAAAACTGTTGCTGAATTTTGTCCTGGTTCTGACCTGTTTTTATCTATTTCAGATCATCTTGCAGTGATTTTTATCTAAATTAAAGCACAGGGTAGGTGGTTGAAAAACCTACCCCTCGTAAAATGCTTCAAATTGGCTGTATTTGGCGTGATTTCCATTTTGGTAGTAGTTTGCCTAGATAAGCATCTACGCACCAAATAGGGCCAATGAGGAGGAATTGGACATCCTTAAAGAAAGAAGGCTTTTTACCTTCCACTTTGTGACCGTAGAACTGCCCAATCCAGGCAAAAACGAACAGAGCCGTATAAAAGCCTATGCCCACCGGTAAAATCCAGATCAGCCAGGCCATGACTAGGGTTAATGCTGCCATGGCTACAGCCAATACAATATCCAGACGGGTATAAAAGATCATTGCCAATACTAGCAGTAATGCAGTGAGCAGCGCGCTGAAATGCGCCAGAATGCCGATAATGGAAAAATAGATGGTTGGAACGCAGATCCAATGAATCAGTTTGTTGGTTTTGTTTTGGTGGCTGTCGCTATATTCGTCGAACCATTCCTTGATCGTTTTCATTGCTCCCTCCATGTCCGGCTATTTTCTCTGAATATAAATCAGAACAGGGCAGTGGTCAAAATACACTCGTCAGGAAAATAAGCTTTCCTGTAATGACCAGCGCACCAGCAGGGCAGAGAGAAGCAAGAGCAAGAGGGCAGCAGGGAGTTCAAATTTCAGCACAATACAACATCCAATAAAAAAGCCACATTATAATATGTGGCTTTATGTCAAATGTGTTACCCGTCAAACTTAAGAGTTTGGACCGTCTACACGCTCGATACTGACTTTTGCAGTACCCGAGTTGGTGATGCCTAAGCGTTTCGCAGCACCATAAGACAGATCCAGAACACGGTTACCATGGAATGGGCCACGATCATTCACTTTTACTACAACACTCTTACCATTGTTCTTGTTGGTCACACGGATGAAACAGTTCAATGGCAGGCTACGGTGAGCAGCAGTCATGGCATTCATATCGAAAGTTTCGCCGCTGGCAGTTTTACGGCCATGGAACTGACGACCATACCAAGATGCTGTACCAGTTTGTGTGAATTTACGAACGGTGTTGGAAGCAACAGTGTTCAGTTTTTCAATCACTGAAGGCTCATCTTCAGGGACTTCAATTTTTGCTGCAATCGTTTCACGACGAACTTTATCGCCAGAACGTTCAGTGATTGAAAGGCTGCTTAGGTTGGTAAAATTTGAATTGAAGCTTTGAGCTTCACGGTTTAATACACGGGTGGCTAAACGAGAACGATCATGGTCATGGTTTAACGACGACGACTGAACCAGTTCTGCCTGCGACTGGGTCAAGGTGACCGTCGTGGCAATCGCCAGCACATATTTCAGAAAAGAAGAATGCATCTAATCAACTCCTAACAGCTGGTTTACAAGGTTGCGTCAAAGCTACAAAAAACCTCATAAACAAGCCTGATATTTAACTTATGCAACTACATTTGACGAGAAGGATAATATTCATGCAGATAAGAACCTGTCTAGTCTTTAATTAAAATAGTCTTGAAAAGAACAGAAAATAAACAATAAATGGTTAAAAAATGATCTAAAATGTAACAAAGTATGTAAAAAGTCCAAAATATGAACTATTTCACCTAAATATTTGTTGACTTTTGTGAATGGGAGGAGAAAAGAGCCTTATCGGCTCACGATTTCTGTGCCTAAAAGCCACAATGCAGTCGCGTACATTCGGCTCTTATTGTAAGTGGTAATCACCTGAAAATTTGGGTAAGTAATGTAGTAAACCGGTCCATAATTTTCTTGTAGCTGGATCACATTGACCAAGTCCAGATCATCAATTTTCACAATAGGATTCATTGGACTAACCCCTTGAGCCTTGAGTACGCCATAAGGGGTAGGTTGGGTTAAATCCTTGGCAATGATCGCATCGGGATTGGGACCGGTATAACGCGCCGGGAAAGCGATGGGCTGATTACGTTGCCAGCCATGGTTGGCCAGATAGTTGGCGATCGAGCCAATGGCATCTACGGCAGAATTACGCAGGTCAATATGACCATTGCCATCGTAGTCGACACCGAACTTGGTAATGTTGCTAGGCATGAATTGTGGGTAGCCCACAGCACCGGCATAAGAACCAACTACAGAAGAGGCAGGAATGCCATCTTTATAGGACCAGGCAATCAGTGCAGCCAGTTCATCCTGAAAATATTCATTACGGCGGCTGCCATTAAAACCTAAAGTAGCCAGCGCATCGCGGGTGACAAAGGAGCCTTTGTTGCTGCCAAAACCGGTTTCCACACCCAGAATGCCAAGAATGATCGATTGGGGTACGCCAAACTGCTGCTCGGCACGATTCAGGGTATCAAAATACTGCTGTTTAAAGCGAACGCCACGCTGAATGGTGCTTTCTGCGAGGAAATTGGTTTTATAGCTGTACCATGGCTTGCTTTCGCCTGGACGGTTCATAATGTTGATGACATTGGGTAAATTCCGCGTTCCATTCATGGCCCAGTCGATCTGCTCGCTGCTCAGGCCATACTGCTGCATGGTTTTGTATTTAAAGGCAGAATAGGAAGGATGTAGCTGGAAATCATTGGCTTGGCTTACACTGCTCAAGCCTAGTGTCGCAAGTACCACAGAAATTTGTTTAAGTTTGTTATAAAAATTTGGTGTTAACATTTGACCCTGATTTCCAATTTCATCAATGTGAATGTATTGGCAATTTGACCTTTTGCAGTTCTAAGAATGCTCAGCAAAAATGACCATCATTCAAAATAAAATCTTGTAAATAGAACATAATTGTTCGGAATGTTTAAAGATAACATTGACTGGATTATGACATCCAATAGCTTTGACAAAAAAAGACAAATATTGCTTATTTTTAGTGCATTTTCCTGTGAAAACGAACTTTACTGTAACAAGCTATTTCATCAGTCATAAAAAAGCCTGACTGAAGTCAGGCTTTTTACAGCAACTTATATAAAGGTGGATTAAGGATAGAATAGGGTGTCGTGGTATTCGGCCATAACTTTCAGTTCATCCTTGCTCAGATTCAGGATGATTTTATCCGCAGCAATATTAACTGCCTTAATTACTGCAGATGCACCAAGATCCGCCGCCTTACGTTTGATCATGCCGAGGTCCAAGGTCTTGTTAAAATCCACCATGAAATGACGCACAGTAGCTTCAGCGAACTGCTTATATAAGTTGCTCAGGTTCTGCTTATCTATGTCATTGCCAGCTTGAATCTCTGCGTAGAGATGTTTCAGGTTAGTCACCAGACTGGCATCCAGAGATTCACCGATGCGGAACTTACCTTCAGGATCCTTAAACAGGCTGCGTTCTGAAAATGCAATTGATTCACGAACCACCTCATTAGGTGCTTTGCTTAACAATTGTTTAAGTAAAACAGCTACAGTAGATTTGATGTAACCTGCCAGTTTTTCAGCAGTTTCACGTTTGTCACTTGCTGGGAACTTGCGTACAAGTTCCGTCAAAATGGCATCAATAATTTCATCGTTAATCATTAATGCCGTTTTGTCACGAAGTGGATACAGTGGTTCACTGGAATTTTTATTTTTCTGTGCAGTCTGAATTGTATCAAGTAGTTCTGCTGAAGGAATAAATCCAAAAAGTGGCATCGTTAAACCTCAATGTTTTTTTATTGTCGCGCTAAACGAATAGGGCGAGGCATCCATGTAGTATCCGATACACGACAAGGGTTAATATCCAGTCCCCCGCGGCGTGTATAGGTCGCATATACCATCAGCTTTTCTGGTTGCAGATACTGCCAGAGATCCGCATAAATCTGCTCCACGCATTGTTCGTGGAAACCGTTGTGCTGACGGTAGGAAATAATATAAGCCAAAATGCTCTTATAACAAGGTTTCTTCCCTTGGTAGCGTATAAATACCGTACCCCAATCTGGTTGTCCAGTGACTGGACAGTTACTTCTTAATAGATGCGAATACAGCTGCACTTCAACTTGTTCATCGCTTTCCTTATCTAAGGCTAATAAAGTCGCGTCAGGATGGTTTTCAAGGCGTTTTGGAGTCAGGTTATCCAGACAGATGCCTTCCGGTTTGGAAATTTCCAGATCATCGATATGGAACAGATCCAGTTTAACGTCTACTTGAGCGGCATTAGACAGGTCTTTTTCTACCGTTGCAATAAAAGCTTCTTTTGAATCAAACTTGGCAAAGTTCAGGCTGTTGAAATACAGTTTGAGCGATTTGGATTCAATCAAGTTTGGAGAAGTGGCGGGTAGGGTCATGCGACCGATCGCAACCTGCGGCACACCAGCCGTATTTAACCAGGAAATTTCAAAGATATGCCACCAGTCTTTCCCTTGGCGAATACCTTCCACATGGGCATATTTTTCACGGGCAGTTGCGCGTGAAATTGGGAACAGAATGTCAGGTTGATATTCTGTTGGATAGTTGGTGTCTTTACCAAGAAGAGAATGTTCTACACTCATTATTCACGCATTCCTGAACCACGAGACAATAAATAGTAAGCAATACCGTATAGCACAACACACCAGAAGGTGATCACCATCAATGAAATGGAAACATTGACATCGCTATGCCCCAAAATGCCGAAACGGAATGCATTGACCATATACACGATCGGGTTAACTAAAGAGAGATTTTGCCAGAACGGACTTAAAATACTGATGGCATAGAATACACCACCTAAATAAGTCAGTGGAGTCAGCACAAAAGTTGGGATAATCGAAATGTCGTCAAAAGATTTGGCATAAACTGCATTGATAAAGCCGCCCAATGAAAACAGCAGGGAAGTCACCAGTACTGTATATATAGTCACAAACCAGTTGGTAATATATAAGTCAGTAAAGAACAGACTTAATGTCGTCACGATAATGGCGACCAGAATGCCACGAGCTACACCGCCTAAGACATAGCCCCATAGAATGGCATGCAGCGGTACCGGGCTCATAATCAGTTCTTCAATACTCTTCTGGAATTTTGAGCTAAAGAAACTAGAGGAGACATTAGCATAACTATTGGTGATCACTGCCATCATGATCAGACCAGGCACAATAAACTGCATATAGCTAAAGCCGCCCATTTCACCAATGCGGGAGCCAACCAGATTCCCGAAAATGACGAAATATAAAGTCATGGTAATGGCCGGTGGCAGCAGGGTTTGCGGCCAGATTCGCATAAAGCGGCGGATTTCTTTATAAACGATGGTATACAGGGCGACGCCAAGTTGATTCAGGTTCATTGCGCAGCTCCATCGAGATTTTTCTCAACCATTTTCACAAATAATTCTTCAAGACGATTGGACTTGTTACGCATACTGCGCACTTTAATATTCTGTGATTCCAGTAACTGGAACAGATCGTTCATGCTGTGAGCTTTATCTAAGGTGATTTCCAGCGTTAGTGGATCTACCAGATTGAATTTCACGCCGATAATGTCGAGGTGAATCGGTTCAATTGGTTCAATCAGGTCGAAGATAAACGATTCTTCATTGAGCTGATTGAGGAAATTCTTCATGGTGGTATCTTCTTTAATCACCCCACGGTCGATAATCGCAATCCGGCGACACAACATTTCTGCCTCTTCTAGATAGTGTGTGGTCAGAATGATGGATGTGCCTTTATTATTCATCTCATTCAGAAAGTCCCACATGGAACGGCGAAGTTCGATATCTACACCCGCCGTTGGCTCATCCAGAATCAGCAGTTTTGGTTCATGCATCATGGCACGGGCAATCATCAGGCGACGTTTCATCCCGCCAGACAGCATACGTGCTTGTGTAGAGCGTTTTTCCCACAAGCCTAGTTTATTTAAGTATTCTTCAGCACGTTCTTGAGCGATCTTCTTTGGAATACCGTAATAACCGGCTTGAGTGACCAGGATGTCAAACGTTTTTTCAAACTGTGCAAAGTTGAATTCTTGTGGTACGACTCCCAGGCACTGTTTGGCTTCGGATGGATGGGTATCCAGATTATGACCAAAGATCTCGACGGTACCTGAAGTTTTTTTAGTTAATGAACTGATAATGCCGATGGTGGTCGATTTACCTGCGCCATTTGGGCCGAGCAGGGCATAAAACTCACCCTCTGGTACATCCAGATTAATACCCTTTAATGCTTGAAAGCCATTTCGATAAGTCTTTGACAAATCCCTTAAGATCAATGCATCAGTCATGGAAATCTCAAATGGTGAAAAGTTGAGATATTGTGAGTGATCTGTATAAATAAGCCAAGTAATTGAGTGGGAATTATTTGCTAAAGCTGTAGCAAGATTGTTTAAAGCGTAGTCACTAAAATCACGTACTTATATATAGTTGTTTACCTTGTGCGATTTTTTGTTATGATGTGCGCACTCCTCAAAAATGCGCTCATAGCTCAACTGGATAGAGTACAGGTCTCCGAAGCCTGTGGCGTGGGTTCGAGTCCCGCTGAGCGCACCAAATTCTA
>NZ_JPQO01000014.1 GCF_000773685.1 Acinetobacter sp. HR7 | reverse complement strand
AACTTCCTTTCTAAAACCTAACTCAACCATTTCATGCTAAGTTACTGTTTTATCAGAAGTTTTAATTAACATCACCGCCGATGGATGTGCATTATAGAGCAATTCCAAACACGTGCAACCCCTATTTTAAACAAAATCACTCGTCTGTTTATTTATTCTACGGAAAAGCAGGTTTTTCTTATTTTTTGACTAAAAAAGGCACAGGATTCGTCGCACCACTTAATATTTTTTCTTCTTTACTCAGTTCCTGGAAACGTAAAGGTCGGCAATCAATGTATTCAATATAGCCCCCTCCCCCATTTTCTTCCTCACCATTAATTTTGATCTGGTAATTAAAACTACCGACATAACCTGCACCGAGACCAAATTTGAAATCACCACGGCTTTGGCCTTGAATCCGAATTTGTGTACCCTCTTTACTTTCACAGCGCCATTCAAATTCACGTGGCAGATACATTTTCTGGCCATTTGGTGTGGTTACACCCGGATATACCCGATGCACTTTAAAAATCACCTTTTCATCCAACATCTGAGTTTGCTGACTTTCCAGATCTTTATAATAAATTCGTGACTGAATGATCTGATTAAAACTATCCCGTACCTGAACCAGAATAATTTGCCGACTCTGACTCAGGTTGATAATCTGATAAGTTAGAAAAGCGAGAGGCAAATAGGGAAATTTAAAACTGCGTGCGTATTCAAAACTACCTAGACCTTCAATCTGATAAAGCTGATCCTTGTATTGAATCTTGCCTTCACACCAGCATGGAATCGACCAGTAATCGGCCAGAGAAAAACGCAACTGGGTAAAGTGGGTGATCAACTCAATCGCCCGGATTTTTAAATCTACACTGAGCTCATCATCCTGCCGGACAAAATGAAATTCCGGAAAATTCCCGGTCAGTAACTCGCGTTCATGAAATTTGAAATCACAATTTTCAAAGTGACATTCTTGCTTAATGGAATAATGATTCAATTGTCCGACCATATGTGGACTAGTACTGCAAATTACGGTTGTGGTATCTAAGGCATCAGTATGAATAGCATCTGGGTTGCACAGCATCGGTACATTCGGCTGGCCGATCATACTGAAAAAATTGAAGTAATAAAGAGGCGCAGAGAGGTTAGGAATAACGAGTCGTTTATGAACAAATTTATATTTTTTATTGGGCCCATGGCAGGCTAAATCTACCTGGGCAGTAGGAGTCTGATTGAGTTGTTTCGAACGATCTAAAAAATCCTGAAGAAACGACATATCAGACTCTCCTTTTTCTGCATGCTAACTCACTTGTTTTTTTGCCAGAAAGGTTGTGACAAAACCGGACAAGGCGTAGATCACAGAAATTACCAGTATTCCCACCGGAATGTTGTAAGTCATGGCTGCAAAGATAAATACAGCGATCGGCAAGACAAAGAATGGAACCCGCTTACGCTCCACTGTCTTAAATGAATAGTATTTGATATTGGAGATCATCAGCAAACCGGTAATCACAATCGCCGCTGCATTTATGATCTGAACTCCGCCATCTTTAATATCGAAGATTTCCGGAAAATCTAATCCGACCCAGACCAGTGAAATGATGATCACTGCTGCTAATGGGCTTGCCACCCCAATAAAATAGCGCTTATCGACCACGCCAATCTGCACATTAAAGCGTGCTAAACGGAAAGCAGCACAGGCGGTATAGACAAAGCAGGCAGCCAGACCGATACGACCAAGATCACTTAAACCCCAGCTATACATCAGGATCGCTGGTGCAACACCGAATGCCAGCATATCAGACAGTGAGTCAAACTGTTCACCAAACGGACTTTGTGCACCTATGGCACGCGCCACACGGCCATCCAAACCATCGAACAGCGCTGCCAGGAAAATGGCGTAGATCGCTTGCTGGAATTCGCCACTCATACTGGCAATGATAGAGTAGAAACCTGACAACAACGCAGCGGTTGTAATCAGGTTTGGCCACAGATAGATGCCGCGACGTTTGACTCGTTGACCTTCCTGAGTATGCTCCTCTTCTTCCACCTCAAAGGTGATGCCATCAAATGGCAGGTCTTTTGAAGATTCGCTTTCCGGTTTTTGTGTATTTGTCATTATCGTCGATCCATACTACCTATGAACTAATATTTTTATCTTATTTATTATTCGCCAACCAACCAGCGAACTGCGGCATGACCGCCAGTTTCCTGCATGCGCAGATGCGGGAACAACCATTGCAGCGCTTCGTCTGCATCTTCAGAGAATTTCCAAGGTGGGTTAATCACCAGCAGACCACAACCATTCAAACCAACCGGCGTATCATCTGGCCATACACAGACTTCGCAGATCAGCTGACGGCGAATACCAGTTTTGAACAAACGTTTTTCAAAACGTTCGATCATGGCACGGTCTTTAATTGGATACCAAACCGCAAATACGCCTGTCGGCCATTTTTTATAAGCTGCGGCAATTAGGTCCACCAGTTGCGGGAAGTCTTTGCGTTCCAGCTCATACGGCGGGTCAATCATCACCAGACCGCGTTTTTCTTTCGGCGGAATGACAGCTAAAAGACCTTCGTAAGCATCACGTTCATGCAGACCGGCACGTTTGTCATGAATGTTATGACGCAACTGCTGGAATACATCACGCTGCATTTCGAAAATGGTGGCCTTATCGATGTCGCGCATGCCTTCAAGCGCAAACCAAGGTGAACCTGGGTATGCCCCTTTACCAAAGTTTTCACGCATTTTTTCAACAATTTTCAGATATTGCTGAACACCCTCAGGCGCATTACGTTTCACTGAATCATCCAGTTTCACCAAACGGTGGATGCCGTTCAGAAACTCACCAGACTTCTGGGCTTCAGGAGTCGACAAGTCATATTTGCCTGCGCCGCCATGGGTATCGATATAACGATATGGCTTATCTTTCTGATTAAGGCGAGACAAAATCTGAAGCAATAAAACGTGCTTCATGACATCGGCAAAGTTGCCTGCATGGAAGTGGTGACGATAATTCATGTTTCAATTATTCCTAAGATCAACAGCTATTTTAACATGAAAAACAGTTTCGTTCAGACACGATTCTTACATAGAATAGCGCGACTTTAATTTAACCTTCTAGGTGCGTCTTTATGGAAGCAGTTCAACTCCCTATTACATGGTCAGTTGATCAGATTCTTGATGATCTGGATCAACACGGTTTCAGTATTATCGACAATGCATATGACCAGGACTATGTTGAACAGCTGATAGAGGAATGTACCAGCAACCTGAACCGTTTCCGTAATGCGGCAATTCAAAATGGAGTAGTCAGTAATATCCGTAGTGATCATATCCTGTGGCTGAACGAAGATCTGGAAGTATCTCAACAGCATGTACAAACTCTGCATGTACTGGCTCAGGAACTGAACCGGGCTTTTTTCTTAGGTATTAAAGATGTCGAGGCACATTTTGCCTGCTATAACGCCGGTGAATTCTATGCCCTGCATCGCGATAATCCGCAAGGCAAAAATGGCCGCATGATTTCTGCGGTTTATTACCTGCATAATGAATGGCAGGACGACTGGGGCGGCGAGCTGCATTTACAGGATAAAAATGACAAATGGCATACCCTGCAGCCAAAACCGAACCGTATTGCCATGTTCCAGAGTGACCTGCTGCATGAAGTGCAAAAAGCCAAGCACCAGCGCCTATCAATTACTGCATGGCTGCGTTCCGATGCCCAGCTGATCTAGAAAACTTTAAATTTCTATTTTTAGCCTCATATAGCAATTATTGAGAAAAGAGGACTGCGTTCATGCCAGCAACCACCAAAGAGATCATCGCCCGTATTGGTGAGACGGATCAGCTATTTTTAAATGGCAACACGCCCGAGTTGGCGCTTGAACGCGCGGATCTTCGCCTGCAACTGGTGACCATCAGTCAGGTACGTCAGGAACAGATGCATTTCCTACAGGAAGCGATTGTGCTGCTGGAACAGGGACGGGTTGAATTTGAAGAAATGCCGCTGCAGCTATATATCAACTTGTCGCTGCACTTGGCCAAGGCTTATATGATCTACTTTGAACTCACCAAAGAAGATCGTTTTGCCCTCATTACCCAGCAAATCCTGAAACCCATGACCAACTATGAAAATGCGGATATTTATTTCTTCCTGGCCTATGCCTCCGCCAGCAAGAAAGAACCTGCTCTGACCCGTCACTGGTTAAATAAATACAGTAAAACTCCAGCGTTTGATCTGGAGTTGGTGCATCAACATCCAGCTTTTGATGATTACCGCAAACTGGACTGGTTTATCAAACTGCTGCGTAGCCGCATGCATTAATCAACAGAGAATTCACCCATAAAAAAGCCTCATCATTATGAGGCTTTTTTATGTTGATGTTTCAGTGGCGGGATTTGTCCCAAACGACGGCGATAGGCATCCATATGCAGTTGCTGATTCAGTTCGTCGACCCAGATGGCCCAGTCATCATCCTGCACCAGATGGCTGATTAACAAAGAGCGCTGTGCCTTATTCCAGAAAGGTGCATCATGCAGGGAAAGTTCGGCAGGCAACTGATGAGTACGGACATAAAGTTCAATTGCAGCCGGGCTACTTGGCAAACCCAGCTGGGAAAACAACATTTCTAAGGATGGTTGATTCATTCCGAGCATCTCGCCCTCCTTATATTTATCAAATATATTGTAATTGGTTATACAACTAACTTATATGAGAACGCAAAAAAAACCTAGTCATATGACCAGGTTTTGTTGTGTCTTTTTGTATAAAAGTGATCTAGGCCGTGGTTTGCTGTTTATCACTTTCTACATGGAGAAGCTGATTGAGCTTGTCAATCACGACAATCCATTCATCATCCTGCTGCCAATGTTCACGCAGAAATGTACTCTGTCCATCGCTCCAGAAATCTGCATCTGGCAAAATTACCTCTGCTGGCAGCTGATGATTACGAGTAAATTCCTCAATTGCTTTTTCATCAGCTGGCAGGCCTAATTGTTCGAATAATAATTCTAAAGTCACTGGTTGTTCTAACACTACTCATCTACTCCATTTTTGATTTATTTCATTCTTACTTATAGAAAAATATTAGCTCTATTTTGCGGTTGGCAGCTCGCATTCACCAGCGCCTTCTGCTTCGATATGTAGTTGTTCGTTAAGTACATCCACAAAAATCGCCCAATCGTCATCCTCCTTCCAATGTCCGATCAGGAAATCATGTTGTGCCTTGGTCCAGAACGGCGCTTTATGCAAGGGAACATCCATACCGATCTGATGGGTTTTGATAAATTCCTCAATAGCTTCCGGGCTTGAGTCCAAACCAAGCTGCTCAAAGAATAGTTCCATGGTAGGTCTCTGCTCTAACATCTCAGTCCCTCCCCTCTAGTGTGATGATTCTGTTTATAAATTAGACGACTTATCTTTAAAGTTCAGTTATCACTGTTTGACAGCGTGTTATTTTTTGTTCTGTATCAAAATTTTCCCATAAAAAAAGCACCCCGAATGGAGTGCTTTTTCAAATTTAATCTTAGAAGATCAAATTATTTCAACATGTCTGCGATTGCAGCACGTTCTTCTTCAAGTTCGTTCAATGTTTTGTTGATACGTTCTTGGCTGAATTCGTCGATTTCAAGACCTTGAACGATCTTGTATTCGCCATTTTCAGTAGTTACAGGGAAACCGAACATCACACCTTCAGGGATACCATAAGAACCGTCAGAAGGAATACCCATAGTTACCCATTTGCCGTTTGTGCCAAGAGCCCAATCGCGCATATGGTCGATTGCAGCGTTTGCAGCAGAAGCAGCAGAAGACAGGCCACGTGCTTCGATGATCGCAGCACCACGTTTACCAACTGTTGGAAGGAATACGTCTTTGTTCCATTCAGCATCGTTGATTTTGTCTTTTAAGCTTTCGCCGTTTACAGTTGCAAAACGGTAGTCAGCATACATTGTTGGAGAGTGGTTACCCCAAACAGTCATGTGTTCGATGTCAGAAACTGCAACGCCAGCTTTTTGAGCAAGTTGAGTCAACGCACGGTTGTGGTCAAGACGTAACATTGCTGTGAAGTTTTTCGCTGGAAGATCTGGAGCAGATTTCATTGCAATGTAAGCGTTAGTGTTTGCAGGGTTACCTACAACAAGAACTTTAACGTCACGGCTAGCAACTTCGTTCAGTGCTTGACCTTGGCCAATGAAGATTTCGCCGTTTACTTTAAGAAGGTCAGCACGTTCCATACCAGGACCACGTGGACGTGAACCAACTAATAAAGCGTAGTCAGCGTCTTTGAAAGCAACTTTAGGATCATCAGTACCGATCATGCCTGCCAATAATGGGAAAGCACAGTCGTCTAATTCCATCATTACGCCTTTCAGCGCTTGTTGAGCTTTCTCAACAGGGATTTCTAATAATTGAAGAATAACTGGTTGGTCTTTACCCAACATTTCACCGCTAGCGATACGGAATAATAGACTGTAACCAATTTGACCAGCAGCGCCAGTAACGGCAACGCGAACAGGTTGCTTCATGTAATTATCTCCAATTGAGGATCGTCATAATGATTAAATAGCTGTTCTATCTAATCTTAATAATCATAAACGGCAAAGATTGTACTCCAATCCTGAGCCGGATGCATTCAAAAGCGCATCAATTCCAACAAAAGTCTGATAGGAAATATAAATTAATTCTGTTGAAAAGCTCAGTAAGTACCTTTAATTGTGAGCGTATGTGGGCAGGTATTGACAATATTTGCGGGACAGTTCTTGTATTGACCATTGCTGTAATAGCAGACTTTGACCGCGGTCAGCAGGCTTTTGCTGTGCAGTCCTGAGCAGTTAAAGCGGATTGCATTGGCCGGCAATTGTGGATTTATTTTTAAGAATTTTGCCCGCAAGGTTTCCATCGACATGGTCAAATTTTCCTGATCGGTCAGCTCATGCGGGACTTTCAAGCGGTCTGCATAATTGATAATGGTGCGGAAATACTGGCTGGCATTCATCGGCAGGCAGCCACCGATATGATGCCAAAGTGCGGTACGGGAGTTTTCATCGGGCATCACCCGTGCGACCACCTTGGCCTGCAACGGCGATAATTTTGCAGAACTATTGGTAATACAGTTGCCTTGCGGATTTTCCGGAAACAGTCCTGTAATGTTCAGAGAATAACCTTCTAGACATTTACGTTTTTTTGCATATTCAGGATAAAGACTACAAATAGCCGGTACCATCTGTACATCCATCACATAACCCGTAGGAGTTGCAGAGACAGGCATGCTACTCATCCCTGCCATCATCAAGGCAGAGATAAATAAACATGGATTCATACGACTCACTCGATTCATGAATAGATCATTATCCCTAAAAGATTATCCTGTCATTATTGGGTGCTACGCAGCGGGATGATGTTCATCCGCTTGCCAATCGATTGCGCTCCTTGCCCTAATAAAACTCCATAATGTGTCGCATTGGTCATAACATGTTTGACGTAGTCACGGGTTTCCGTCAGTGGAATGGTTTCAGTATATTGATCTGCTGCAATCCCCTGAAATTCTGGCTGCCAGCGGCGGGCACGGTTTGGTCCGGCATTATAACCTGCAGTGGCCAGTACCGGGCTATTACTGAGCTGACGCTGAATCGTAGATAAATAGAAAGTGCCGTAACGGATATTGGTATTCATATCGCTAAGTGCTGCCGGGTTGTAGGTTTCACCCATCTGACGCGCAACTAGCTTGGCGGTATCCGGCATAATCTGCATCAAACCACCGGCACCGACATGCGAGCGCGCCACGGTATTGAAACGACTTTCCTGACGCATCAAACCATAAGCCCAAGCTGGATCAATACCTGCATTCTGACTATGTGTCACCACATAACTCTGATACGGCATCGGGAAACGGTAACTATAATTGTGCTTGCTCGCAGTACGATCCGCTGCATAAATCGCGCGATCATGCCAGCCCATATCATGCGCGCGTTTCGCTGCTGCTAATAGCAGGTCATCATCCTTTTTCAGATAAGCCTGACGTACCGCCCAGTTCCATTCCCGATTGATATAGGTCGCGGGCGCATTGATATTCTTTAAGGCAAAGGCACGGCGGAAATGAATGTCCTGATTCAGGCGTTGCATCGCTTGGGCGGATGGCTGGCTCATTTGCGGAGAAAGTGTTAACTGGCCTAAACGGTCGCGGGCCAACAGGTTATGGTAATCATCACCTTGCGCCAACTTGCGGTAAATGGTCTCGGCTGCTTTCTTGGAAGATGCATCCCCGCGCTGTTCACTGGCACGTGCCAGCCAGTACTGCCAGCGGTCTTCTTGCTTCTGGTTCACGCTCATGGCATCGATGGCACGAATCAGGCTTTCCCAGGCACTAAAACGAATCGCCTGGCGGGCATAAATTTCCGCTTCTTCCGGACTGAATGGCAGACCATAACTTAAGTCCAGATAATTCAGTGCTTCACGGTTAAAATTGTTTTTCATCACCGTGGTTCCACCGATATAACCTACGGCGCGGTACAAGGCTTTTTGCACCTGTTCTGGAGTTCCCTCAGCCGCACGGCGCACTGCAGACAATGCTGAATTGAAATCACTGTCTGTTAGACGCCCCATGGCATAGACCAAATAGGCATGATCAGCCGCAGTCGCTTTTGGCGCAGACCATAAATAAGAAGTCGGATCAGCCTGAATGGTATTGAGTTGAGCTAAAGACAAATTCAGCCCGATGCTTTGTGCAGTCGCAATCGCCTGTCCAGACTGGCCGGCACGGAGTTGTCCCCATAAACGTTGTTGACGATCTTCCTTGGTCAGCAATGGACTGGAAAGCATCATCCGCCCCAGACCAGTACAGGATTCTGGCTGCGAGTTAGTGGTCAGCCAGACGTCTTTATATTCGGCATATACTAGTGGATCGCCATTTTTAGCCCGCACCTGCGCCACAGCGCAGCTTTCCGCCTGATCGGGATTGGTCACATAAGACAGCACGGGTTGAGCGGTAGCAAAGTCTGCCTGTTTGACTTTTTCTTCGACATAATCCGCTGCCAGTTTTTCTGCCATAGCCGATTGCGGATAGCGCTGGGCAAAGTTAATGATCTGGCTTGCCGGCTGCATCGCCAGATTCTGGTTCAAAATCCAGTATTCTGGATAATAGCCCAAAGCGTCATTCTGCATGGCGGCACGGTATTGTTGTAATAATTCAATATTTCCAGCATTAGACGCATTCAGCGCATCATTAAATTGCGCTTCGGCAGCCTGAACACCCATTGAACCCAAACAGGTCATTCCTACAGCAAGTAATTTTGAATATTTATGCGTATTTATAATGTGCTTCAACATCGATTTAACTTCTATCATGTAGTTTATGCCGGACGAATGTGTTCAACATGCGAGTTAGTGTATAAATTCTTCGCCAACTCTACTGTTCTGTTGTGTAACCTTATGATTCAGCAATATTAATTTTTGAGTATTTTTTGCTCACAAATCAATATTTTTGGCTCACCAATTAAGGCTATAAGTTTAAGCGACTTTCCTGCTAAAATATGCGCCTTTCAAAAATTCAGCACGTGAATTGAATCCTAATTGACCTAATCCGTACACTGACCGGGTCATCTGTTCACAATTTAAACATATTACCCTTAGGAGCCTTCATGACGGTTCAAACCTTCATTCCGAATAGTGCCCCAGCTGCCTCAGAAAACACTGTTACCCAGCCAGCGCACACCCCAGCCCACGATGGCGCAGTCAAAAAGCTGTACATCGAAACGCAAGGGTGTCAGATGAATGAGTATGACAGTCACCGTATGGCAGACCTTTTGGGCGACTCACATGGCTATGTGCTCACCAACGATCCTGCTGAAGCAGACGTCCTGTTGATGAATACTTGCTCAATTCGTGAAAAAGCACAAGAAAAAGTATTCTCTGAATTGGGCCGCTGGCGCAAGCTGAAAGAAAAAAATCCGGACCTGATTATTGGTGTTGGTGGCTGTGTGGCGTCTCAGGAAGGCGACAACATCCAGAAACGTGCTAATTATGTGGATATGATCTTTGGTCCGCAAACCCTGCACCGTTTGCCACAAATGCTGGATCAGCATTTTGAGCAGGTGGAAAAACCAAAGAAAGAAAAAATCAAACTGGTGGATATTTCTTTCCCTGATATCGAAAAATTCGACTTCCTGCCGGAACCACGTGTTGAAGGTTATAAAGCATTTGTTTCCATCATGGAAGGCTGTTCTAAATACTGTTCATTCTGCGTGGTGCCATATACCCGTGGTGAAGAAGTCTCTCGCCCGCTGGATGACGTGCTGGCAGAAATTGCTGGGCTGGCAGAAAAAGGGGTTCGTGAAGTTTCCTTGCTCGGTCAGAACGTGAATGGTTACCGCGGCGAAACCTTCGACGGTAAAATCTGTACATTTGCCGACCTGTTACGCTTAGTCGCAGAAATTCCGGGGATTGGCCGTATCCGTTACACCACATCGCACCCATTAGAATTCAATGATGACCTGATCCAGTGTTACCGTGACCTGCCACAAATGGTGTCACATCTGCATTTGCCAGTGCAAAGTGGTTCTAACGATGTACTGAAAGCGATGAAACGTAATCACACCATTGATGTGTATATCGAGAAAATCGAGAAGTTACGTAAAGTCCGTCCGGATATGCATCTGTCTTCAGACTTTATTATCGGCTTCCCAGGTGAAACTGATGAGAACTTTGAAGAAACCTATCAGTTTATTCAGGATCTGGATTTCGACCATTCTTACAGCTTTGTGTATTCAAAACGTCCGGGCACGCCTGCGGCAGAATTAGAAGACAACACCCCTGAACAGGTGAAAAAAGAACGTCTCGCAAAAGTTCAGGAATGGATCAAGCAGTCCAGTATCCGTAAAACCGATGCCATGCTCGGTACCATTCAGCGTGTCCTGATTGAGAAAGTTTCTGATAAAGATCCGAATATTTTAGTCGGTACTGCCGACAACACCCGTCTGGTCACCTTTATTGGTGATGCAACATGGGTAGGCCGGTTTGCAGAGATCGAAATCACTGAAATAAAAACACTCAATTTAGTTTACGGTGAGCTCTTGAATCTTGAGCCTGACGTGGCGTAATGTAGGGATATAAAGACCTATCTCTATAAGGAACTCTCTTTGACTGCAGCGATTCGACGTACAGTAGCTTTTCCCGGTATTTCAATTGACCGTTTACAAAGTATGCTTGGTGCCTACAACGGTCATTTGAAGCAAATTGAACAACGTTTAGATGTCAAAGTTTCCCATCGAGGCGACAGCTTTTTTATCGATGGTGAAATGGATGCTGTGGAACGAGCGGAGTTGCTGTTGCAACGCCTGCACGAAGAATCAGAACACAGCAAGCAGATTAGCGCAGATACCCTGCACCTGTTAATTCAGGGTAGCCAGACCGATCGTGAACTGCAGGAAGACATGCAGGATCAGGAACATACTGGTCTGGACAATGTCTGGTTACAGACCCGTAAGGGACGCATTAATCCGCGTGGTGCCAACCAGAAACGCTATGTGCAGCGTATTCTGCAAAGTGATATTTCCTTTGGTATTGGCCCTGCCGGTACCGGTAAGACCTATCTTGCGGTGGCTGCTGCGGTAGATATGCTGGAACGTAACGAAATCCAGCGTATCCTGCTGGTTCGTCCTGCCGTTGAAGCGGGTGAAAAACTGGGCTTCCTGCCTGGTGACCTGACCCAAAAAATCGACCCATATTTGCGTCCACTGTATGATGCCTTGTATGAAATGCTCGGCTTTGAAAAAGTGGCCAAGCTGATCGAACGTCAGATCATTGAAGTGGCACCACTGGCCTACATGCGTGGTCGTACCCTAAACCACTCTTTCGTGATTCTGGACGAAGCGCAAAACACTACGCCGGAACAGATGAAAATGTTCCTGACCCGTCTGGGCTTTGGTTCACGTGCCGTGATTACCGGGGACATTACCCAGGTCGATTTGCCACGTGGCCAGCAGTCTGGTCTGGCACATTCACTACGCGTGCTGGAAAATGTGAAAGAAATTCATATCACCCGTTTCCATTCACGTGACGTAGTGCGTCATCAGCTGGTACAGAAAATTGTCGAAGCCTATGAAGGCTGGGACAGCGAGCAGCAACGTTTAAGTGCGGAAGCACGTGCTGAACGTAAGGCACGCCAAGAAGCTTTAATTGCGGAAAATGATGCTGCGGCCGATGCACAGCATTAAGCCGTATTGAAATTTATTTTAAGGATTCATTTTGAAACTTAGTCTGAGCCTGCAACAGAATTTTCAGGCACCTGAACTGGTGGTGAAGCGCTCTTACATCAAGAAAGTTGTAGAAACTGCCTTACGCCACATCGACACACACAGTGACTGCGAAATTGGCATCGCCTGTGTCGATAACGATGAAAGCCATAAACTCAATCTGGAATATCGTGGCAAAGACAAACCGACCAATGTGTTATCTTTCCCAAGCGACATTCCGGATGAAATGGCTGGGATTCTGGAAGCCTTCCCAATTGGCGATCTGGTGATCTGTATTCCGGTGGTTCAGCGTGAAGCACAGGAACAAGGCAAAGCGCCGTTGACGCACTTCACCCATATGCTGGTGCATGGCACCTTGCACCTAATGGGCTATGACCATGAGACTTCAGATGAAGATGCAGAAGAAATGGAAGCACTGGAAATCGAGATTCTGAACAAGCTCGGTTTTGAAAATCCATATCTGGAACGTGACTAAATTTCAATATTAGAAAAGCGGGCTTAGGTCTAATGCCAGTCAGTTAAGAG
>NZ_JPQO01000013.1 GCF_000773685.1 Acinetobacter sp. HR7 | reverse complement strand
AAAAGTGTCAACACACCCTAATCTTAGTGATCTTTTTTATATTCACTTTTTAGATTATATTTTACCATTCGTTTGAAATTTCCTATTAATTATCAATCTTCCTGCATTTCAAACATAAAATAACAACCTTTATTTCTCTCCTAATTTTTTGTAGTTATGCAATCTCCCTCTCCACCTTCACAGCAGCGTGCTGTTGAGGGTCATACTCCGTCGTTAAAACGTGCCATGGGCACACGCCACCTAATCATGCTCTCCCTCGGTGGCGCGATTGGTACCGGCCTGTTTATGGGTTCCGGTGAAGTCATTTCCCAGGCCGGCCCACTAGGTGCCGTTCTGGCTTATATCATTGGTGGCCTGATCGCCTATATGGTGATGCTTTGCCTCGGTGAACTAGCTGTACATTTACCGGTATCCGGTTCATTCGGTGCCTTTGCCTCGAAATTTATTGGCCCGGGTACCGGTTATATGGTGTCCTGGATGTACTGGCTGGGCTGGTCAGCCACTCTAGGTACAGAATTTACCGCTGCTGCGATTTTGATGCAGGAATGGTTCCCGCAAACTTCGATCTGGTTATGGACTCTGATCTTTGCTGCAGGTGTACTGATTTCCAACCTGAGTTCGACCCGTACTTTTGCTGAATCAGAATTCTGGCTGTCCCTGGTGAAAGTGGCGACTGTGCTGATTTTCATCATTCTGGGCTTTGGCTGTATCTTCGGCATGATTCCCTTCCAGGGTTATGAATCTGCGCCACTTTTCAGCAATCTGACTGAACATGGCTGGCTGCCAAATGGCTTGATTCCACTATTCACTACTCTGCTCATCGTGAACTTTGCCTTTAACGGTACCGAGATGATCGGGATCGCCGCTGGTGAAACTGAAAATCCTGAAAAGAATGTACCGAAGGCCATTCATGCTGCAGTATGGCGTTTGATGATTTTCTTTGTCGGCACCATCATCGTGATCAGCTCGCTACTAACTTATACCGATGCTGGCTTACAGGTCGGTGGTCATGGTGGCCTAAGTAGCAGTCCATTCGTATCTGTATTTACCCAGATGGGTATTCCTTATGCAGAAGACTTTATCCGTTTCGTGATTATCACTGCACTGCTGTCTACTGCAAACTCAGGTCTCTATGCAGCTTCACGCATGATGTGGGCACTATCTTCTCAGAACCAGTTACCGCGTATTTTCTCCAAGGTAAATAAATCTGGCGTACCGCATATCGCAGTTTGGGTGACCATGATTGGTGGCCTTCCAGGCCTGCTGTCTGAACAGTTTGGTGCCGATGTGATCTTTAAAAACCTGATGGGTGTGGCAGCATTTACCATGGTGATTGTCTGGATGAGCATCTGTTGGAGTCAGTTCAACTTCCGTCGTCAATGGTTAAAACAAAGTCATAGTGTTTCAGAACTGAAGTTCCGCACCCCTTGGTTCCCACTGGTACCAATTTTGGGCTTTGTGACCTGTACAGCAACCGGCTTGAGTATGGCAGCTGACCCGGAAATGCTGTCTGGTTTTATTGGCTGCCTGCTATTTATGGCAGCGTGTTATGCCAGCTATTACTGGTTGTATCACAATAAATCTTAAGTTTTAGATTACTTTCTAAAAGTGAATCCAATACTGGTTGGGTTCACTTTTTTTATTTCTGTTTCAAGTATTTGCTACAAAAAAAATCATCCAATAAAATCCAGCTGCTGTTTTGCCGAATGTTTAAGCTGTTAATACATTTTTAGCAAAAAGCCTTTTGACAAAGCGCTGTCGAGTCCTTAATATAGCCATCACCTCATAACGTCCCTATCGTCTAGAGGCCTAGGACATCGCCCTTTCACGGCGGTAACCGGGGTTCGAATCCCCGTAGGGACGCCATATCTAGATCATCTCCGATCAGCACTAATTGAAATTTACTATTATTCCATTGCAGATTTGTAGTTTTTCACTACAATAGCTCGCTTCATTCCTTTTGAAGTTTTTCATATTTCCTATGCACTCATCTCCGAATGATGCTTCGCATCAGGGCAATTCTGCGCCTTTAAAACGCGCTATGAGTACCCGACATCTGGTCATGATTTCGCTGGGTGGCGCAATCGGGACTGGTCTTTTTTTAGGTTCGGGTGAAGTCATTGCACAAACGGGGCCTATAGGTGCCATTCTTGCTTATCTCCTTGGTGGGATCATCGCTTACATGGTTATGCTGTGTCTGGGTGAACTTGCCGTACATATGCCTGAATCCGGTTCATTTGGCGCTTATGCCAAACGTTATATTGGACCGGGCACAGGCTATACCATTACCTGGTTATACTGGCTGACCTGGTCGGTAACCTTGGGAACCGAATTTACCGCTGCAGCACTGTTGATGCAGGAATGGTTTCCAGACAGTTCCATGTGGATGTGGACACTGATCTTTGGTGCTTTTGTCTTTATCCTGAATCTGACCTCAACCCGCTGGTTTGCCGAATCTGAATTCTGGCTGGCACTGGTTAAAGTCGTCACCGTGGTCGCCTTCATCCTGTTTGGCCTGCTCGCCATTTTTGGCGTCATCGGCTATCAGGGTCATGAATCTGCTCCGCTGTTTAGCAACCTGACTGCTCAAGGCTGGTTCCCGGAAGGCTTATTCTCGATTTTCACTACGATGTTAATCGTGAACTTCGCCTTCTCTGGTACCGAACTGATTGGCGTAGCTGCTGGTGAAACCAAAGATCCAGCCAAAAACGTACCAAAAGCAATCAATACCTCGATCTTTCGTCTACTGATTTTCTTTGTCGGCACCATTCTGGTTGTGACTGCATTACTCCCGCATCAGGAAGCTGGCCTTCGTGCTGAGGGTGTGAGTAGCAGTCCGTTCGTGACTGTGTTCCAGCATATCGGGATTCCCTATGCAGAAGACCTAATCCGCTTTGTGATCATCACCGCACTACTGTCTGCTGCTAACTCAGGCCTGTTCGCGGCTTCACGGATGATGTGGTCACTTTCTTATAGTAAGCAACTTCCTGCAGTGTTCTCACGGATAAACAAACGCGGTATTCCGTATATCGCGGTGATCGTGACTATGATTGGTGGTATGCCAGGTTTGCTGTCTGAACAGTTTGCGCCAGAAACCATTTTCACCAACCTACTTGGTATTGCTGCTTTTACCATGGTGGTGGTGTGGATGAGCATCTGCGTCAGTATGTTTAACTTCCGCCGTGAATGGCACAAACAAGGCAAAACTGCCAAAGACCTGCAATTCGCTGCACCGCTCTTTCCAATCGTGCCGATTTTGGGCTTTGTGTTCTGTTTAATCACCTGTATCAGTATGGTGTTTGACCCGAGCATGCGCATCAGCTTCTTTGGCTGTCTGCTGTTTATTGCACTGTGCTATATCAGCTATTACAAGTTCTATCACCCAAAAGCTTAAACATTAAAATCACGAAAAGAGCGGCTTCGGCTGCTCTTTTTTATCTATACTGAAAATGTTTCAGGCAGCCAGCGTGGTGTGTCGATGAAAATTATTTATATTCATGGCATGAACAAGCAGAAGTTCAGCTCTGCTTCCCTACGTCAACGCTGGCTCAGTCTGCTAAAACACGGTCTGGAACAGTCGCATCAACAAGCACAGTTCTCTTATCTTAAACGGCATATCCGTATCCCTTTTTATGGCGACTTATTGTCACGACATCATTTGCATAATGTATTGAATGCCAGTACCTTAATGCCACAAGACTGGCCGCGTTTTCCCTTCCATCATCCACTTAAATCTCAGCCGCCACCGCCGCATTGCCCGCACTATTCACCTGAAACTTGTGAGATTCCCGAGTTAAAGGCTGAAGATGCCATGACCTTTAACCAGAAACTGAAATTCATTACTATCTTAAGCCGGAATACTGCCTTACGGGATTTTGTGATTTTGTTAAATCATTTTCCTTATCTCCACGATACGCTGATCAAAAAATTCCTGATCGAGACCTATTCCTATCTGGCAAATTCCACTTTTATGCAGCAAGTTCATCAGCGAATTGGTCAGCAACTGCATGGTGATAAACCCTGTATCCTGATGGCACATTCTTTAGGCAGTGTGATTGCCTATCATTATCTGCTTTTGCACCCTGAACTGAATATTTAACGCTTTATTAGCATGGGATCACCAATGGCTTTCCGGGTAATTCAGGAACACTTACCTCAACCTATTCACCGACCTAAAGCCATTACCGGTGACTGGATCAATTTCTATTGCAGCGATGACTTTCTCACTGCTTTTCCTTTATCAGAACCACCCTTCCAGTTTCAACCGGCAATTATCAATCGGGAGATTCGTACTTCCATCTATCATCCACATGATATTGATGGCTATATCCAACATCCAGAAGTCATCAAAGCCCTGCTGGAATTACTCTAAAAATCACCTCAATCTCTAGAGTTCATTTTACGATTTCCTTCGCCCGCCCTATTATTCCATTTAGTCAAATCGTTGACCTAGAACTGCTCATTTTCTGCTTTTAAATATCTTAATTTTATAAATATACACATGTCTGTTAATTATTGTTTTATCGAAGGAATTTACACATTAACACCACAAAAAGCGCTGCTTTTGCTACGCTAAATATCTCTATACTGTGAATATAAAGCTATCGAACTCAGTGGGGTATCGATGAAAGTTATTTTTATTCATGGAATGAATCAGCAACATCATACCGCTGCCTCCATCCGGCAGCGCTGGCTACATATACTTCAAAAAGGGATTCGCAAACATCAACAAGATGCCAGATTCAGTTATTTAAAACGTCACATTCGCATTCCATTTTATGGCGATCTGCTTTCACGCTATAACGTCCGCAATATCCTGAATGCCGGTACCTTGATGCCACAGCAATGGCCGAGTTTTTCTTTTCGTCAGCCGGTTCAGCCCCCACCTCCTGCGCCAGTACCACGCCCCGGCTGGCGCAAACCTGTCATTCCTGATATTCCCGAGCTTAAATTGAATGACTCGATGAATTTCAACCAGAAGCTCAAATTCATTACCACTTTGAGCAAGAATGTGGCACTTCGGGATTTTGTGCTACTGCTCAATTATTTTCCACGCCTGCACCGCAGCCTGCTTCAGAAATTCCTGATTGAAACTTATCTGTATCTAGATAATCCGGATTTTATACGCGAAGTGCATGAACGGATTGCCCGGCAGCTCAATGGTCGTAAACCCTGCATTGTGATTGCACACTCACTTGGCAGCGTGATTGCCTACAATCATCTGATTCAGCATCCTGAACTGAATGTGCAGCGTTTCATTACCTTGGGCGCGCCAATGGCCTTCCGGGTAATCCAGGAACATCTGCCACAGCCCATCGTGCGGCCTGAGGCAATTAAAGGCGACTGGATCAATTTCTATTCAACCGATGATTTTTTGACGGCTTTTCCACTGTCTGAACCGCCATTTCAGTTTGAACCGGAAATTATCAACTATGGCATCCGGACTCATATCCACCGTCCGCACGATATTACCGGTTATTTACTGCATCCACAGGTGGTGGAAGCGATTCTGGAATTGCTGAAAAATCCTGCTTAAGCCATGTATTTTTCAAGTATTTTCCTGATATTGTTTTAAAATTATGCACTCAACGCAAAAATGCAAAAAAAGTGTAGAAATGCGTTTGACACCCCCCTATTTTCACCCTATTATACGCCCACCTCTGAAACGTCCCTATCGTCTAGAGGCCTAGGACATCGCCCTTTCACGGCGGTAACCGGGGTTCGAATCCCCGTAGGGACGCCAATTTCAGAAGTCATATTTTATTAAGTCCCTATCGTCTAGAGGCCTAGGACATCGCCCTTTCACGGCGGTAACCGGGGTTCGAATCCCCGTAGGGACGCCATTACTTCTAAAAGTTCTGGTTTAAAGTATTTCTTCTACACTGTCCCTATCGTCTAGAGGCCTAGGACATCGCCCTTTCACGGCGGTAACCGGGGTTCGAATCCCCGTAGGGACGCCATATTCGAGATGGATGTTTAAATTCTCTCATAAAAAAGCTCAGGCATAGCGACCTGGGCTTTTTTATTGCCTTCTTTTTATTTAACTTTTATTTTAATTTCAAAATAAAACTGCCGTAATTCTTTACGCAGCTTTGCAAAGGCTGTGTATTTCCTGTCATAAAAGTGAACAAAAACTAAACACCTGATCTTTCACATAAGGCTAAGGTAAGTGAGGAGCAAAAATGCAAGGATAATAATTATGTTCACCAGTACGGAGTTTTGTTTAGCTGTATCCCCGATTCAAAATATTGCTCACCAACCAACAAACTTTAAAGATTGGGTAAATTTTTTCCAGGATGAGCAGATTTCCAAAACAACAAAAACACATTCGGCAGAACAATATCTCAGTCATTTAATCAAACATCTGGATCTCAGCTCCTTAAGCTGGCTGGATCATCCCGAACATGCCGGTTCTCATTTCATGGAAGATCATCATAAGACTTGCAGCATATTTCAGGACTATCTGGCTCGTCGTCAACAAGGCGGTCAGCGTGAATTTTTCCCCACTGTCTCACATGCATTCGAATTTCTCTATCGCGTTGCTCCAACTAAAATGGTCGATGGTTCCTGGCTCTACTCCACTCTGGATCATGCCGATCAGGCGGCAGTCAAAGACCTGATTCATATCTACCTGGAAGAACTTGGTTTAGGTCATCCGCAGGCCAATCATGTCACTATGTATCAGGACTTGCTGAATACTTATGAGCTGAGCACGTATGCTGAACAGCTGGATGATCGCTACTATGAACAGGCTGCTGTGCAACTGGTACTGGCCTATGCTCCACCGGAATATTTACCTTTGGTGATTGGCTTTAATCTGGGTTATGAACAGCTGCCGCTACATTTGCTCATTACCAATTACGAACTGGCCGAACTCGGTATCAATCCGCATTATTTTAATGTGCATATCACGATTGATAATGCACACAATGGTCATGCACAAAAATCCTTGCAAGCTTTTGTCGATCTGTACCGTTCTGCGGAAGATCCACAGCGTTATCTTGAAATGGTCAAACAGGGTTATCTACTCAATGATATCGGCAAAAGTTCGACTCAGATTGTGCGGGAACTGGATCTGGATCAACAGGTACTTAAACTGTTCCGACAAAAAGCCCTGATTGGTCAGTATATCCATAACCAGAAATGCCAGTTTAGTGGTAAGACCATTAATGAATGGCTGTCTCAGCCGGAGCAGATTCACGAATTTCTGCACGTACTCATGAAAAAAAGCTGGATTCAACGCGGACAGCCAGCCGAACAAAGTCACTTCTGGAAACTGATTGATGATCCCGATGGCAAAATGTTTGGCGTCTTTAATGCTACCGAGAAACAGATGATCCGTGACTGGATTCAGGGTCCTGAATTAGCACGCCGGTTGTCTTCACATCAGCTGCATATGCCATCACCTGTAGTTGACCGGCAACAGCAACGCAAGCTGGAAGAACTACGCTTGCATTTAAGACAATGTGAAAACCATGAAGAAAAGCTGGAACTGCTGATACCTTATATCGCACCACATTGTCATTACATTCAGCCAGGATTATGGGCAACGCAACAGGTATCTAAAATTCTGTTTCCCTTCCAGACGCAGGCGTTACAGTTCAGCTAAATATTGGAGCATTTAAAAAGGCACTCAAAGTGCCTTTTTATTTATCAAAACTACGCTGATTTACGCGAATTGATCTGCCCTTTAATCACTGCAGTAACATTCCCACGCAGATAATTCAGAAAGACTTTGAGCGGCGATAATTTTGGATCCGGCTGCTTGCCTTGGGCAATACGCTTAAACTGCGCCGCATACCAGATGATTTCCATAATCGCCATTTTATCGATCATTGGAATACCGGTTTTGATTTTTTCCACCGCATAGCGTACATCCTGCCCCGCCACCAATTTCTGCCCCAAATCGGTTTCCACGGCAAATGGACGGGCGATCCCCACAAAATCACAGGCACCACTATCCAGTGCAGCATTCATACCGGCTGCGGTTCTAAAGCCACCAGTGACCATCATATGACAATTGACTTGTTTACGGATCTTCTCGGAAAAATCCAGGAAATAGGCTTCACGGGCGATCGTTGATGCTTTACGTCTTTCAGCCTTGGCTCCTGCCATGGCGGGTGCTTCATAGGTGCCACCTGACACTTCAATCAGGTCAATCCCGGCAGCATCAATCGCTTTAAATACATAAATCACATCCTCTTCAGTAATACCACCACGCTGGAAGTCTGCTGAATTTAGCTTCACTGAAATAATGAAATTTTCTGAAGTTGCAGCTCGTACTGCCTTATAAATTTCCAGCAAGAAACGGGTACGGTTTTCAATACTGCCACCCCATTGATCCCTACGCTTATTGGTCAGTGGTGATAGAAACTGGCTGATCAGATAACCATGGGCTCCATGCAGCTGCACACCTTCAAAACCCGCCTTTTCACAAATGGCTGCAGAGTTGGCAAAGCGCTGAATAATGTCCAGAATCTCATCTTCACGCAGTTCCCTTGGCGTACCAAAGCTCACTGCCAGCGCCGGACTAAACGGCACTGCCGACGGCGCCACGGTTTCCTTATTCAATCCTTTCGGACATTGACGCCCTGGATGTGATAACTGTATCAGCTGCACCATGTCATGACGCTTGCCCACCCCAGCCCATGCTTTCAGCTTATCCAGATCACGTTCAGTTTCTACTACAACGACACCCGGTTCATTCTTGGCACGAAAGTCCACCATGACATTGCCAGTAATCGCACAGCCCAAACCACCTTTGGCCCAAGCCTCATACAGCTTTAAATGCGCATCATTCGGCTGACCGGCATCATTCGCCAGTGCTTCACTCATGGCACCTTTGATAATGCGGTTTTTAAATATGGTTTTGCGAATCTGTATTGAATCTGTCAGTTGAGTCATGTTTCATCCTAAATCTTTATTGTTTTATTCCATGCTTGTTATAACCTGACAGTCAGAAATTGACAATGATACATGTCAATTTTGATTGCAGAGATTTGTAGCCTAATACTGGCTGGCTGCAATCAGCTGACGGGTATATTCGGTTTGCGGATGCAGGAATAACTGTTCGGTTTCCTGAAATTCCATTACCTGGGCATGATGCAGGACCAGCACCTGTTGGCATAGCGCACGTACGACTTTCAAATCATGACTAATAAACAGATAGCTAATACCTTCTTCCTGCTGAATCCGGCGCAGCAATTTAACAATAGCTCGCTGTGTGGTCCGGTCCAGTGCCGAGGTTGGTTCATCCAGAATCAGTAATTTTGGTCGCAGAACCAAAGCACGTGCCAATGACACCCGTTGTCGCTGTCCACCGGAAAGTTCATGCGGATAACGGTCTTTATTAAACGCAGCTGGCAATTCCACGCGCTCTAAAGCCTGCTCCACCCGACTGCGGATCTGCTCTTTGGACATGGCTTTGAGACCTAAGCCTTCACCAATGATCTGCTCAATAGTCATCCGCGGATTCAAGCTACTAAAAGGATCCTGAAATACGATCTGGAAATCACTGCGTAATGGTCGTAAAGCTTTTTCAGACAGTTTGTTCAAGTCTCGTCTTTGCAGCAAAATCTGCCCACTGCTGTCAATCAGTCGGGAAATAGCGAGCGCCAGTGAACTTTTACCCGAACCACTTTCCCCGACGATACCAATCGACTGGCCTTGCATCAACGTTAGATCAAGAGGTTCTACTGCCGTGACATAGCTTTTCACGCGATTGAGTAAACCCTGCTTGATTGAGAATTTTACTTCCACTTGTTTCAGTTCCAGCAAGGTTTCTGTTTGCCCCAAAGGCAATGCCTGACCAAAATCATGATTCAGTAGGTCTTGGGTATAGGCTGACTGCGGTGTATTAAAAATCTGCTCGACTTTGCCCTGCTCTTCCACAATGCCTTTATTCATCACTATCACCTGATCAGCATAGCGTTTGACCAAATTCAGGTCATGACTGATCAGGATCATTGCCATCTGTCTAGTTTTTTGTAGAGATTTAAGTAGTTTTAAAATCTGTGCTTGCAGGGTGACATCCAGTGCCGTAGTCGGTTCATCGGCAATCAGGATATCCGGATCCTGTGCCAATGCCATGGCAATCATCACCCGCTGACGTTGCCCACCAGACAATTCATAAGGATAACGTTTTAACTTGTCTTCCGGTTCTGGAATCCCCACGTCATTGAGTAGTTCCAGAACCCGTTCACGCACTTTGGTTTTGGACCAACCCTGTAGCAGCAAGGTTTCACCAATAATTTTTTCCACCCGATGCAAAGGATTCAGCGCGGTCATTGGCTCCTGAAAAATCATGGCAATTTTCTGGCCACGAATCTGGCGCAGTTGCGGCTGGTTCATGGACAGTAAATTCTGACCATCCAGCATCACCTGACCTTGGACTTTCAGATTTTTCGGTAAAAGACCAAGAATCGCGAGGCTACTGATGGATTTACCGGAACCGCTTTCCCCCACGATTGCTACAGTCTCGCCGGCATGTAGCTGAAAATCCAGCTGTTGTACCAGTACCTGATCTGGGCTGCGGATCTGTAGGTTCTCGACCTGCAACAGCGGCGCTGCGTTATTGACGTCTTGGATCGAATGCATCACGCGTCGCCTCCCCAATATAGATCAGTAATGAAAGAACAATGGCCAGGGTAAAGAAGCCGGATAAAGCTAGCCACGGCGCATTCAAATTGTTTTTGCCTTGCAATAACAGTTCACCGAGTGAAGCAGCATCGGGTGGCAAACCATAACCGAGAAAGTCCAATGCGGTTAAAGCTGTAATATTGGCGGTCAGCATAAAAGGTAATTGCGACAGGCTGGAACTCATCGCATTCGGCAGAATATGCCGAAAGATGATGGCACGATCTGAAACACCGAGACTGCGTGCTGCACGGACATAGTCAAAATTCCGTGCTCGTAAAAATTCAGCCCGAACCAGCCCCACCAATGTGGTCCAGCCAAACAGTAGCATAATGAGGAATAGCCAGTACACATTCGGGGTAAACATGCTAACCAGAATCATCACCATAAACAGCATTGGTAAACCACCCCAGACTTCCAGAATGCGTTGTCCGGCCAGATCAATCCAACCACCGTAATAGCCCTGAATCGCACCGACAATAATGCCGATCACAGCCGAAGCCAGCGTCAGTGCAAAACCAAACAGCAGTGACACCCTTAAGCCATAAAGAATCCGGGCCAGTACATCACGGCCTTGGTCATCGGTACCTAGCCAGTTTTGTGCAGTCGGTGCTGAAGGTACCGGAACGGTTAGCTCTAAATTTGGTGTCTGGTAGGAATATTCAATTAGCGGCCACAGTGCCCAGCCCTTGGCATTGATCAGTTGCTGTACCACCGGATCTTTATAATCCGCTTCAGTTTCAAATACTCCACCAAATGTCGTTTCCGGATAAGTCTTAAAGGCTGGGATATAGAGAGAATTGTCGTATTTCACCAGCAGCGGTTTATCATTCGCAATCAGTCCTGAACCCAGCGATAAAACAAAAATAATGATAAAGACTATAAAGCAGCCAAAGCCGAGTTTATTTTCCTTAAACCGTTGCAGGCGCGCTCGCATAATTGGTGACATTATTTGGCACCTCGCGATTCAAAGTTAATTCGTGGATCAATCACCTGATACAGCACATCACTGATCAGACGCAGAATCAGGCCTAGCAAGGTAAAGATAAACAGGGTGCCAAAAATCACCGGATAATCACGCTGGGTGATTGCTTCAAAGCCAAGCAACCCCAACCCATCCAGATTAAAAATGATCTCAATAAACAGGTTGCCGACAAAGAAAATTCCCACCAGTGCTTCTGGCAAACCCGCAATCACGATCAGCATGGCATTACGGAATACATGCCCATATAAGACGCGAGATTCATTTAAGCCTTTGGCACGTGCTGCCAACACATATTGCTTACCCAACTCTTCCATAAAAGAATATTTAGTCAGATAGCTCAATCCGGCAAAACCACCAATCACCATCGCCAAGAGTGGCAAGGTCATATGCCAGAAATAGTCTTTGATTTTTCCGAATACAGACAATTCAGCAAAGTTTTCCGATACCAGTCCTTGTAAGGGGAACCATTGGAAATAGGAACCACCGGCAAAAAACACAATCAACAAAATAGCAAACACAAAGGCTGGAATGGCATAACCGACGGCAAGCAGCATCGAAGTGGATTTATCAAACAGACTGCCATGCTGACGCGCTTTGCGAATCCCCAGCGGAATCGAAACCAGATAGATCAGTAAGGTGCTCCATAAGCCAAGGGACAGTGATACTGGAAATTTTTCCACCAGTAATGTGGTCACAGGCTTATCCTTGAAGAAACTGGTACCAAAATCCAGCTGTATATAGCTTTTCAGCATTTCCCAGAAACGGACATGCGCTGGCTGATCAAATCCATATTGTGCCTTGATCTTTTCCACCATCTCATCACTGAGACCTTTGGCCCCCTGATAATTGCTGGTTGCCTTGGCAGTTTCAGCACCCATGGTACCGCTCATTCCCTGGAATTCTTCAGCCTGCTGAATCGCCTGCTCGACTGGGCCACCGGGTGCAATCTGGATCACCACGAAATTAATCAGCAGAATCAAAAATAAGGTCGGAATAATCAGCAAAAGTCGTTTGAGTATATAAGTTCCCATCAGCTGTCTTGTTCCTTGTTATTTTTGACGGCGTAAATATTGTGCCACCTGTGCGGCTTTTTTCGGGTTGCTCCACCAGAAGTCTTCCCCGACCGCCAGCTTTGGCTTGACCTTTGGCTGCTCATACATATTCCAGTACGCATACCAGTTATCGCCCTTGCCATAGGTCGGAATCTGATAATAACCAGCCCGTAACAGGCGATCCAGCACCCGGGTTCGCGTTACTAATTCCTTGCGATCTGGCGCATAAATAATCTTGTTGATGACATCATCAATCGCCGCATTTTTAATGCCGGCATAATTGTAGTTCCCTGGCTGATCAGCAGATGCACTGCCCCAGAACTGGGATTGTTCATTGCCCGGATTTAAGGATTGCGGCAAGACATTGGTGGTCAGGTCAAAATCCTTGTTACGCATCCGTTCGATATATTGTGGCACATCCACATGGCGGATATTCACGCTAATCCCCAAGCGTTTCAGATTGCGTATAAACGGCATCAAGGTACGCTGCAAGCCATCCTGATGAATCAGAAATTCCAACTGAATCGGCTTTCCTTTCGGATCCAGCAATTGCATATTCTGATAACGATAACCAGCTTTTAACAGTAATTCTCGGGCAATCAGCAAATTGTTGCGGTTAAATCCGGATGCATCCGAAACGGAATATTTCCATTCTTTCAGTACCCCTGCACGTTGAATCGGATCTAGCTTAGCTAAATGCGGTTTTAAAATCGCCAGTTCTTCGGCTGTGGGTTTGCCTTTGGCTTCCAGTTCACTATTGGAGAAAAAACTTTGCAGACGGCGATATTGACCATAAAACAGCGCCTTGTTCTGCCATTCAAAGTCATAAGCATACGTCAGCGCCTGACGGAAACGAATATCCTGCATCGGCGCACGACGGGTATTAAACACAAAACTCTGGGTCGGAATCGGGTTTTCGTGCTTGAACTTGTATTTCACCACCATGTTATTTTTGATGGCCGGGAAATTGTATTCAGTGACCCATTTACGCGCAGTATATTCCTGATGCAGGGTGTACTGGCCGGATTTAAAACCCTCAAAGGCCACATCCATATTGCGGTAATAGACAAACTTGAGCCGGTCAAAATTATATTTGCCGCGATTCACCGGCAGGTCTTTGGCCCAATAATTCGGATTGCGTTTATAGCTAATACTACGCCCGGCATCAATACTTTCAATCAGATAGGGTCCTGAACCCAGAATCGGCTGCATGGTCACCCGGGTAAAATCCTTGCCCTGCCAATACTTTTTTGAATAGATCGGCATTTGCGCCAGAATCAGAGGCATTTCCGAATTGTTATCTGACTTAAAGCTCATCTTGACCTGATACTTGGACAGTACTTCGGTTTTGGCCAGATCCGACAGATACATCTGCAGCCCCGGATTGCCCTGAGTCGTATAAGTATCGAAGCTGAATTTCACATCTTCCGCAGTGACGGGAGAACCATCACTAAAACGAGCTTTCGGATTTAAGTGATAAATGACAAATGCCGTCTGCTTGGGATCATAAGTAACTTTCTCTGCCAGCAAGGGATACATCACCCCCGGCTCATCCAGTGAACTCGACATCAGGTTATCAAACAGATATTGCACCCCATCTGCAGAGGTGCCCTTGCCATTCATAGCGTTCAGATTATCAAAAGTCCCTTTGGAACTTTGACTTAGATAACCACCTTTTGGCGCAGAAGGATTGGCATAGGGCAAATAACTCAGCCCAACATATTTGGGCTGGCTATGAATGGCAATATAGGGCGTCGTCTGCAGTGCAGCCCATGTCCCCTGAGTCACGACTGACCATCCCACAAGATAAAGCAGGCGTTTTGCCACTGCAAACGGCATTCAGATACTCCCTGTATCGTTATTATTTTTTAGAGGTTCGGTACCTTGATCACATCACCAATACGCAACTGGGTATTTGGCTTCATGTCATTCATTTCTGCCAATGTACCACTGTCAACCCCATAACGCGATGCCAGACCGATCAAGGTATCACCGCGCTTGATCTTGTACTCGGTCACACGTTTCGGCACATGCAGGGTTTGACCGACACGCAGCCCTGCTTTGGCAGATAGATTATTCATGTCAGCTAATTCAACTGTACTCAGACCATAACGGCTGGCAATCGCAGTCAGGGATTCTCCAGATTTAACCGTATAACTTTCAGTTCCTTTTGTAGAAGTAGCAGATACCTTGGTCGCTACCGGTGCTGCAGTTACAGGACGAATACTGTTGGCACGTGCCTCAATTTCTGGCGGTAAACCAATTTTTAGCTGCTGGCCGACACGCACCTTGCTGGTGGTGGTTAAATCATTCAAATCCGCCAGATACTGCAGTTGCAGATAATGCTGACGCGCAATCGAACTTAAAGTTTCACCTGCTTTGACCACATGTACAGTTGGTTTTACACCTTTTACAGCATGTTCGGTAGTAGATGCACTTGTATGTGTCTGTTCAACTTCACCAGTTAATTTAAGACGTTGTCCGACACGCAAACCTGCGGTACGTGACAAGCCATTCAGACTGGCAAGATGCTCCATAGTCAGATTATATTTGGCGGCAACACCGGATAAGGTATCCCCTGACTGTACGGTATAGCTATCTGGCACCTTGCTACCAGCCGGAATCTTGATAGTCTGACCCACACGCAGGCCACTGTTGCTAGACAAACCATTCAAGGCTGCCAGTTCGCTGACACTCAGTTTCGCCTGGCTGGCAATGCTATACAGGGTTTCACCACGTTTGACCTGATGATTTTCAGTCGAGATATGATCGACTTTGACATTCTCGATCTTCTGCTCAACTTTCTTGCTGTTGCTGGACGCAGTTTCTACCTCATGTACCGGCACATTGATTTTCTGGCCGACCATTAAACTACTGGTCGCAGTCAGACCCGGCGTCAATGCAGCCAGTTCAGCATTGGATAGTGCATAACGATCCGCGATCAGTTTCAGATATTCACCACGTTGCACCGTATAAGTCTTGGTCTGCACTTTGGTTAATTCTGCTTTTTTCGCTTCTTCCACTTTAGCTTTGGATGCTGCAGTTTCTTTCAGTGACAGCTTCTGACCGACATAAAGACCACTTGTCGTGCTGAGGCCATTATAGTCGGCCAGTTGTTTAACCGTAAGACCGAACTGACTCGCAACACCTGTAAGAGAATCATTGGCCTGAACCACATAGGTTTCAGGTTTCGCTGCTGGCTTTTTAGTTTCCTGTACCGGTTTGGCATCGTACAGGTAAATGGTGGTGCCGACATACAAGGTTGCGTTCGGATCGATCTGGTTCCATTTCGCTACATCACGCCAGTTCACGCCGTTCTTTGCCGCGATTAACGCTAAAGTATCGCCCGGCAATACGGTATAGGTACTGCGATTGCCTTTCGGTGGAACAACGACCACTTCAGACTCGGTCTTGACGTAGTTTTTACCCTGGTTCAGCTTGGCTTCAACAGAATCCGCCTTGGTATTTTCCGCCACACCTTTCGGATAAGAGAAACCTTTAGTCAGCTCTTTACCCTGCTGTTCGGCAACAGACAGGCTGGTCTGAATCGCAGTCAACTTGATCTTGCCATCATAAGGATCGACAATTTCCGTTCCTGCAGGCGCCAGCGCTTTCAGCTCTTCAACCACTTCTGCTTGTTCCGCTGGCGTTGCCACTGGCTTCAGGATTTCATCTACCGACTTTGGCAGTTCTTCAGCAGCAACCGCAGCCAGAATTTGCTGACGTTCAACTTCGGAAATTGGTGGTTCGACCTGAATTGGTTTTACCGGTTCAACTGGCGTCACCGCCACTGGAATACGTGGTGCACTTGGAATTGGCACATCACTCTTGGCAGCAAACTCAGCCAGTGCAGCAGAACCTTGCGGTGTCGCCACTTTCTTGGTGTTTAGTGCAGTCAGGTTTGGTGTTGCTGTAGATGCTGCAACTGTAGCTGTCGTGGTCGCAGTCTTGCTTGCAGTTGTTACTGCAGCAGTTGTTGCAGTAGTTGCTGCCTTCACTGCTGTTGTTGCTGCTGGAGTAGTAGCCGTACTTGTAGGTTTAACAGTAGTCTTCATTGTGGTTGAAGCCGTAAGTGCTGGCGGTGTCTGCTTCGACGGCGTAATCGTTGCCGTATTTAACACAGGTGGTGTGGTCTTCACCGGGGTAATGGTCTGATTGTTTTTCGGTAAAGTGCTCGCAGGGCCTGCCCATAAACCTTTTCCTGACTGCAATTTTTTCAGCTTTTCATCCACGGATGGGCTCAGGTCTGCCGGAATCAGGATACGGCGTGGACTTTCCGGATCAATCCAGTCACCACGATGCCCCGGGTTCAACTGATACAGCTCAGCACGGCTTAAGCCCGTAATCGCAGCGATTTCATTCAGACTCGCTGCACCGACACTGACTTCACGGAAGTGCGGACGGTTGGCAATTGGTGGCAGGCTAACACCATATTTGGATGGATTCTTGATGATCTGCGCCACCGCAATAAAACGCGGCACATAGTTCATAGTTTCCTGTGGCAGTTTCAATGACCAGTAATCGGTTGGCAAGCCCGCAGCCTTGTTGCGGTTAATCGCCTGCTGGATCCGACCCGGACCGGCATTATAAGATGCCAGAGCCAGTTCCCATGAACCGAACTGATTATAAAGCGCACCTAAAAATTCATACGCAGCACGAGTCGATTCCACCACGTCACGACGGCCATCGTACATCGAGGTTTGTTTCAGACCATAAATACGGCCAGTACTTGGAATAAACTGCCATAAACCTGCAGCTGCAGCACTACTGGTGGCTGCCGGGTCATAAGAACTTTCAATTACGGGCAATAAGGCCAATTCGGTTGGCATACCCCGGCGTTCGGCTTCTTTCACGGTATGGTACAAATAACGTGAAGCACGCGCACTCAAACGATCGAGGTAAGGCTGACGTGAAATAAACCAGCCCCGCTGGGCATCAATACGCGGATTCCAGACATCCAGGTTCATTTTGAAACCCACCGTCATGCGTTTCCACACATCACCATGTTTCAGGATCAGTAAGCGGTCACCTTCTACCGCACGCATATCCGTTGCAGACAACAGGTCTTCCAGACCATCCAGACTATCAGCACCTAAGAAATCAGAACTGCTCTGTTTGTGTTTGGAACCTGCTGCACTTTGTGTCGTCGAACAACCCGTTAAACCTAAGGAAGCTAGTGCTGTACCAAGTATGGATACTTTTAAGAATGAAGGTAACGAGGGCTGCCACAATGATGCAGTTGGTTTATACATAAAGAAATCCAAACAACTTGTATAAAATTTATTTTTTAGATATGCCATTTTAGTGAAGCATGTCGACGACACAAGCGGATAATTTACCGCGATTTGCCGTTAAATGTTACAAGAAATTAAAAAATCGCGCTGATATGGATTATTCAAACGTATTTGCGTTATACAATAGCTCGTTCAGCTAGTTCTTTTTTGATCGGATTTGATTTATGTCTCAAACAATCACACTCTACGTGGATGGCGCTTGCCGCGGCAATGGTAAGGATGTCGCTGTAGGCGGATGGGGAGCCTTTATTCAGACCGGCACCGAAGAACACAAGATTTATGGCGGCGAACTGCAGACCACCAATAACCGCATGGAGTTGACTGCGGCGATTGAAGGCATTTCCATTTGCCCGAAAGATACCAAACTGGTGATCTGGACCGATTCCAACTATGTCAAAAAAGGTATTACCGAATGGATTGAAGGCTGGAAACGCAAGAACTGGAAAGATGTGAAAAATCCGGACCTTTGGAAACAGCTGGATGCGGTATGCCAAGGTCGTGAGATTGAATGGAACTGGATTAAAGGCCATGCCGGTCATGCGGGCAATGAAATGGCAGATCATTTAGCCAATCTCGGGGCCGATCTGGCCCTAAAAAATAATGGAATTGCCCGTCATGTGCCACAAATTCAGTTCGAGAAACCCTCTAGCAATGAAGCACAAGATATAAAAAAGCCTGAACAGGACTGGCTGCTGGACGACCCGTTTGGCCTGGAACTCGCTGAAGATATGGCGGAAGAGGAGATCATAGAAATCATGGAAGAAGAAACTGAAATAGAAATTGAAACTAATCTAGAAAATGACACTGAAACTGAAGAAAATTCGATAGAAAATCAGCTGCATCCACAGATTGTGATTACCCCCGCAACACTGGAAGCTCATGGCCCGCGTCAACTGATTCTGGATACCGAAACCACCGGTTTCTATTATCAGGATGGTGACCGGATTATCGAAGTCGGTGCGATCGAAATGATCAACCGTAAGCTGACCGGCAGCTCGATTCATATCTATATCAATCCGCAAAAACCAGTGGGTGAATCCGTCACTGTCCACGGCATTACCGATGAATTCCTGCAGGACAAGCCGCTATTTGAGGACATTTCTCAAGTCTTGTTCGACTATCTGAAAGGTGCAGAAATCATCGCGCATAACGCGACCTTCGATATGAACTTCCTGGATATGGAATTCACCCGTGCTGGCTTCCCTGCTTTATCCGAAGTCTGCGAAGTCACTGATACTCTGGCGATGGCCAAATCCCGTCACCCGGGCCAGAAAAATTCCTTGGATGCCTTGGTTCGCCGCTACGAAATTCCACAGCGTGACCGTACTTTCCACGGTGCCTTGCTCGATGCGGAAATCCTGTCTGATGTTTACCTTGCCATGACCGGTGGACAGGTGTCTTTTGATATGGAGGCCCTGTCACATACCGAAGAACAAAGCACCAGCTCAGGCGCTGTCAGGATTGAGATCGAATTGCCGGTGATTTTACCGTCTGCCGAGGAACTAGAAGCACATGAGAACTGGGTCAAACAATATGAGGAAAAACATGGTGCACCCTGCCTTTTTGCGAAATAAATTCCATCATTCCTGCAACATTTTATATATAAAAGAATAACAGTTCAGTTATAGTAATGAGAAAGAGGTCCCACCATTGGGGAGTGGGGCTTAAAATTAGATAAAACTTTAGGAAAGGTGCAGATCAATGTCTTACCAAACCTCTATACATTTTGACCCGACGGCTTTACTGATAATAAAAAATGAGGTTGATAATTCGATCAAATTGGTTGAATCAGCAGTCAGTACACTGGTAGAAGATCAAACCTTGCCTTTTGGGATCGATGACGCACTAAACCAGTTTGAACAGTGCGCACAGGTACTGGCACTGATTGATATGCCTAGCCTGTCCAAAGTCGCGCAATATTCCGCAGATCTCATGCGTAAAATCATGGCCAATCCGGCTGAAATCAATAAAGCAGATGTGATTGCCCTGAGTGAAGGCACCACCATGCTGAAGCGTTATATCGAATTTATTTGTCTGCGTGAAGTCCGTATCCCACAATTCCTGCTGGATACCTTGAATCGTCTGGAACTGTCTTTAGGCAAACCGCTAACCACTGAAGGCCAACATATTGAGCCACTGCTGGATTGCATCACGCCTGACTTTGATCTGCCACAAGCACCATCTTTAGAAAAATCAGCTTATGTGCACCGTCTGTACAAACTGTCGTTAAACCGTTTCCTAAAACAGGAAGAAACGGATCTGGATCTGCAAGCGATTAAACTGGTCGGTGCTTATCTGGGCAGCCTGGCAGAGAAACATCCAAGCAAGCAGTACTGGAATCTGGTCTATGTCGCGTTTAATCACATTGATGCGATCATCATTAATGACCCGCGTCTGCGCACCCTGATTGGCGTTGAACGCAACATGGCGCAGTACTTCGATGCACCAGACCGCTTTAAAGCTAACATTGCTGATTTAGCTAATATCCTGAGCTTGTGCATCAGCCAGGAAGATGATGTTGCGCATCATATCCGCAGCAAGCTGAACATTGGTGAAGATTCGCTGACCGATACTCAGCTGGAAGTGTTCAGTCGTCATCTGTATGGTCCTGACTTTGCAACCATGCACACCATCAGTGAACTGGTGACTACGGAAATGGCACAGATCCGTAATGATATTGAATACAACTACCAGAACATGACACCTGAAAAGACTCAGGAATTGCAAGCGCAGCTGCGTAGCATGGCCAATATCTTCAAGGTACTGAACCTAACTGAAGCGGCGAATGACCTGACCCGCCAGGCAGAATCATTAAGCCAAGCTGAAATCCTAAAAGATGAAAGTTTTGCACAACAGCTGATGAATGTCATTCTGTCTGCGATGAACTCGATAGGTGTACTGGAACGTCATCATACTTCAAGCCGCTTGCAGCTGCGTGTGCATAACATGAACATTTCACTGGACCGCCTGGATGAAGCTCATGCTGTACTGATGAATGAAACCAGAGCAGTCATTGATCTGGCCAATCAGACCCTAACCAATTATCTGCAAGATCATAACCTGCAGACTTTGGAAACACTGCCAGCACAATTACGTGAAATCGGCGGTGCCCTGCTGTTCCTGAATGCTGAAAACGGTCAGGCTGCACTCAATACAGCTGCTGAATTTGTCCAGGATCGCGTTTCATCTTCAACGGCTTTAACCGCTGAAGATGTCAATCGTGTGCTCGATCCATTGGCCAGCGCTGACATGCTCATCGACAATTTAAAGAACAAACAGCCTGTATTACACTCGATGTTTGAGGTAGCATTGGACAGTAGTCAAAAACTGAAAACTGTAGCCTAATGTCAAAACTGTCACTTGCGTATATCTTTCAACAACAGCAACTTTTAGTCGATGAAAACCTCCAGCTTCCACAAGTGGAAGCGCTCGCAAGTGACATTCAGCTCGGCACAGGCGATCAGGTAATTGCCCGTGACCTGCTCCCGGATGAACCGATTCCCGAAGGTCTCCAGCTCGTTCCGATCCGCCAGCTGCTGCAACACTGGGATACCTCCCAGTTTGAACAGGCCAGCCGTGCTGTACAGTTACTGGAATGGCGCCGCAATCACCGTTTCTGCAGCCACTGTGGCACGCCCACTGAAGCACATCCGACCGAATATGCCATGGTCTGTCCAGCGTGCCGTTATCACCAGTATCCACGTGTACAACCGTGTGTCATTACCGTAATCACCCGGGGTGAGGATGAAATCCTGCTGGCTAAAAATGCCCGCAACAAAAACAGCCAGATGTATGGCCTGATTGCCGGTTTTGTCGAAGTGGGTGAAACCCTGGAAGAAGCAGTACGCCGTGAAACTCAGGAAGAAGTTGGCATTCAGGTCAGGAATATCCAGTATCTGGCCAGTCAGCCTTGGCCTTTCCCAAGCAACCTAATGATTGCCTTTAAGGTAGAATATGCTGCTGGTGAAATCAAACTCCAGGAAGAAGAAATCAGCGATGCACAGTTCTTCAAGTTCGATGCCCTGCCGGAAATTCCATTTAAGGGCAGTATTGCACATGCCATGATCATGCACGTGACTCAAGGCACGCCGGTAGCTGATGATACCCAGGAATGGCTCTAAGCCATTTCCAATAAAAAAGCCCAGTTTTATCCGGGCTTTTTATGTATCCATCTTTACTTAAAGGCATCTTCCAGTGCCCACAGCACTTTGGACTTGGTTGGAAAGAAACGGCTAAACAGGCTTGAGAGTGAACCAACAATGGTAATGTGTCCCAGCTTAGGAATACTAATTACATGACTGTGGTTGCCATGTTGTTTCAACACACGATCCAGATCATGACTGTTGAAATGGCCGACAATCGTATCTTTTTCAGCAATAAACAGATAATGTTTTACCGGTTGCGGCTGAACAAAATACAGCGGCATCACCTGCTGATATGGCACAGACTGGTCAAAAGCATCAGCACAGAGCGGATCATCTTTATAGTCAAAATGATACGGACCTGCCAGACCAATAATGGCGCGGATATTTGCCAGACGTTCCGACTTATGCTGTTTCGGATAATACACTGCCGACATCACATTAAAAGCACCCGCGGAATGGCCCATCAACACAATATTCTCTACAGAGATCTGTAATCGGTGTGAGGATGCTTGCAAATAATCTAGTAACAAATGCAGGTCATCCACATAATGCGGAAAAATATATTCCGGTGCGAGGTGGTAATTGGGAATCACCACATCATAACCTTCACGGGCAAAAGCCTCACCAATAAACTGGTAATCCTTCTTGTCCCCATGCATCCAGGCACCGCCATGCACGAACACAATCAGCGGTCGATGAGTTAAAGGCTGCGCTGTACGATATAAGTCAAAACGCTGACGGGCTTTTAGCCCATAAGCCAGATGCTTTTCAACGTTATAACCTGCTTTGGGAGTCAATCGATTCAGCGCATAGCTGCCAAGGTCATACAGACGGAAATCACGATAGACTTGTCGTGCAACATTCAGATGACTCGACAGCTTGGCTTTTAGTGAATACACCTTATTGGGCATAACTTGGTTCTTCTGCATCTGGATCAATAGCGATTGGGGTTTGCACCAAAGCACTCGTGGTTCCAGGAGTTGCATAGCTTTGACGGCTTAAATTTAGCTCATCCAGATTATCAATCAAGGTTACGATCTTGGTGACATTGGTCACTTGAGTCAGTACCTGATTTAGATCCACAATTTCAGCACTGTTCAGACGGCCCATCACATACAACACGCCATCTTCGGTATGCACATGCACTTTGCTGTCAGACACTACCGGCGCACGCATGATCAGACGGCGGGTATTCGCAGTTGCAGCAGTATCCTGCATGATGGTGCCATAGCTAATCTGGTTACCTACAGTGATGTAGTTATGCACGGCTTTCACATCACTCATGGATTTGACATTGTCTTCTGCCAACTGCTTCAGATGCGCATCCGGTACCTGACCGGTCAACAACACATGACCATGGAAACTTTCAATATTGACCCGTGACTGGTTAAAACGGTTATCTAATTTATACAGATTAATTTTTGCAGTCCGGACAATGGAGGAATCAATAAAAACCTGTCCAAGCGTGCGTTCACCCTGCTCTTTTCCTACAGGAGCCGTGCCTGTACCATTGGAAATAAAGCTGGCACAGCCCGATAAACTTGCGATACATAACATTGTTATTGCAATACGCTTAACCACTCAGCAAGACTCCTTATTTTAATGCGTCTTTTGTTCACTCTATTTAATTCTGTTGTCTGATTCGATCAACTTAAAATATCGTTGAACATTACAGTAATTTATTGACAAAACACTGTATCAAATACCCTGTCTTGCTCAAAGATTAATAAACTCTGGATCAAAAGTAAAAGCATTTTCAATCCATTGCAAATCATAAGGGTAATCGCCAAAATCGTATTGTATGGTTTTTGCAAAATGTTGCTGAAAATCAAAACAAATCACGTCAAAACGACAGAAACACAGCTGGAAATCTTCATAATTTTGCAGAAAATGCAGCGCAGTTTTTAACAGTTTGCGCTGTTTACTTAAGGAAATGGTTTCGACTGCTTGGGCATAATCGGTACTGGCACGTGCTTTGACTTCGACAAAAACCAGCTCCATGTCTCGCTTAACAATCAGGTCAATTTCGCCATAACGGCTATGATAATTGGCCTGGATCAGTTCAAAGCCATGCTGTTGTAGTAACAGCAATGCCTGCTGCTCGGCCCATTTTCCTAGCTTTGGATTATTCCCCATACCGGTTAGCCTTTAACAAAGCTGCAATATCCAGATTTACTAATGCAGCACCAATGAATGACCAATGAATGCAGATTTATGAGTGACATACGACTTCAGAAAATTTGAGATCTTTGTCGAAATCGTATTTACCCATTTAATCAATACGGGCTGCCCAAATTCCATATCAGTACTGATGATTCTCTGTCTGATCTTCAATCCAGCTCGCACCAAAGGCCCTGGTTCGGGTAGAATAACCACCACTTCCGCTTGAACGCTGCTGATCCAGCCCAATAAGCCCAAGATATTTTTTAGCATCTTCCCATTTTTATTATTTTGTATATTCCACATGGAGAAACCTATGAGTGCTCAGTTATTTGTTGTTGCGACTCCAATCGGGCACTTAGATGATATTAGTTTTCGTGCTGTTGAGGTACTGAAGTCAGTGAGCCTGATTGCTGCTGAGGATACACGAACTTCAGCACAATTGCTCAAGCATTTTAATATCTCCACCCCACTCACGGCCTGCCACGACCATAATGAAAGCAACAAGATCGACCAGCTGATCCAGCGTTTATTGAATGGCGAAAACATGGCACTGATCAGTGATGCCGGTACGCCACTGATCAGCGATCCAGGCTTTAAATTTGTGCGTGCTGCACAGGAACATAATATTCGAGTGATTCCAGTACCGGGTGCCTGTGCTGCGATTGCCGCTTTGAGCGCGGTTGGTCTACCAAGCGACCGTTTCAGTTTTGAAGGGTTTCTTCCTTCCAAGCAAAGCCAGCGTATTCAAAATCTAGAAAAACTGAAAGATGAAACCCAGACCATGATTTTCTATGAAGCGCCACACCGTATTCTGGAATGTGTCAAAGATATGGCTGAGGTGTTTGGTAAAGACCGTCCAGTAGGTTTTGCCCGGGAAATTACCAAGACGTTTGAAACCATCCGCAAGATGACACTCGGTGAGCTGATTGATTTTGTTGCCAATGATCCCAACCAGCAGAAAGGTGAAATCGTGCTGGTGATTGGTGGTGCCACTGTAGAAAAAGATCTGGATCAGGAAAAACTGGACAAATTGTTGCTACGCCTGTTGCAAGACCTATCTGTCAAAGCGGCTTCACAACTGGCAGCTGACTTGACGGGTATCAAAAAGAAAGTCGCTTACCAGCGTGCATTAGAATTGACCGGGGCAAATGACTAAATTGTCATTTCACCTTCAGCCATAAAAAAAACACCACAGTAATCTGTGGTGTTTTTTATATTCAGGAAATAATTTACTTATTCACGTACTGAATCGTCTGCTGGAACTTCAGTAATTCGACCACCGCGAGCTAGGAAGGCAGCCACTTCATCTTCAAGTGCCTGACGTTTTTTCTGCTTTGCAGTCACCGTTAAAGTTTCGGCTTCAATTACATCTGTATCGCTGACAACTTCGTCGCTATCCGCAGCACCTTTTTCGGCTGCTTTCGCTTCATCATCATCGATCGCTGGATCTTCTACATCATCATATTCGTTAATATCAGTCATCTTCATCTCCCCGCAAATGACGGCTATATGGCTGTTTCAGCTAACTTGTAAATTACCTGAAATTTAGCAATCTCTTTCTGTTTCGCCTAGTACCAAATATCAAAAAATCGTATCTTTTTTAAACAAATTCGTTTCTACATGCAGATGTTTGTATAAAAAAATGACATTCCCATGCTAGACGGCGTAGCGGGTGTTTTTGAGTAAATTTAAACCATTGGCCTGATTCATAAAGGCATCTTTCAGCATCGGTAACTGTTCAACCTGTTTTAGGCCAAAATTACGTGCCCAAACCACTGGAAACAGTTGAGTGGTTTCCAGCCAGCCAATCGCCGACATGCTGTGCATCATGGCTTCATTCTGGCCTTTACGCAGGTGTTCATAACGCTGCAAAGTCTGTTCATGTGCCCAAACGCCTCGTGCCTTGTCATGTAGCAATACCTCACACAGTACTGCTGCATCCAGACAACCAATATTCACCCCTTGACCTGCCAGTGGATGAATCACATGCGCAGCATCACCAATCAGCGCCAATCCATCCTGTACATAATGCTGGGCAGCACGGGCTTTTAATGGAAAGGTCGCACGTGGTGTCACTTCCAGTACCTCTCCCAACATATGATGACTTTCTCGGGTAAGTAAGTGGGTAAATTCCTGATCATTTAAAGCCGCATATTCTTCAGCATAATCATCTGGCAACGTCCAAACAATGGATTGCCAATAGCCCTGCTCTTCGGGTTTCAGGCTAGCCATTGGCAGGTAAGCCAAAGGTCCTGTCTCCAGAAAGATCTGTCGTGCTACATGCTGGTGGGGTTGCGCTGTCTTGATCGCGCAGCTCAGACCTGCCTGTTTATAGTCCAGTACATCAATATCAATAAAGGCCTGCTCACGGACAAAAGAATTGGCACCATCAGCACCGATCAGCAATCTGGTTTTTAGCTGGGTACCATCTGCCAGATGTACAGTCCAAACACCAACACCGCGTTCGATTCGGCTGACTTTGACCTGAGTGCGATAATCTTTCACTTCTTCCAGCATTTTCTGCTGAATTGCTAGATTTAAGATACTTGGCTCAACCATAGAACCGAGCGCCTGCTCGACTTTTGGTGTTTTCTCAGATGGCTGACCGAAGTTGATTTCACCATAGCCATTTTTATTCCAGACCTGCATGCCGGTATAGAGTTGCTGACGCGCCAGTTTGTTCCAGACACCTACGGTTTTCAGCAAATGAATGGTTGCTTGGCTCAATGCTAGTACACGAGGGTTAGCAACACTTAAAGTCTTTTCAGCATCCAGAATCGGCACAGCATCCAGTACGGTTGCCTGTACACCACCTTGTGCCAATAGCAGTGCAGTTAAACCACCAACCAGACCACCACCAACGATGACAGCATCGAGTACCTGATTTTGTTCTGTCATGCTTTAAGCCCCATTGCATAGTTAGCAACTAATGGTTTAATTCCCGGAATATTTTCAAAAGCAACCAGGCCAGTATTACGGATCAGTTTCAGGAATGGATTCTGGTTACTAAAACCACGTACCACGGAATCACAGAACTTGATCACGCGTTGCTGGTCTTTCAGGCGGGATTTCTCATAATCCTGCAGCATTTGAACATCACCGAGATCATTACCTTGTTCTAGTTGTTCTTTCAAGTAACGGTTCAGCACATAGGCATCGCGCATGCACAGGTTAAAACCCTGACCTGCGACAGGGTGAATGGTATGGGCGGCATTGCCCATCAGCACCACACGCCCCACGGCCTGTTTCTCTGCCAATACTTGTGACAACGGGAAACTGAAACGACGACCTGTTTTCTGAAATTTTCCAGCACGGTCACCATAAGTTTGCTGCAAGGCATTCAGAAAATGTTGATCATTTTCCTCACCTAACCATTCATGCTCGGTTCCTTTCGGTACCGGCCAGACCACAGAACGGCGGTATTCACCCGGCAGTGGCAACAAAGCCAATGGACCCAGCGGGCTAAAGCGCTCAAAACCGACATGCTTATGTGGTTTGGAAGTTTGTACGGTAGTCACAATCGCGACTTGGTCATAGTCATGTACTGATGCGCCAATACCGAGGGCTTTACGACAGAAGGAATCACGCCCATCGGCTGCGATTACCAGTTTGGATTGCAGCTTCAAAGTCTCATCACCACGTTGCGCTTCGATATAAGCCAACTCAGCATCCTGAGTCAGTGAAGTGACCTGTACCCCATCGATCAGTTCAATGAGTTGTTCTTTTTTCACTTGGGTCAGTAGCACACGACCAAGCCAGGCATTTTCAATCACCTGACCAAAGCTTTCAACTTTTTCCTGTTCTGCAATGAGACGTGCCTTACCAAAACTGCCCTGCTCTGTAATATTCACTTCTAGAATCGGTGTTGCATGTTCTTGCAATGCATCCCACAAACCCAATTCCTGATAAATTTGTACACTACGGCGCGACAAGGCACTGTTACGCGCGTCAAAGCTAGAATGATATAGAGCAAGATTTGCGTCATCATAATTCGGGTACTGGATGGCTTCTAACAGTTTTACTGCAATCCCGGTTTTTGCCAACATCAGGGAGAGGCTTAAGCCTACCATCCCACCACCAACAATGATGACTTCTTGTTGCATGCTTTGATCCTTATTTGTGGTATCCATCAAGTTTAGATACGTCTCATCATAATAGATTTTATCTTACCTCAAAGATTTTCATTTTTATAATGAATTAGTGGTTTGGACGTAAGTGATGCTGCTTTGTTGACAGGTTAAATTTAAAGATGATGAAGTTAATCCACTGCCATATTTTATGAAGCCTATCCCTAATCATGAATGGCTTTCTACACCGAAAAACCTGTAGGAATATTTAAAGAGATGTCAGTTCTGCAAGTCTTAAAAAATCATAGTGATTGAATTAAACAACGCATTTTATAGCCTCCTGTTCGGTCGAAGCCATTTGCCTGATAAAAGGAAACGGTTTGATCAAATTCAGGAACTGGAGGCGTACATAATTCGATGCATTTCCAACCCACCTGTTTTGCGTAATACTTAATAGCTGCAAGCATCTCATGGCCTATATGCTCTGAACGATATTCAGGAAGTACGGCGGATTCAAGCGGCAAGTGCAACAGTATAAAAACCAGCCATAACTTCACTCGGTGTATACCAACCTAGCGTTTTTCTAGGACGATGGTTGAGTGCAAATTCTATCTGCTCTATTTGTTCGTTTGACACGTCAT
>NZ_JPQO01000012.1 GCF_000773685.1 Acinetobacter sp. HR7 | reverse complement strand
TTACGGCTAAAGGGATAAATTTTTTGTTAAATGCTGAATAATCACTCAATGATAAAAGTTATAGATCAAGAAAATCACGTTACACAGAACCAATGTCAGTGCAATATAAGGCATAGCCAGCCCCTCCGTTCAATCAAGCGTTTTAAAATCCATTTATTCTAATTCACTCAAACAATGAATTATTCCACACTTTAGCAAAAAAAGTGCCAATTTTAGGCATAAAAAAAACCAGCACAAGTGCTGGTTTTTTTAGATTCAACGAGATTAGTCGTTGAATTTACGGCGTGGTTTATCATCGAAGTTACGACGCGGACGGTCACCACCGAAATCACGTTTTGGACGGTCATCACCAAATGAACGTGCTGGACGGTCACCGAAGTCACGTTTTGGACGATCAAAACCACCTTCACGACGTGCTGGACGATCACCAAAATCACGTTTTGGACGGTCACCGAAAGAACCTTCGCGACGTGGTTTGTAGTCTACGCGGTTACCACGGTTGTCATCGTTATTATCGAAACGAGGACGGTCACCAAATTCACGACGTGGGCGATCACTGTTGAATTCACGACGCGGACGGTCGTTGTTAAACTCGCGACGTGGACGATCTTCACCATTGAATTCACGGCGTGGACGGTCGCTGTTAAACTCGCGACGCGGACGATCTTCGCCATTGAATTCACGACGTGGACGATCATCGCCAAATGAACGGCGTTCGCCATCACGACCACCTTCACGGCGTTTGAAATGACCTTCACCTTCGAAGCGACGGCCGCCACCAAAGCCACCACGACCACGACCGCCATCACGACGACCACGACCATCACGGCTTGGACGTGCAGGAGGTGGAGATGGCTCAAGACCTTCAATTTCAGAAACTTCTAGACGCGCTTCCAGGTAGTCTTCCAGCGCACGAATTTTACCGCGTTCACGGTAAGTCGCTAAAGTAATCGCTTTACCAGTACGGCCAGCACGACCTGTACGACCAATACGGTGTACATAGTCTTCATTCTTCATTGGAAGGCCGAAGTTGATCACGTGAGAAATGGTTGGAACGTCTAGACCACGTGCTGCAACGTCAGTTGCAACCAGGATTTTTGCACGACCTTCACGGATGCTGCGCAGACGACGGTTACGTACAGTCTGTGGCATTGCACCGTGTAGCGCTACAACTGAATGACCTGCTTCAGCAAGTTCTTCAGCCAGCATGTCGGTATCTTCTTGAGTAGAAGCAAAAACCACTGCTTGGTCTACGTCTTCTTCATTCAGCCAGTGAGTCAGCAGTTTTTTCTTGTGCTCGAAACCATCAGTCCAGTGTAAAGTCTGAGTGATGTCAGTATTGGTGGTGTGACCAGTTTCGATGGCAATACGCTCTGGCTCGTTCATCATGCGTTCAGCAAGAGTGATGATACGTGGTGCAAAAGTCGCAGAGAACATCAAAGTCTGGTTACGGTTTGCTGCAAGATCACCAATCGCTTCAAGATCTTCAGAGAAACCAAGATCCAGCATACGGTCCGCTTCGTCGACGATCAACGCATTCACTTTGTCGAGTTTAATTTGACGACGATTCACAAGGTCAAGCAGACGACCTGGAGTTGCAACAACCACTTGCGCGCCTTTTAACTGCTGGATCTGTTTACCGAATGGCATACCGCCCATGATTGCTGCGATACGAACACCTTTCATGTGGCGTACAAATGCAATCGCGTCCTGGCTTACCTGTTGAGCAAGTTCACGCGTTGGGCATAAAACTAGAATAGAAGGTTGGGTAATCGCCTTCATACGTTCCTTGAAAGGAACGAAAGTGTCCAGGTTGGCCAGTGCATTCAAAGTTGGGAGAAGGAATGCAGCTGTTTTACCTGAACCAGTCTGGCTTGACACTAGAAGGTCTTTACCTTCAAGTGCAGCAGGAATTGATTGTTCCTGTACAGGAGTAGGTGCAGTGAAACCTAGTGCTTGTAACGCTTGTTGTAAGGATTCGTGCAGAGGAAAATCAGCAAAAGTTTTGCTCATAGAGTCTTTCACCCGGAAAATGGGTGCTCCATTAAAAATAAAGTCAAATGAACATCGACAAAAAGCGGTACAGCAATAAACGCTGAAAATAAGAGATTATTCAGCGGCGATCCGAGTAACGACGATGTGATATAACGCACGCATGATTACGGCATAACCTGAAGGAATCGCTTTAGCGATTGGGGCGCGAGATATCGTCCTCTCTTTGGACCGCACGCGCATACACAATGATAAGAAGAGAAATGTTCAGGTAACGAACAGAAATTAAGTGCGTGCGCGGATTATAGCAGGATTTTCTATATTGTCATTAAGTTTTATTGTTAATTTGTATTATTCTAAAAATAATTGATATTTCCACATGATTTAGCGCAAGAAAAAGGCACCCCGAAGGATGCCTGATCTATTTAAACAGTTGTCTAAACTCGATTATTTCGCTGCGTCGCCCCATGCAGGAACCACTGCCTGCATTAAAGGTTTCAGCATTTTCATAGAACAAGCAATGACTTGACCTTTTTCCATCGCTTCGCTGCCACCACGTGCATCCACCACTGTACCACCTGCTTCTTTTACAATCAGTTCACCTGCGGCAATGTCCCAAGGCTTCAGACCAAGTTCGAAGTAACCATCCAAACGGCCTGCGGCAACATAAGCCAAATCCAGCGCTGCTGAACCTGCACGGCGGTATTGGGCACCTGCTTCAGTCACATTTAATAGAGATTCAAAATGGTTTCTCGCATAAGACACGACTTCACCACCACGTTTCGCGCGGTAAGCATGACCCACTGCCAGGAAAGAGTTTTGCAGGCTGTCTTTTACATTTACACGAATACGGCGTTGGTTCAGCATTGCACCGCGACCACGGCTTGCAGAGAACAGCTCATCTTTCACAGGGTCATAAATAACACCGTGTTGAGTCACACCTTTGTGTTGAACAGCAATAGAGATACAGAAATGGGGGAAACCATTGATGAAGTTTAATGTACCGTCAAGAGGATCAATCACCCAACACCAATCAGCGTCGTGGCCTTTACCTTCTTGCATTCCAAACTCTTCACCAAGGAAGCTGTGGTTTTTATAACTTTTACGCAGCGTATCGATAGTCAGTTGTTCCAAGTAACGGTCTACACGCGTTACAGGACCATCAATGCCTTTTTCTTCGACTTGTAGATCGAGTTTATGACGATTTTGATGCGCTTTTAAAAGCTCTTGACCAACTAATTGAGCCGCACGCGCAGCCATCACCACCATAGGTTCCATTGAACACCCACTACAAATTTGAAGATATTGATAAAGAATAATGCATAAAAGCCCTCATATTTTAGCAAATATCAGGACTTTTTGGGAAAAAATTGTTTCTAAAATTTTGAAGACTTTGTTTCAGACCTGCTGGGTCAAGGCTGTCCAAGCCTGATTCATCGACTTTTCAATGCCTTGAGGATCAAGACCCGCTTCCTGCAACATCTGTGCATGCGTTGCTTGCGGCATAAAAGTATCTGCCAGACCTAGATTCAGAATCGGCTTAACAATCTGCGCTTCTGCCAGGTATTCATTCACTGCACTACCCGCACCTGCCATCACTGCATGTTCTTCAACAGTGACAAACAGGCTGGTACTTGGGGCGATGTCATCTAATATCTGGGTATCCAGCGGTTTGATGAAACGCATATTGATTACACGCACAGCTACTTCATGTTTGGCGGCAAACGCCTGTGCTGCTTCAATCGCAGGTTGAACACGACTACCGAAAGCCAGAATCGAGATATATTCATCGTGCTGAGTATTCAAATTCGCCACGATCTCAGCCTGACCGATTGGCAGTTCCACCAATTCCTGCTGGATCTCAACACCCAGTCCATTACCACGTGGATAACGTACTGCAGCCGGACCTTTATATAGATAAGCGGTATGCAGCATCTGACGGCATTCATTCTCATCTTTCGGTGCCATAATCACCAGATTAGGAATGGTGCGCATATAGGCATAGTCATAAGCGCCGGCATGGGTTGGACCATCTTCACCCACTAAGCCAGCCCGGTCGATACCGAAAGTCACATCCAGATTTTGCAGCGCCACGTCGTGCACTAACTGGTCATAGCCACGTTGCAGGAAAGTTGAATAAATCGCAACCACCGGTTTTAAGCCTTCACACGCCATACCAGCTGCCAAGGTTACGGCATGCTGTTCGGCAATCGCGACATCAAAGAAACGTTCAGGAAACTGTTTGGCAAACTGTACCATGCCTGAACCTTCACACATGGCCGGAGTAATGGCTAATAAACGATCATCTTGCGCCGCTTCATCACACAGCCACTGACCAAACACATCCGAATACTTCGGCGCCACATTGGATGAAGCTGTTGCATTTATTTTACTAATCGCATGATATTTAATCTGGTCTGCTTCCGCAGGTGCGAAGCCCTTACCTTTCTTTGTATAGACATGAATCAGGCGTGGGCCTTTACGCTTTTTCAGTGCATTAAAGACATGGACTAACTGATTAATGTCATGACCGTCATAAGGACCAAAGTACTCGAAACCAATCGCTTTAAACAGGTTATCGGCAGCATCGGTTGCAGCACAATGCAGACGGGAGTTATACACCCATTCCGGATGTGGCTGAACAAAGGCTTCGCCATCTTCAGTGACATTGACGAATTCACCACGTTCCCAGATCGCCGCCAGATGCTTAGCAAAACCACCAGTACTGCAGGAAATCGACATGTCATTATCATTCAGTACCACCATCAAGTCAGCTTGATGTGCTACAGCATCATTCATGGCCTCAAAGGCCATGCCTGCAGTCATGGCACCATCACCAATGATAGACACCACTTCACAAGGATTGTTTTGATAACGGCGAGCCAGCGCCATACCCAGACCAGCAGAAATCGCAGTCGAGGAATGCCCGACCCCGAAAGTATCAAATTCAGATTCTTCACGTGCCGGGAATGCTGCTAGACCACCTTTAGCACGAATGCTAGTGAGTTGTTCACGACGGCCGGTCAAGGCTTTATGCGGATAAGCCTGATGACCGACATCCCAGATCAGTCGGTCATATGGTGTGTTAAAGCAATAATGCAAAGCTACCGTTAACTCAATCACACCCAGGTTTGCGCCAAAATGCCCACCACTTTGCCCTGCAGCATACAAAATGTACTGACGTAACTCATCCGCCACCTGCTCAAGCTGACTTTGCTCAAGTGAACGCAATTGCTGAGGATGGTCGATCGCATCAAGCAACGGTGTTACAGGGCGTTGAGTTGGTATTTCTGTATACAGCATAAATGGCAAAGCCTTCAAAAGCCTGGCAAATCCTAAGCTAGGTCTGTCTATGGGGAGTCCCGATCATATAGTCGAATTGTAGCAGCTTCAATTCAACAAAGCTGTTAACGGCGCAATATTAAACAATGACATAAATCAGGGTAAAATTTCGCAGCGTACGATTATCCTGAATAATCTTACTGTTTATCAACTATTATCGTGCGCTTTCTACAAAAAAGAAAATGTTCTCCAGAAATTCAGCTATACAATTCTACTAATGTGCAATCATTACGCTATACTTTGAACAATTTCAGGATTTAACGGGTTCAGCTGTGCCGATCGAATTTGTCGCAACTTCACGATTACCTACTGCTCATGGTGAGTTTAAAATTACTGTTTTTCAAGATCCTAAGACTGGCGAAGAACATGTCGCACTATCTAAAGGATTAGAGGAACCCAGTGATGAGCCGGTGTTGGTGCGCATACATTCTGAATGTCTCACTGGTGATGCTTTTGCCTCACTAAAATGTGACTGTGGCCCTCAATTACAGGCCACTCAGAAGCTGATTAATGAAGCCGGTCGCGGTGTGATTCTGTATTTGCGCCAAGAAGGTCGCGGGATTGGCTTGACCAATAAAATCCGGGCCTATGCCTTGCAGGATCAAGGTCATGACACCGTCGATGCGAACCTGATGCTGAATCTACCAGCTGATGCACGTAAATATGATATGTGTACCATTATGCTGGATCATTTGGGTGTAAAATCGGTTCGATTAATTACCAATAACCCGTTAAAGATTAATGCACTAAAAGATTTAGGAATTAATGTGGTGGATCGTGTGCCACTCACTGTAGGTCTGAATCCATTCAATGAACAATACCTCAAGACCAAGCATGAGCGTATGTCGCATATGTATCGGAAGGATGATTTTTAATTTTTCTTTTATACAAATCCTCCTCCTTTTTTTAATTAAATCCCTCCAAACCTCCCTTTTCCAAAGGGAGGCTTTCCCCCCTCTTTGAAAAAGAGGGGGTTAGGGGGAGATTCAAATCGTCATCGAAAAAATCCGGTTTTCTGGCATTTTCCGCTTTAGTCTCAAGTCAAATGCCATACAGATATTTCTTACAAAAGGTTTGCCTTTTTCCAAAACTGTGACCGATGAGTCTGTTATTTGAATCAGCTCGTCCTGTACCATTTCTTCGAGTTGTTCCAGCACATCTTCAATTTCAGCAAACTGCATGCTCTCGTCCGCCCAAGAGGTGGTAAAGCTGCACATCAGGTTCAGGATATGTTTACGGATGATCAGATCTTCCTGATTGAGGATATGCCCTTTCACCACCGGAATTTGGTTCTGCTCTAGCAGTTCATAATATTCTTCAATGGTTTTTACATTCTGGGCAAAGCTGTACCAGCTGTCACTGATCGATGAAATTCCGAGGCCAATCATCACCTGAGTTTTCGATGCGGTATAACCCATAAAGTTACGGTGCAAGCTGCCAGACTTAAAAGACTGGTACATGCTGTCACTTTCTAGCGCAAAGTGATCCATGCCAATTTCATGGTAGCCATGCGCTAACAGTTTCTTCTTCCCTTCTTCATAGCACTGGCGCTTGATTTCATCTTTAGGCACATCGGCATCTTTAAATCCGCGCTGACCATTGCCCTTGATCCAAGGCACATGTGCATAGCTATAGAGCGCCAAACGATCTGGCATCAGTGAATTGGTTTGATCAATGGTGTTGAGCACGTCCTCTAAGCTCTGGAATGGCAAGCCAAAAACCAGATCATGCGAAATCGAGGTATAACCAATTTCACGTGCCCATTCGGTGACCTGTTTGACATTTTCATAAGGCTGAATGCGATGAATGGCTTTTTGCACGGTTTCATTATAGTCCTGCACCCCATAACTGACGCGGCGAAAACCTAAGTCATATAAACTCTGTAAATGCTCACGAGTGGTATTATTTGGATGGCCTTCAAAACTGAATTCATATTCAGGGGCAATCTCAGCTTTGGATAAAATGCCCTGAATCAGCTGGGTTAAATGCTCAACCGAGAAGAACGTTGGCGTGCCACCACCAAGATGAATTTCCTTGATCACTGGCTTTTGTTCTAAAAGCTCACAGTACAAATCCCATTCTTTGAGTACCGCTTGAATATAGGGCTGCTCCACTTCATGACGTTTGGTTACTCGTTTATGACAGCCACAGAAGGTACACAGGCTTTCACAGAATGGCAGATGGATATATAGACTAATGCCTTCAGCCTGATTGGATTCCAGAAAAGAACGCTTTAAAGTCTGTTTCCACAGCTCCAGTGAAAAATGCTGATTTTCCCAATACGGTACGGTTGGATAGCTGGTATAGCGTGGACCTGGGACATTGTATTTCTGAATAAGAGAAGTTGCCTGCACCGACATAAGATCCACCTATCGCTATGGAAAACTGACCCAAATCTTGGGTATCTCAAGCTATTGTGTGGGGGCTAGAAAAAGAATTCAACCAAGCATCCCAGTCGGGTTTCGCTCTTTCCTCACCTGCCGTATAGGGGAATAAAAAGTCTTTTTTAATAATTACGATCGGGAAATACACCTTAATTTTTAGAGGGTTTTATGCTTTGATGTAGGAAGTATTATTTTCTCCCCATGAGGACCTTAATGCAGCATCCAACTTCTGCAGATATTCAACGTGTACGCGAATTCCTCCTCGACTTGCAGTCACGCATTTGTGCCGCGCTCGAACAACAAGAACACGCTGGTGGTGGCACAGCCGAATTTATCATTGATGACTGGGAACGCCCGGAAGGTGGCGGTGGCCGTTCACGTGTCCTGCAAAATGGCACAGTGATTGAAAAAGGCGGTGTGATGTTCTCACACATCCAGATTTCCAAGCTGCCGGCTTCCGCGACTGAACGTCATCCACAGATTGCTGGTGCCAAAGCTCAAGCGATGGGCGTATCGCTGGTGATCCACCCGAAAAATCCGAATGTCCCGACTTCACATGCCAATGTTCGTCTATTCGTGGCAGAAAAAGAAGGCCAAGATCCGATCTGGTGGTTTGGCGGTGGCTTTGACCTAACCCCCTTTTATCCACATGATAAAGATATTCTTTCCTGGCATCAGACCGCGTATGACCTCTGTACCCCATTTGGTGAAGATATCTATGCACAACACAAGAAATGGTGTGATGACTATTTCTATCTCAAACACCGTGATGAGCAGCGTGGTATTGGCGGCCTGTTTTTTGATGACTTAAATCAATGGGATTTTGAAACCTGCTTTAAATACATCCAGGCAGTGGGTAATGGCTATCTGGATGCCATCATTCCCATCTTCCAGCGCAATCAGGACAAGCCTTATACTGAAGCACAACGCGAGTTCCAGCTTTACCGTCGTGGCCGTTATGTCGAATATAACTTGGTTTATGACCGCGGCACTTTGTTTGGCTTACAAACTGGTGGGCGGATTGAATCGATTCTGGTCAGCCTACCACCGCTGACTGGCTGGTCTTATCGAGCTGAATGGCCGGAAGGCTCACCAGAAAAACGCTTGACTGATTATTATCTAAAGCCGCATGACTGGCTCAAAGAATTAAAGCAATCAACCTGACACAAAAAATGCTCTCAATTTGAGGGCATTTTTATTCTTTGTACGATTTAAACAGCTCCATTAAATCTCTAACCTTCCAGAATTAAGCGATCGTGTGATTTACGGAAAATTTAAATTCAATAAAAATGAAAATTTGGAAAAATATTTAGAAACGTTTCAACATAAGAATTAGCACAAATGTCCTCACACCTAAACCACTACTCCTGTATAGTGGAATATCAAAAACAGAAGGGAATTTTATGTACTTACGACGTTTCAATACTCAGGTGCTGGTGTTATGGGCGTGTCTGGCGGCTACTGTGAGTGCGATTGCTATGACTTTTATGACTAAAGATTTAATGCTGGACAGTTTGGCCATCAGTGTTAGTGTACTGACTTTGCTTGGTGTAATTTTTAGTGGTTCACTTTTATTGACTGAACGTATTATTAAAACCTGTAATTCCTAAAATAATTCAAAAGATAGTCTCACTCACTTCAGTCACTCACAGCTTTAGTCCGTAGCAATTTTCACGTATATTGTTGAGCATTTCAGCACGTGGACACTGTGAAATGAGCAAACAATTTGCTGTGGTTGGCAACCCAATTGAACAATCACGTTCTCCAGAATTACATCACGCCTTTGCTGCCAAAACTGGCATCGATCTCATCTATAGTAAACGTTTGGCGCCGCTGGATGGCTTTGAAGCCAATATCAAGGAATTCTTTGCCCAAGGTGGTGTTGGCATGAATGTCACCGTGCCGTTTAAAGAACAGGCCTATGCCCTATGCCAGGTACTGACCGAACGTGCCCGTATTGCTGGTGCTGTGAATACGCTATGGATGGAAAATGGCGTCTTGTATGGCGACAATACTGATGGCCAAGGTCTAGTCGAAGCGATTCGTGCATTAGACTGGAATCTGGAAAATACCGATCTTCTGATTATTGGTGCTGGTGGCGCGACACGTGGCGTGATCTACCCCCTAGTACAGGCGGGTGCAAAAAAAATTGTCATTGCGAATCGTACCTTGGCTCGTGCTGAACAGTTAATTTCTGACTTAAAAGATGCGGTGCCTCAAGCTGAACTGCAAGCAATTGCACTAACGGATCTGGCTGGGGATTTCGACATTGTCATCAATGCGACCTCTGCCAGCCTGAGCGGTGATGCCTTAATCCTGCCAGAAGCCCTGCAATTCAAACACGCCTATGAAATGGTGTATGGCAAACCATCGACTTTCCTGGATCAGGCTAAAGCGCGTGGTGTACCAACCTCAGAAGGTTTCGGCATGCTGGTCGGTCAGGCGATTGAGTCCTTCTCGATCTGGAATGGGGTTAAACCAGAACTGAAAGATTTCCTCTAAGCGATATTGAGCTGATTACATCCTGAAGAGTCTCTACGGAGACTCTTTTATTTTCCGACAAAAAGCAGCCTTTATCTTTAAAAATTGGATTTAGTGACAAGTTTATGATTCGTTATTCAATAATAATATTTGTGTACAGTTCCAGCAAAATAATGGCTAGACAAAATCTATAATATTTCGATAAATTCATTGTAAATAAGCATTTTTTATATTTTTAAAAGTCTTGAGCAAGAATAACCTTTAACTTGAATTGCCTGACTTTTGCATCGATTCAATTCGCCTTTCTGACATTTTTATTCGCTTGCCTTATCAATGTATTTTTATTTGCAATGTGAATAATCAAAGAATCAATACAGATAATCCAAAACAATTTTAATCAGGATTAAACGCATGCCAGCATATAAAGCCCCGTTACACGACATTCGCTTCCTTATGAATGAAGTGCTTGACTACCCTGCACACTACAAGACGCTGTCGAATGGTGAATATGCCGATGCCGACACCGTCGACATGATTCTGGAAGGTGCTGCAGATTTCTGTGAAAACGTACTTTCTCCAATTAACCAGACAGGTGACGAGGAAGGCTGTCATTTTGAAAATGGCGAAGTCAGAACACCAAAAGGCTTTAAAGAAGCATACGACCAGTTCGTACAAGGCGGCTGGCAAGGTCTGTCTTATCCTGAAGAATTTGGTGGTCAGAACCTGCCAATGTCTTTGAACCTGATCAAATCTGAAATGATGGGTACAGCCAACTGGTCATTCCAGATGTATCCAGGCCTAAGCGTAGGCTGTATTAACACCATCATGCAGTTTGGTTCAGAAGAGCAAAAGAATACATATCTACCGCATCTGGTTGCAGGCACCTGGTCGGGTACGATGTGTCTGACTGAGCCACAGTGTGGTACTGACTTGGGTCAGGTGAAAACCAAAGCAGAACCAAATTCAGATGGTACTTACGCGATTTCTGGTACTAAGATCTTTATCTCTGCCGGCGAACACGATCTGACTGAAAATATCATTCACATCGTTCTGGCGCGTCTTCCAGATGCACCTGCAGGTACTAAGGGTATTTCCCTGTTTATCGTACCGAAATTCCTGCCATCTGCTGATGGCGGTGTAGGCGAACGCAACCCTGTGACTTGTGGTTCGATCGAACACAAAATGGGGATCCGCGCTTCTGCAACTGCGGTACTGAACTTTGACAACGCCGTCGGTTACCTGATTGGTGAAAAGCACAAAGGCCTGCACGCTATGTTCACCTTCATGAACACTGCACGTATCGGTACCGCGATTCAGGGTATCTGTCACGCTGAGCTATCATTCCAAGGTGCCCTGCCTTATGCTAAAGAACGTATGTCCATGCGTGCCCTGTCTGGCAAGAAAGATCCAGATAAAGTGGCAGATGCGATCATTCACCATGCTGACGTACGCCGTATGCTGCTAACGCAAAAAGCTATTGCTGAAGGTGGTCGCTCAATGATCTATCATGCAGCAAAGATTGCCGACAAGATGAACGATGCACTGGTACGTGGCGATACAGCGGCATTTGAAGAGCACGATGACCATCTTGGTTTCTATACTCCTATCCTGAAAGGCTTCCTGACTGAAATGGGTTATGAAGCTGCAAACCATGGTATGCAGGTGTATGGTGGCCACGGTTACATCAAAGAATGGGGTATGGAACAGATCGTACGTGACTCACGTATCTCTACCCTGTACGAAGGTACAACTGGCGTTCAGGCACTGGATCTGATCGGCCGTAAAGTGTTGCTGACTTCGAAAGGCAAAGTAGTACGCGACTACACTGCTGAAATCCTGAAATTCTGTGGTCAGCATGCGCGCAACAAATACATGCGCCGTTTTGCATGGGATCTGACCAAGCTATGTGCACAGTGGAATGCACTGACTGTTCGCATCATGCTGGCAGCACGTAAAGACCGCGACATCGTGTCGTCTGCTTCTGTGGACTTCCTGATGTTCTCGGGTTACGTGATGATGGCTTACTTCTGGGCACAACAGGCTGCAGTTGCTTCTGCAAAACTGCTAGCTGGTGACGGTGCTGAAGTACCGGAGTTCTACAAAGCGAAGATCAAAACTGCAGACTTCTACTTCGAACGTATGCTGCCACGTGCCCAAGGTCATGCTGAAGCGATGGTAAACCCATCCAAGACTATGACTTCACTGGCACCAGAGCACTTTAGCTTTGATTACTAATCTTCTAGCCTGCTAGAAAAACAAAAGAGCGCTACAGCGCTCTTTTTTTATTAGGTGTGATTAAGCTATTGATTTCCAGATTTCGCTGATTTTTTCTACAATTTTATTTCCCATAATTTCAACTGTATAAAAAATAATAGCCAGATTCAGCTTGAATATCTGCAGATTAAAGGTATGATGGTTCTCAACTAGAAAAATTCTTGTTTTGGTTAGTCTTCTTTAAGTATCGCAGTTTTAGTCATAAACCTCCGTTTTTATAGATCCAAGCTCCATCCAGTCTATTTTTCAAAGTTACACATTAGTCATCTTATAAATTTGACTAGAAATCAATAAAACTCAATAGGTTACATTATGTCTAATACAGTTACCGGTACCGTAAAGTGGTTTAACGAAACTAAAGGTTTTGGCTTCATTCAACAAGACAACGGTCCAGACGTTTTTGCTCATTTCAGCGAAATCCAAGGTTCAGGTTTCAAAACTTTAGCTGAAGGCCAAAAAGTGTCTTTCATCGTAGCTCAAGGCCAAAAAGGTCCTACAGCGACTCAAATCACAGCAATCTAATCGATTCTGAGATTCAAAAAAGCATCCGTTATATGGGTGCTTTTTTTATGGCTTTAAAATTTTCTCCATCATTTTCTGTTTTAATTTTAGCTATGTAAAAACATGGAGAAATTAAGAAGATTTTTGATGATTTTAAAAGCAAAATTTAGATCTTTAAGCGACAATAAACTATAATAAATATTATTTTTCAAAAACTTAAAAACCACATAATAAAAAACTTTTTAGTTTACAAAAGCACTATCGATCGCTTCATAGTCTCTTCACCACCGCCCTCTATGATGAACCCATTGAAATTCATAGAGTATAAAGACGATGAAAAAGCTGATTTCTGGATTAATGGTTGGTTTGATTACTGCAACTGCAACAATGTCTGCAATGGCTGCACCAAGCCATAAACATCATGTTCCACCACATGCAGCGCATTTTGATCATAAGCCAATGCCGCATAAAGGTGGCTTCCATAAAGCACCCCCTAAACCGCATTTCAACAAACATGATGTGCATCATAAATTTGATAAAAAAGACCATAAAGGCTTCTTTAACAAGCACCACCATAATGGTCCAATGCACAAAATGCCACCTAAGCATCGTTAATTTTTAAATTATAAAAATGCTAAAAGCTAAAAGAGTGCTTCTGCACTCTTTTAGTATTACTTTAGTAATCTATTTATTTAAAATTAATGATTCTTGAAATAAAAAAGACATGGATCTATTACAATCAGAAAAAATTGGTTTCGAGATTTTCCTATGATGAAGACTTTAGTTGGCTTAACTTTTTGTACAAGCATTTTATTAGTTTCATCAGAAACCATGGCTATTCCTCTTAATCAAAATTATCTCGAACAAAAACCAACATTTTTTTCTAGTTTAACTACTGAAAACTCAAGTAAACCTATAATTTTATTAAGGAAGGGTGCTGGCAAAAACAATGTTGTTCAAGGTATGGCAATTGATTCTAAACATAAGACACTTTATACATTACACGTTACTGGTAAACCTGAAAAAGGGGTAATAAACCGTTTTAAAATAAATGATAAAACCAAACAATGGACAGCTTCAGATAACCAACTTTCTTCAGATTTGATCGGACATCAAGGAATTACAGTAGATCCTGTTTCTGGATCTCTATATAGTTCTAGTGGACCAGGTGTAAAGAATAAAGGTTGGCATATTATTCAATTCATTTATAAGCCTAAAGCACTACCTGAACAAACCAAAATTATCAAAGTCTTTGATGAAAAATATAATAAGAATTTAAATACAATGCCTTCTATTTCACCTGATGGAAAAATCATGGTAGTAAGAGGCAAGAAAGGCAAAACTAATATTATACGAATTTATTCACTTCCAAAGATCAAAAATCGCACTAATATTACTTCTGGGTTTGATCATGAATGGGAGGTTGATCCAACTTTTACTAAAGATGATCGCCCATTTCAAGCCCTAACTACAGATGGTAAATATGTTTAGGCTCTAGACTAGCAGA
>NZ_JPQO01000011.1 GCF_000773685.1 Acinetobacter sp. HR7 | reverse complement strand
TAAATTTTTTTTTTTTTTTTTTTTTTTTTTTTTTTTTTATAAAAAAAAAAATAATTTCCCCCAACTATAGTCTCTGAACCATTAAGAAAACGTGGTTTTCCACCTGCTTTAACCGATATTGAAATTATCACAATGCAAATTGTTGGTGAGTGTCTCAAAATGGATACGGATAAAAGCATATGGATGTTTTTTAAAAACAATTACTTAAGTTGGTTCCCTCATTTAGGTTCATATCCTAACTTTTGTAAGCATTGTGCAAACTTATGGCAAGTTCATCAAAAAATCACAGCCCAATTAACTGCACATTATGGTCAGGATCATATTCATTTTATTGATGGATTTCCTATACCTGTTTGTCGTTATAGTCGAGCAAAAAGACACAAGAATTTCAAAGAACATGCAGGTTTTAGTTATTGTGCTGCACAACAAGAGAAATACTATGGTTTTAAAGGGCATCTTGTAATTAATTTGGAGGGTATGATTACTGGCTATACTTTCGCTCCAGCAAATGTAGATGAGCGTGATGTTGCACCAGAAATCACAGAAAATATTCATGGGTTACTAGGTGCAGATAAAGGTTACTTAAGACCCAGCTTGAAAGAATACTATAAATTTCAGTATGTTGATCTACAAACTCCTTTAAGAAAGAATATGCCGGACTCTAGATCTCAAGAATCAATGAGGTTGCTTATGAGAGCACGAAGGAAAATTGAAACGGTCATTGGTCAATTAACTGATCGCTTTAATATTCAAAAAGTAAGGGCAAGAGATTTATGGCACTTATCGCATCGTTTTATCAGAAAGATTTTGTCACATACGGTCTGCGTCGTTATGAATAAAAAATGTGGTTATTCGCCGATTCAATTTGAAAAGCTTATTTAAAGTTGAGATTGGCGTTTAAATAA
>NZ_JPQO01000010.1 GCF_000773685.1 Acinetobacter sp. HR7 | reverse complement strand
TTCAAAAAGACGAACAGCAATTTTTTTATCACTTATCGAAGTGTCTTGAAAATGTGGTTATTCGCCGATTCAATTTGAAAAGCTTATTTAAAGTTGAGATTGGCGTTTTATCTATGGAGAAAGATCAATGACTCATGCTCGAACATGAGCCATTGAAAAGTGTCTTTGAGTACCGACACGCTTAGTATTTTGTTCAATTACTTTTTTAAAGTCAATAAAGCAAAATGCTTGCTCTTTCTCCCTTTATCCATTTATTTGATTTTGGGAGTTTTCAAATGAAAATACCTGTTGTAGTACAAAGAAAAATTTGTGAGTTCTTGGCGCAAGGTAATACACATCGCCAAATTGCAAAAAGAGTTAATGTGTCTCCAACAACAGTTGGTGTTATTGCTAAAAAATTAAATGAAATTGAAATACCTATTGCTGAGGTGTTGAAAGCATCTAATCAAGAGTTTGTAGATGTTGTGCAAACAGGTGTTGCAAGAAATATCATGAAGTGCAAACCGCTACCAGACTTTACATATATCAATGATCAAATGAAGATCAGAGATATGACACTTAAGCAATTGTGGATTGAGTTCAAAGAAACAGAGCCAGAAGGTGTTTCTTATTCTCGATTTATGAAGTTGTATAAACAGTGGTTGAAAAAATTACACCCCTCTATGCGCCAACATTATACTGCTGGTCAGACATTGCTTGTCGACTTTTGTGGTAAAACAATGCCAATTCACGACATTAATTCAGGCCAGGTGAGGAATGTTCAAATCTTTGTAGGTGTATTGGGTGCTTCAAGTTTAATCACTGTGATTGCAGCCGAAACTCAACAAACACATGACTGGTTAAAATGTTTCACAGCCACTTTTAATCGTATAGGTGGTGTTCCTAGAGAAGTAATCACAGATAATCTGAAAGCGGCTGTTATTAAAACAGGGCGTAATGGAACGGTTTTCAATAAAACATTTGAACAATTTGCGGACTATCATGATTTTGCAATTCTGAATACTCGCCCACGTACTCCCAAGGACAAAGGGCTAGCAGAGGTTTGTGTTCAAATTATCCAACGTTCTGTCTTGGTTAAATTAAGAGAAAGAAAATTTTTCTCACTTGAAGAATTGCAAAAAGCTATCGATGTAGAAGTTGATAGAATCAACAATGGTGTCACTAAGCGTTTTCCTGAAAGTCGATCAGATCGTTTTCATCGATTTGAAAAAAATGAATTACTTGCACTACCTAAACATCCATATCCTTTTTCAAAATGGATATTTCAACAAACCGTTTCAGAGTTTTATCAGTTCACCATTGATGGGAATATTTATTCTGTTCCTTATACTCTGATAGGTAAGAAGTTAGATATCGGTGTTACAAGTCATGAAGTGCAATTCTATTATGAGAATGAATTAATTACTTCACACAGTTTATTAGAGGGTTATGGTCAAGCAAGTATTCTAGACGAGCATATGCCAGCCAATCATAGGCTTTATAATACTTTAAGCCCAGCAAGTATTAAGCAGTGGGCTAAATCTCTTGGAAACTATGTTTATGAGTTTGTGGAACAAATTCTAAATAAGTCCAAGCAACTCGCTCGTAATATTAAGTCTTTAAATAAGCTTAGAGATTATATTTTAGAAAATAGGCTTGATTCTGTCCTTAATCAGGCTTGTGAGTATGCATTAAAATATAATCTATTAGCAGTTACAGACCTATTGTATGTACTCAAAAAGGCTTTGTTGCACAAAGATTTCATAACTATATGATTTTAAAAGTTTTGATTATTTTTT
>NZ_JPQO01000009.1 GCF_000773685.1 Acinetobacter sp. HR7 | reverse complement strand
TCTTAACTGACTGGCATTACAGCATAAGCTGGGTTTTTTTGCATATCTAATTTACTGGTTTTTAATAAATTAGTTATCCAACGCTGGTGTTGCAGCAGCAATAGCGTCTGCCACGGCATCATCTTCAGACTGTGCTGAACTTGAATTGGTTTTAGGCTTGTATTCAGTCTCAGTATCTTTCGCTTTAGGTGCTTGCGCTGGCTGAGACGCTGCTGGTGCTGATTGCGCTGGAGCAGAAGGCGCTTGCACTGGAGCTAAATTTGATTCTGCAGGGCGGGTTTCGCGACGAATTTCAGTCGTTGTATTTGGAGTTTCCTCACGAATGACTTCAACTGTTTCAGGCACTTCTTCAATTAAAGGCTGATCCTGATCTGCGCTTTGTGTTTCTAATGCAGGTTGTTGTACTGGTGTTGCTTCCGATGCTGCAACTTCAGTCTGTTCCTCTTCCTTTGGAGCTTCTTTCTTGACACATGCCGTGAGTAAAAGTCCGGTTGCAAGCGCGCCACAGATTAAAAGTTTCTTATTCATCATTACTTCATACGTAAATGTAGATGGGATTATTCTATTATAGCAGTAATTTGCATGATAGAAATGATCCGAACTTCCTCTAATTTTTTATCGGAAATGCTGTTAGAATAGTCAATTGTTTATTGTTCTTTGAATTGATGCGGATTGACTTTGCTTTCCTGGTGCAAGGTAAAGTAAAATTGCGCAACATTGCAGGCCGATTTAGGCTCGATTGTACGAGAAACCCAATGACCCATTTTATTTTCGTTACTGGTGGTGTTGTTTCATCACTAGGTAAAGGTATTTCAGCTGCTTCTGTTGCTGCACTTTTAGAAGCCCGTGGTTTAAAAGTCACCATGGTCAAAATGGATCCATACATTAATGTCGATCCAGGGACAATGAGCCCATTCCAGCATGGTGAAGTTTTTGTTACAGAAGACGGTGCTGAAACAGACTTAGACTTGGGTTACTACGAACGTTTCTTACGTCGTGCGAAAATGACCAAACTGAATAACTTCACATCAGGTCGTGTTTACCAGGATGTTCTGAATAAAGAACGCCGTGGTGACTACCTGGGCGGTACAGTGCAGGTTATTCCACACATTACTGACAATATTAAAGAACGTGTACTTCGTGCTGGCGAAGGTTATGACGTTGCCATCGTTGAGATCGGCGGTACAGTAGGTGACATTGAATCTCTCCCATTCATGGAATCTGTACGTCAGTTAATGGTTGAACTTGGTCATAAGCGTACGATGCTTATGCACTTGACGTTACTCCCATATATTAAGTCAGCAGCAGAGCTGAAAACTAAACCAACTCAACACTCTGTAAAAGAACTTCTGTCGATTGGTATCCAACCCGACATTTTGATCTGCCGTACTGAACACGATGTTGATGCAGACACTAAACGCAAAATTGCACTGTTCACCAACGTTGAAGCACGTGCAGTTGTGGTGTGTAAAGATGCACGTACCATTTACCAGATTCCACGTACTTTCTATGAGCAGAACGTTGATGATTTAATCTGTGAACGTTTCGGTTATGATCATCTTCCAGAAGCAGACCTGTCTGACTGGGACAATGTGGTAGAAGCTTTACTGAATCCTGAATACACTGTACGTGTAGCGATGGTTGGTAAATATGTTGAACTTCCAGATGCCTATAAATCTGTGAATGAAGCATTACTGCATGCTGGCATCAAAAACCGTGTAAAAGTTCAGATCGACTACGTAAACGCTGAAGAACTGGAAGGCCAGAACGAAGCAGAAGTACTGAAAGATGCTGATGCGATTCTGGTACCAGGCGGTTTCGGTGAGCGCGGTACTGAAGGCAAAATGAAAGCCATCAAGTATGCACGTGAAAACGGTGTGCCATTCCTGGGCATCTGTTTAGGTATGCAGCTGGCTGTGATCGAATACGCACGTAATGTTGCAGGTATTAAAGATGCAACTTCTACAGAATTTAACCGTTCAACTAAATCACCATTGATTGGTTTGATTACTGAATGGTTAGATGAGCGTGGTGAAGTGCAACAGCGTTCTGTCGACTCTGACCTGGGTGGTACTATGCGTCTGGGTGCGCAAAAATCTGAACTGGTACCAGGTACGAAAACAGCTGAAGTTTATGGTGCTAACGAAATTGTTGAGCGTCACCGTCACCGTTACGAAATGAATAACCGCTATATTCCAGTGCTAGAAGAAAAAGGCATGAAGATTTCAGGTTACTCACCAGTGCAACGTTTAGTAGAAACTGTTGAAATTCCTGAACATCCTTGGTTTATTGCGGTACAATTCCACCCGGAATTTACAAGTTCACCACGTGATGGTCATCCATTATTCGCTGGTTTCATTGACGCTGCGAAAAAACAGCATCAGAAAAGCAAATAATTGGTGTTAGGACACAACTAGGAAGTTTAAATGTCGCAATTAAAACCACAAGAGATTGTACGTTTAGGCGATATACAAATGGCAAACCACTTGCCATTTGTATTATTCGGCGGAATGAACGTACTTGAGTCCAAAGATCTGGCTTTTGAAATCGCAGAAACCTATGTGGATATCTGTAAACGTCTGGAAATTCCATACGTCTTTAAAGCCAGCTTTGATAAAGCCAACCGTTCAAGCCTGAACTCTTTTCGCGGGCCTGGCCTCGAAAAAGGTCTGGAGTGGTTAGCGGACATTAAAAAACACTTTAATGTGCCAATCATTACTGATGTGCATGAGCCGTATCAAGCAGCTCCTGTTGCAGAGGTAGCGGATATTATCCAGCTGCCAGCTTTCTTGAGCCGTCAGACTGACCTGGTTGATGCGATGGCAAAAACCAATGCCATTATCAACATCAAGAAAGCCCAGTTCCTGGCTCCACATGAAATGCGCCACATTCTGCATAAATGTCTGGAAGCAGGGAATGACAAACTGATTCTTTGTGAACGTGGTTCAGCATTTGGCTATAACAACCTGGTTGTAGACATGCTCGGCTTCGACATCATGAAGGAAATGAATGTGCCTGTGTTCTTTGATGTCACACATGCACTGCAAACCCCAGGCGGTCGTGCTGACTCTGCTGGCGGTCGTCGTGCGCAAATCACGACCTTGGCACGTGCAGGTATGGCAACAGGACTGGCAGGTTTGTTCCTGGAAGCACATCCTGATCCAGAAAAAGCCAAATGTGATGGTCCTTGCGCTTTGCGCCTGTCACAGCTTGAGCCTTTCCTGGCACAGCTTAAACAATTAGATACCTTGGTCAAAGGTTTCGAAAAGTTAGATACACACTAAGAATGTACCCCCTTGAGCTGCCGTGAAAACGCAGCTCTTTTAATTAACTGAGGAATTGTTCATGAGCCAAATCGTTGACATCCGTGCACGTGAAATTTTGGACTCTCGTGGTAACCCAACCATCGAAGCAGACGTAATCTTAGCATCTGGCGTAGTTGGCCGTGCATGTGCACCATCTGGTGCTTCAACTGGTTCTCGTGAAGCTTTAGAACTTCGTGACGGCGACAAGTCACGCTACTTGGGTAAAGGTGTTAAAACTGCGGTTAACAACGTAAACACTGTCATCCGTGAAGCTTTGGTTGGTAAATCAGTATTCGAACAAAAAGACATCGACAATACGATGATCGCTTTAGACGGTACTGAAAATAAAGAAAAACTTGGTGCAAACGCGACTCTGGCAGTTTCTCTTGCTGCTGCACGCGCTGCTGCTGAAGAGAAGAAAGTTCCTCTTTTCCAATACATCGCAGACCTGCGTAACAACAGTATTCTGACTATGCCTGTGCCAATGATGAACATCCTGAACGGTGGTGCTCACGCAGACAACACTGTGGACATTCAGGAATTCATGATTGAGCCTGTTGGTTTCACTTCATTTGCTGAAGCACTGCGTGCGGGTGCAGAAGTATTCCACTCTCTGAAATCAGTGCTGAAAAAACAAGGTCTGAACACTGCAGTGGGTGATGAAGGTGGTTTCGCACCTAACCTTCGTTCTAACGAAGAAGCCATCACTGTAATTCTGTCTGCAATCGAGCAAACTGGTTACAAAGCGGGTTCTGACATCATGCTTGCGCTGGACTGTGCATCTTCAGAATTCTACAAAGATGGTCAATACATCCTGGCTGGTGAAGGCAATAAAGCATTCACAAGCAACCAGTTTGCTGACTACCTTGCTGGTTTAGTTAACCAATATCCAATCATCTCGATTGAAGATGGTCTGGACGAATCTGACTGGGAAGGCTGGTCTTACCTGACTTCTATCTTGGGTGACAAGATCCAGTTGGTGGGTGACGACCTGTTCGTAACCAATCCGAAGATCCTGCAACGCGGTATCAACGAGAAAGTTGCTAACTCTATCCTGATCAAATACAACCAGATCGGTACATTGACTGAAACTTTAGATGCCATCTACCTAGCTAAAGCAAACGGCTACACCACTGTAATCTCTCACCGTTCTGGCGAAACAGAAGATTCTACAATTGCGGATCTGGCTGTAGGTACTGGCGCTGGTCAAATCAAAACTGGTTCACTGTGCCGTTCTGACCGTGTAGCGAAATATAACCAATTACTTCGTATCGAAGAATTGACTCACGCTGCATATCGCGGTAAAGCTGAATTCAAAGGTTTGAACTAAGCGACTATCGTCAATGTTAAATGTATTCGACTCTTTGATGAGTAAAGTACTGTTGGGCCTTGCGATCCTTGTGATCGCAGGGTTTCAATATTTATACTGGTTTGGTGAAGGTGGTTATCGTGACCATCAGGCACTGACACAGAAAATACAACAACAAATAGAACTGAATGAAGAACTGAAAGAGCGCAATCGCGTTCTGGCAGCTGAAGTGTATGACCTGAAAAATGGGGTAGAAGCCATTGAAGAACATGCACGTCTGGACCTGGGCTTGATCAAGCCACATGAAACCTTTGTTCAGATGAGTACCATCAGTACTCAATATAAACCGATTTATCTCGATCCAAATTCCAAAGTAGACCTGCGTACCAATGAGTCAGCTGAAACTCCAACCACACCATAAATTATGGGCCATTATTCCAGCTGCAGGTTCAGGTAGCCGATTTTCCAAAACAGAGCTTAAACAATACCAGATGATTCAGGAACGATCCGTTCTTGAACATACGGTCGCACGTCTGAATCAATTGCCGCTAACGGGTTATGTATTGGCGATTGGCAGTCAGGATGATGTAGCTCAAACTTTACCATTTTCGAATAAAGACAAAGCACACTTCTGTGCAGGTGGTGCAGAGCGGGTAAATTCTGTCTTAAACGCGTTGAATTATCTAACCGGGATAGCCTCTGAAAATGACTGGGTTTTGGTACATGACGCAGCACGCCCATGTGTTAGCCAAAATTCCCTGATTGATCTGGTGAATACTGCAATTGCAACAGATCAGGCAGCAATTTTAGCCATTCCGGTACGTGACACATTGAAACGTGTAGTACAAGGACATGATATTGAAGCGACAGTCGACCGTTCGACCTTGTGGCAGGCGCAAACCCCGCAAATGGTTAAACTCGGCCAATTGAAACGCGCTATTGAACAGGCATTATTCGATGGTGCTAACATTACCGATGAAGCCAGTGCACTCGAGCATGTCGGTGAAGCGGTGCAGGTCGTACCAGGTCGGTCGGATAACCTGAAAATTACCTATCCTGATGATCTGGAGCTGGCACGGCTGATTCTTGCAGTGCAGTCTTGAATTTAATTGAACAAATACTTAATTAATCGGGCAGTGGTACTCAATTTGCCATTGCTTTCACTTATAATTTCGCCATTGATTATTTTGAAACTTTAGTCCCCATGATACCTTCACAGCAGTATCGTTTTTTACGGCAGTCCGCACGTGACGGATTGAGTATAAAACACGATTCCTCAAGATGGGCCAAACTCCATCTGGACCCTTGGTTGCTTAGCTTCCTGTTACTGAATGCTGCCCTAGGGTTGATGGTGGTCTATAGTGCCACTTCTGAAGATTCTAGTATGGTGATTCGTCAGGCGATCAGTTTTGGGGTTGGTTTTGTGCTAATGTTTATTTGCGCACAAGTACCACCAAAAGTCTATCAGGCGGCAAGCCCATATTTTTATGCTTTCGGGATCTTCATGTTGTTGCTGGTTTTTGTGATTGGTGAGCGGCGACTAGGGGCAACTCGCTGGATTACTTTGCCCGGTGTGGGGAGCATGCAGCCGAGCGAGGTGATGAAATTTGCCATGCCACTGATGATGGCATGGTATTTTGCACGTAAGCCATTTCCGCCAAAATTCCTGGACATTGTCGGATCTTTAGTGATTTTGGGTGTGCCATTTGTGCTGGTGGCTTTACAGCCGGACTTGAATATTGGCCTGATTATTCCAGGGATTTTTGTACTATTCCTTAGTGGAATGTCATGGCGTCTGATCTTGGGAGCGATGGGAGCGCTGGCGCTTGTTGCACCCTTGCTGTGGATGTTCTTGTTACAGGAATACCAGAAGAAACGTATCCTGACCCTGTTTGACCCTGAATCGGATGCTTTAGGTGCAGGATGGAACATTATTCAGTCCAAAATTGCAATAGGTTCTGGCGGGATGACCGGAAAGGGCTATTCACAGGGAACCCAGTCACATCTGGGTTATCTGCCGGAACACCATACTGACTTTATCATGTCGACCTATGCAGAAGAGTTTGGTTTTATAGGGGTGTTCCTGTTATTCAGCCTGTTTATGGCAATTATTATTCGCTGTTTGATGATTGGCCTAAACAGCTTCCATAACTTTGGCCGTCTATATGCTGGTGCTACCGGTTTAACTTTCTTCTTCTTTGTGTTCCTGAACTCAGGTATGGTCAGCGGGATTTTGCCAGTCACTGGTGATCCATTACCGTTGATGAGCTATGGGGGTACTGCGGTAATTGCCATGCTAGCCGGTATGGGCATTGTGATGTCCATTCATACTCATCGTTGATTTAAAACAGAGTAAGTTTAGAAAAAGTCGGACGAGCTCCGGCTTTTTTATTGCTGAACTATTTGTGTTATAAATAATCAAAAATTAAGAAATGAATTGTTGTATTTGCATCTCATGGGGAAATGGATGAAAAATTTATTTTTAGCAGTAGGAATAATGGGGATTTCAGTTGCTAGTTGGGCAAAACCACTGACGCAAGCTGAGTTTAAGGCACAGGTGAAACAACATTACGATGCTTTGGAGTTAAAACAGACAGCACTGAATGTTTCAGTCGATCGTCGTGATCATCCATCAATCATGATCGCCAAGGCGTGTGATTATTCAAAAGGTTTAAAACAGTTAAAACAGTTCTCTGAACAGAATCTGCATCTGGCTGAGGCTAGAGATGAACTGAAATTTGTGAGCTCACTGGATACAAATTTCAATCAGTCTTTGCTAGACCTGGGTACAACCTATGAAACCGGTTGCCTAAAGAAATAAACAGCAGGAAAGTTTTTATTGTGACCGCATAAGACCGTTAAAAATTCAGTCCTTATAAAAAATAAGCTCTCAAATTGAGAGCTTATTTTTATCTGAATGATTAGGTCAGGAACCAGGTGTAATAGCCCCAGAGCATCAAGGGCCAGGACAGGATGGGACTAAATAGCCATTTCCAGACTTTATGGCGTGGCACAAAGCCAATACCATGAATAAAGCCCCCTGAAATCCCGATCATAATGAACATTAATGCGCGATGGCTGTAGGTGCCTGAATCATCCAGCATCGCTGCAGGGTGTACTAGCAGTACAGCAGCGAGTGGAAATGCCAGCAAGCAGGAGATCAGCATCGCAAACTTGTTGGGTTTAGATTCGGGAACTGCATTTTCCATCACGTCATTGCTCATAGCTTAGTTCTCATCCAGATCTTGATGATTTTCAATATACAGTGCACTCAGTACACCGGCAAAACATGCCATTAATATGCCGAGAATCCATGCAAAATACCACATAATTTCGTCTCCTTAGGACACAGCCTTAGTACAGGCTGTGTGAATTCTCTTGAATGTGTTTGTTGGTGATGACGCCCCACATCTTGTAATAACACCAAGTGGTGTAAGCCAAGATGATTGGAACAAAGATGCACGCAACCACAGTCATTACAGTTAAAGTATTTTTACTTGATACCGCATCCCACATAGTCAAGCTAGCTGTAGGATTGATGCTTGATGGCATCAGGAATGGGAACAGTGCAAAACCAGCAGTCAAAATGGTACCGACGATTGCCAGTGAAGTACCCAAGAAAGTCAGGCCTGCTTTTGCTTTAGATGCTGCAGCTACAACAATCAGACCACCCAGAATACCTGCGATTGGTGCAATCATAGTAATTGGGTAATTGCTATAGTTGTTCATCCAGCCAGGGTTAGCATTGGTCAGAACCTCTTTTGCTAGTGGATTCGCTACACCATTCGTATCGTATGGAGTAACCAGGGTATAACCTTGGATACCACCGAAGTACAACCATGCACCGATCAGAATGAAAGTCACCAGGTAAACAATACCCATGATCTTGGCAGTTTTCGCAGAACGTTCACGTAAAGCACCGTCAGTACGTAGCATGAGCCATGCACCGCCGTGTGCACACAGCATTGACACGCTTACCAGACCACACACAACCGCAAATGGATTGAGCAGGGCAAAGAAGCTGCCAGTGTAAGTTGAACGTACAGTTTCATCTAAGGTGAATGGTACACCCAGGAACATGTTACCGAATGCCACACCAAACACCAATGCAGGTACTGCACCACCAACAGCCAGACCCCAGTCCCAGGCATTACGCCATTTGGTATTTTCCAGTTTAGAGCGGTAGTCAAAGCCTACAGGACGCAGGAACAGGGCAAACAGGACTAGGAGCAGTGCCCAGTACATGCCAGAAAAGGCAGTTGCATAGACCATTGGCCATGCCGCGAACATCGCACCACCTGCAGTGATGAACCAGACCTGGTTACCATCCCAGTGTGGGGCAACCGTATTGATTGCCGCACGACGCTCCTCATCTTTTTTACCTACGAATGGCATGATCGCCATTGCACCCATATCGAAGCCATCGGTCAGGGCGAAGCCAATCAGCAAGACACCAACCAATACCCACCAGATAATTTTGAGCAGTTCATATTCAATCATGATTGAACCTCGCCAGTTGCGCCTTCTGGAAGAGCTGCGTCTTCATCGGCAGTTGCTTGAGAATTTGGTTTTTCGAAATGGTACTTACCTGTATGCAGTGAGCTTGGGCCAAGGCGGGCAAACTTAATCATCAGGTACATTTCAATGATCAACAGGATGGTGTAGAACGCAGCCAGAGCCAGGATTGAACCCATCACATCACCAGTACTTAAGCTAGAAGCAGACAAGTGTGTAGGCAATACTTCACCGATGGTCCATGGTTGACGGCCTACTTCAGCGACATACCAACCAGTTTGTGCTGCGATCCAAGGCAGTGGCAGAGCAAAAAGTGCAAATTTCAGTAACCAAGGTTTGTTTTCTGCGTTACGTTTCGCAACAGCAAAGGCAGCCAGCACGAACAGCAACAGCATCAGGAATCCAGAAGCCACCATGGCACGGAATGCCCAGAACAGACTTGGTACGTGTGGAATAGTGTCTTTTGCAGCAGCTTTGATTTGTTCGTCAGAAGCATCGACTACATTTGGAGTGTATTTTTTCAGCAGCAAACCATAACCCAAGTCTTTTTGAGTTTGTTCAAATGCTGCTTTCAGTTCAGGAGACTGATCGCCTGCACGCAGTTTTTCCAGTTGTTCATACGCCAGCATACCGTTGCGGATACGACCTTCGTGTTCAGCCATCAGGTCTTTAATACCCATCACTGGTGTATCGACAGAACGTGTTGCAATGATACCCATCACATAAGGGATTTTCACTGCATAGTCAGTACGCATAGTTTCCTGATTTGGGAAGCCAAATAAAGTGAATGCCGCTGGTGCAGGTTCTGTTTCCCATTCTGCTTCAATCGCAGCCAGTTTTGTTTTTTGTACGTCACCGATTTCATAACCAGATTCATCACCCAACAGGATGACAGACAGAGTAGATGCCAGACCGAAGATCGCTGCAATGGCAAAAGAACGGCGTGCAAAAGGCAAGTCACGTTTTTTCAGCAGGTAGAAGCTTGAGATTGCCAGGACAAAGATTGCGCCTGTGACATAACCAGCAGAAACAGTGTGAACAAATTTCACCTGAGCAACCGGGTTAAAGATCAGGGCAGCAAAGTCTACCAGTTCCATACGCATAGTTTCGTAATTGAAAGCAGAGCCAACCGGGTTTTGCATCCAACCATTTGCCACCAGAATCCACAGTGCTGACAGGTTAGAGCCAAGTGCCACTAGCCAGGTTACGCAAAGGTGCTGAACTTTAGATAGACGATCCCATCCAAAGAAGAACATACCAATAAAAGTAGATTCCAGGAAGAATGCCATCAGGCCTTCGATTGCCAGTGGTGCACCGAAGATGTCACCTACATAGTGCGAGTAGTAAGCCCAGTTAGTCCCGAACTGGAACTCCATGGTTAACCCTGTAGTAACCCCTAGGGCAAAGTTAATCCCGAAAAGTTTTCCCCAGAACTTGGTCATGTCTTTATAGATTTCCTTACCGGAAATCACATAAGTGGTTTCCATAATGGCAAGAATAAAGGCTAGACCTAGGGTCAGCGGAACAAAAATAAAATGATACATCGCGGTCATAGCGAACTGGAACCGCGAAAGATCGACCACGCTTTCAGCAATCATCAACGTGTCTCCTTGATTTGGGAAGGACTGCCGGCAATATGCTCGGCAACTTGAGAGTCAAAATTTTTTGGAATCGTAGGCGCATCAAACCAAATATGCTTGATGGTGAGTAATAAAATTACCTTGATAATTAAAATCAGGGTAATCTCACGGATCACTTTTTGATTTAAATTTTCTGGAACTAAGCTCATATATATAAGCCTGTTTTATTGCTTGATGATTTTATTATTGACTTAATGAGGGAAAAAATAAATAGACTTTACAGTTTAAATAAATATATATTTATAAGATATTGAAATTTAAAAATTTAAATTTTAATTTCTGGAAAATATATTTAAAATAATTCTGATTATTTTGTGTAAATGAAGTGATTTTTAAATCCGACTTTTTTGCTTATATTTAATTTTTAAAACCCAATTAAAATGCTTGGATTAATATAAATTGGCGGTGAGTTAATACCTGATTATTTTGGTTGGTTTATTGTATTTTTAGTGAAACTAAATATTGAGTAAAATACTTGGAATTAATAGACCTCTTGCGAAAGTATCGTTTACCTAATTTTTGAACTGGCTAAAACCTTATAAAATGTAGCTTTAGGCTGTTTAAATTTTGACTAACGCAAGAAGTCTAATAAATATCTATCTTAAGAGTAATATTTTCTATTTGTTAGGTGTGATCAATATTTAAGCTGGATTGGTTTAATCATTCAAAAATGAAACAGAGCATACTTGCATCTGTTCTTTAAGTTAGATTAAAGATAGGCACTAAAATGGGGCGTAATTGCTTTCATTTAGTTCAAAAAAGAGAGTCGCTTTATTTGACGTTACTTTGCAACTAAAAAGCTTGAGACATTGGATCGACTAAAATGCAAAAAACAAAAAAATGGAGCCGAAGCTCCATTTTGATAACTGGTCTGAACCTTAAAGCGCAGCTTTGATTTTTTCAGCCAGTTGCTTGATCTTCTCCTGATCACCCATTTGCGAAGCATGCTTGCCCAGGTTGTGCAGAGATGTTGGTACCAGGTGGAAATGCACGTGCGGAACCGTTTGACCTGCAGCTGCACCAGACAGCTGCATCAGCACGATGCCTTCAACACCTAGGCCTTTTTCAATCGCTTTGGCAATTTTCTGAACGATCTTGATGGTATAAGCCGCAGCTTCAGGATCAAGGTCGAGCAGGGTAATTGCAGGCGTTTTAGGAATGACTAAGGTATGACCGTCTGCCTGAGGCATGATGTCCATAAATGCAAGAACCTGGTCGTCTTCATACACCTTGATTGCAGGTATTTCACCACGCAGAATTCGTGCAAAAATATTTTGATCATCGTAAGTCATAAGAGCATTCCTTGAACGTTATTGAATTAAATTATTTACAGTTTAATTCTTTCTGACGTTCTTTGATCGCGTCAAGACGTTGCTGCTCTTTTTCTGAAAATTTTGGCTTGGTTGTATAGCAATTGTCATTACCAAACTTCGCTTTCGCTTCAGGATCTTTGAAGCAGAAGCCTTTAGATGCATAAATGACATCATGATCATTTTTCAGTTTCTTGCATTCTTGTTCAGAAGCTAAAACAGAAGTTGAAGCTCCTAGCAAAGCTGCAAAACTCATTACTGTCGCAACAGTCAATTTTTTCATGAGGGTTTCCTCTGGATGTTCACCATGTGTCTATTGACACCATATTGGGTTTTCTTCTCTCGGTTCAATGGCGAATTATTACTCAATGGTAATTTTACTCCACGATTCATACATTTTTACTGCAGCAGAAAAGTCGCTATTTTCCTCAGCCTGTAGGCTGGCTGCCTGAATCAGATTCTGCGTCAATGCTAGCAACGGTGCTGCTAATTTGGCATCTCGAACCAGATCCACAGCAATACCGGTATCCTTGGCAAGTAAAGGTAAAGCAAATGTTAATGGGAAGCTGCGGTTTAAAATACGCTGTGGCATCACTGTCTCGGTTAAGTTACTTTTACCGCTTGAAGCATTGATACATTCCAGTGCCTCATTCAGGCTAACCCCATGCGCTTTCAGTGTCGTAAAGCCTTCTGCCACGGCACACAGGTTTACCGCCATTAACATATTGTTTACGGCTTTTACTGCAAATCCCGCGCCAGATTCACCGACATGCTTGATCAGCTTGCCGAATGCCTGGATTGCAGGAAGCGCACGTTCAAAACCAACTGCACTGCCTCCAATCATAACAGTTAATGTGCCATTTTCAGCACCGATCGTCTGACCGCTGACAGGTGCATCCAGGAAAATCACGCCCTGATCGGCCAAAGCTTCTTCTAGGCGACGAGCGGCATCCGGTACACCACTGGTGCAGTCGACCCAGATACTGCCGGATTTTAATTCCAGGCCTTGTAATAGATTTTCAACATCGGCACTGGTCGGTAAACAGGAGAAAATGACATCAGCTTGTACAGCTTGTTCTAGACTGACCGCTTGACTTCCATATTCAGCTGCATGTTGCTCTGCCTTGGCTGCGGTACGGTTCCATACATAGACCGTATCGAAATGCTTCGGTAAATGTGCCGCCATACGATAGCCCATCGCGCCCAAGCCGATAAATGCAACTGATTGAATCATGGTAACCCTCAAAAATTATCTTTGGAATGAATGGTCTTGAGTTGTTTATCCCATTATTGCTATTTGGATTGCTCCAGTCGGGTAGAACGCTGCTCAAGCCAGATGCTTAGTTTAGGCCAAAATGTATTGGCTGTCTTTTGATTTGACATTAGACCAAGGTGTCCACCTGGGATCAGGGTAAATGTAACATCCTTGCTACTAGTCAATTTAGTAAGTGGTTCAGCCGCTTTTCGGGTTACGATCTGGTCACGATCACCGGCACCGACCATTAATGAGCAGCTGATATTTTTTAGCTCAATCTTCTTATCCTCTAAGGTAATTGAGCCATGTTTTAATGGATTTTGTAGCCACAGGTTGAGTACCATGTCCTGATTGATTCCACCCGGATAATCGATCATCTTGTTCAGGAAATTGCCCATGGTGGCATGTTCATAAACATGTTCCGGTTTTTCCAGATTCAGCAAAAACTGTTTCTGGCTTTTAAACCAGCCGACTGGATCCAGCAGTTTGAAGCCAATTGCATTCAGAATGCCTGGCGTATGAATATAGTGTTTTGGAATTAGGCCTTTATGTACGGTGTCACGAATGGCTGGATTCTGTGAAATCAGCTTGTTGGTGGCTTCAAACAGCTTGCCCACACGACCAGAAGTATAACTGTCAATTGGACTACCCATCACCATCAGGTTTTTGACATGCTCTGGTGAATGTAGTGCGGTATATAAAGTAACGAAGATCCCGGCCATACTCCAGCCATGTAGAGAAATATAGTCACTTTCAGAATGTTCGCAGATGCGTTCTATTGCTTCTGGAATGGCTTGATCAATAAAAGACAGGAAATTTAGTTCACGGTGCTTGAAGCTGAAACGGTTCCATTCCACAAGATACACTTCAAAGCCACTGTGTTGAAAATGCTTTACCAGTGATCGGTATGGATATAGGTCATAGATATCCATATTGATGGCCAGTGGTGCAACAAAGACCAGCGGTTCCTTAAACTGACGTTCTGGTGCCGGATAATGCCGGACTCTATAGAGTTCAGTTTCCTTGATGTATACAAACGGGGTTTTCTGCGACAGCACCAAGGCAGAACTGTTAAAAAACCGTGCCCCCAAATGCTTAAGTTTTTTTCGTTGGCGTTGCAGATTTTGTTTTAACTGAATCATAAAGATAATTTGTCCGTGTCCGGTTAGGAATGATCGAAGTCTAAGCAATAATTGCGTATTATGCCTTGACCTGAAATAGTATAGGCGCTCAAAATGTTGGCAATTTTTTACAACAGGCAGCCGTCCGGGCTGAATTTAGAGTCATGAGCCAACAAGACGAGATCGAATACCAACTGGATACTTTAGCCATTCGTACTGGCCATACACGTACTGCAGAAGGTGAACACAGCGAACCAATTTTCCTGACTTCATCTTTTGTCTGTGAAAGTGCTGCTGATGCTGCTGCGAAGTTCTCTGGTCAAATCGAAGGCAATACCTATTCACGTTATACTAATCCGACTGTACATACCTTTGAAAAGCGTCTGGCAGTGCTGGATGGGGCTGAACGTGCGGTAGCAACCAGTTCAGGTATGGCGGCTGTGCATGCTGTGACATTAGCTTATCTGAAAGCGGGTGATCATGTGATTTGTTCGCGTGCGGTATTTGGCTCGATTATTTCTCTGTTTGAAAAATATGTGGCGAAATTCGGTGTAGACGTAACTTTTGTCGATTTGGAAGATCTAGAAGGCTGGAAACAGGCCGTTCGTCCAAATACCCGTTTATTGTTTATCGAAACTCCGTCTAACCCATTGGCTCAGGTGGGTGATATGCAGGCGATCGCGGATATTGCTCATGCCAATGGTGCTCTGTTTGCTGTAGACAATACTTTCTGTACGCCGGTATTGCAGCAACCAATCAAGTTTGGTGCGGACTTAATTGTTTATTCATCAACTAAATACATTGATGGCCAAGGCCGTGCGCTCGGTGGTGCGGTAGTTGGTAATCACAAGCTGCTTGAAGAAATCAACGGCGTTATCCGTACTCTGGGTAACTCTATGAGTCCGTTCAATGCCTGGGTATTCCTGAAAGGTCTGGAGACCTTAAGCCTGCGTATGAAAGCACATTGTGCCAGCGCACAAAAACTTGCAGAATGGCTGGATGCACATCCTAAAGTTGAAAAAGTGTACTACGCTGGTTTACCAAACCATCTTGGACATGAACTGGCGAAAAAACAACAATCCGGTTTTGGCGGTGTTGTATCCTTTGTAGCCAAAGGTGGTCGTGAAGGTGCCTGGACTGTGATCGACAATACCAAGTTCCTGTCAATCACCAGTAACCTGGGTGATGTGAAATCAACCATTACCCATCCAGCGACTACTTCACACGGCAGAATGTCGGCTGAAGCCAAAGAAGCTGCAGGTATTAGCGAAGGTTTAATCCGCGTTTCTGTTGGTTTAGAAGATATTGATGATATCATTCGCGATATTTCACGCGGTCTGGATTTAATTTAAATCTATTCAGTTTTAAATAATCATGCTTGGGTTCGCTGTCACTCGCTGAACTCAAGTCATAAAAAAGAATTTATGTTCGGAGATTTTTATGAACATTAATATGTTGATGCAGCAAGCTCAGCGCATGCAAAAGGAAGTGGAAAACAACCTGAAAAAAGCCAAAGAAGAGCTTGCACAAGTTGAAGTTCATGCAGAGGCAGGTGGCGGTCTGGTAAAAGTGACCATGACTGCACGTCATGTAGTAAAACGTATTCAGATCGATCCTGAACTGCTGCAAGATGATCCGGACATGATCGAAGACCTGATTGCAGCAGCGATGAATGATGCATCTCGTCAGGCAGAAGCGGTATCTGAAGAACGTATGAAGTCTGCAAACCAGGGCATGGGTTTACCACCAGGTCTGGCTGGCTTGTTCTAAGGAAAACTGCGCAATGTTTAGTGATCGTTTTGATCAACTCGTTCAAGCATTACGCATCTTGCCAAGCGTTGGGCCGAAATCGGCTCAGCGTATGGCATTGCATCTGATCATGAAAAACCGTGAAGGTGCGATTGGTCTGGCACATGCACTGACCGAAGCGACCAACTATATTCATGAATGTTCCATCTGTCATTCATTGACTGAAGACGAAGTTTGTAATATCTGTACTTCGACGGATCGTGATGATGAGCTGCTGTGTGTAGTGGAATCGCCTGCAGATGTGATGGCGATTGAGCAGAGTGGCAGCTTCCGTGGCAAGTATCATGTCTTGGGTGGGCATCTGTCCCCACTAGATGGCATTGGCCCGGAAGAAATCGGCATTCCGTATCTGCTAGAGCGTTTAAACAAAGGTCAAATTCGTGAAGTGATTCTGGCGACCAATGCGACGGTCGAAGGACAGGCAACCGCACATTATCTGGTTGAAGCCAGCAAGCATTTACCGATTCAGATCACCCGAATTGCCCAAGGTGTACCTCAGGGTGGTGAACTGGAATATGTGGACAGCCATACCTTGAGTCAGGCTGTACATAACCGCATGCGGATGAAATAAACCTGTTTCTCCGCGGGCGTTTTACTAAAGAAAGAATATTTTAGAAAAACAAAAGAATATTCAATATATTTTCCCAATATTGTTATTGCTTAATTTTATAGCTAAATGTTTAATTATTTGTCATAAAAAATAAAAATATCAGTTAAGATAACGATATTTGAACATCCACACACGCTGATTTTGTCATTTATGTTTCAATTTATTCAAGACCAAGCTGGACTCGATCAAGTGCTTGTAGAAATGGACCAAAGCCCAGTTTATGCTTTGGATACCGAGTTCATCAAGGTCGATACCTTATGGCCTAAACTTGGCGTGTTTCAGATTAATGTTGCTGGTAAAGTTTATCTATTAGATGGCGCAGTACTGGATCTAACCGAATTTTTTAAACGCATTTTTGCTGCACAGCAGAATATCTTCCATGCCTGTGGCGAAGATATTGATCTGATCTATCACTATACCCAGCAAAAATCTCTGAGCAATGTGTTCGATACCCAGGTGGGAATGGCATTTTTGGGCCATGGTTTGCAGGTCAGCTACCAGAATGCCTTGAAGCAGATGCTGGATGTGGAAATTGAAAAAGATCAGACCCGATCAGACTGGCTGGCGCGTCCACTCAGTAATGAGCAATTACTCTACGCAGCCAATGACGTGCATTATCTGGTCAATCTGGGTGATCAGATTAAAACTCAATTAAAGCAGAAACATCTGCTGGACTATGCCTTAGAAGACTGCCGTTTCATGACTCAAGAAATCGGGCAGGAAACACCCATGGAGTTGCTGTATCAGGATGTGGGGAATTACCGTCATTCACGTCGTCAATTGATGCAAATTAAGCAATTAACCATCTGGCGTGAAGAGCTGGCCAAAGCACTGAATATTCCGCGCAGCTTTATTTTGAAAAACTCTACCATGATCAATCTGGTAGAAAAGAATCCTAAAAACATGTTCCAGCTCAGCACAATCAAGGATATTCGTTCCAATATTGTGCGTGATCACGGCAAGATGATTCTGGATCTATTGAAATTCCTGCCAGATCAGTCTGAATGGCCACTACGTTTGGCACGTCCAATCCGCCATTCTTCCAACGAAGTAGGGCCGAAAATAGATGCAATTATCCAAAGTGTTGTAGATGAAACCACCATTCCCAAAGAAGTGCTGATGCGCAAGAAATGGATGAATGCCCTGTACCAGCACGTGGTGTTTCATAATGATGAACAGGATCTACCAGATTATCTACTCGGCTGGCGCTATGAGCTGCTGACCAAGCCATTGGTAAAGCTGCTGCGTAAAGATGAAACTTATCTTTCTACACAAATGAAAGTCTTGGATTAATTCCGGGATTTTTAATTTCGTGTTCAAATAATTTGAGTTTGATTAAAGAAAGATCAACTATACAAAATCACGACTGATGCGTTAATTATGGCTAATGTCGTGAGGCGTATTTTGATGTATCCTTGCCACTGATTTTTTAAATAGTTGTCTGAATCAGAACCATGCAAGTGTCTATCTACAAATCCAGCAAAAAGGATGAAATGTACCTTTATGTGGCTCGTCCAGTGGAAGAAAATGAAGCTGAGAATAATGATCCATTAGAAGTACTGCCAGATCCAGTGCGTGTCGCATTCGGTCGTGCGACTTTTGTCATGCATCTGGAATTGCATGAAGAACGTAAACTGGCGCGTGCTAACGTTTTGCATGTCATGGATTCGATTGAAACACGTGGCTTCTTCCTGCAAATGCCACCGGAAGGTCTAATTAATCCGAATGCACCGGCACCAGAAGGTCTACGTGGCGCTTAAACTCAGTTCAGGAGTTGTACAATGAATGGTTATGTGACTGTATTAGATTCAATTCCTGAAGAAACTATTGCTGTCCTGGTTTATCTCATCGGTAGTGCAATTGCACTGTGGTGCTGGTATGGCGTGACCAAACGCCTGCCAAAACCAGCCGGTGGCTTTTTGTGGATTCTGGGTTTTGCTGTTCTACTTACACCAACAGTTTCTGAAGGGCCGAATGCCTCATTGGCACCTGCGATTTTTGGATTGTTGTTTGGTGTGCTGACCAAAGAGCAGGATCTGATCTGGATCAATGCTTCCCTGATTTTATTTGTGATTGGCATCGCGTCTTTGGTGGGTTACTGCTGGTCAACTTATGTCACCAATAAAGCAAAAACTGCTGTAAATACTGTAAAGAAAAATACTTCACCACTGTAAATAGAAAAATAAGGTTAAATCATGTCTGTGGATCATCAACAGTTTTCGGGTACCAGTCAGTACATTGCGACTGACAGTTTAAAATTGGCGGTTAAGGCTGCACGCAGCCTACAAAAGCCGCTACTGGTCAAAGGCGAGCCGGGCACAGGGAAAACCTTGCTGGCAGAGCAGGTGGCTGAAAGTCTGGGGATGAAACTCATCACCTGGCATATCAAGTCCACCACCAAAGCACAGCAGGGCCTGTACGAATATGATGCAGTTTCGCGTCTGCGCGACAGCCAGCTCGGTGATGACAAAGTCTATGACATCAAAAACTACATCAAGCCGGGAAAACTGTGGGAAGCCTTTGCCAGTGAAGAACGCTGTGTATTGCTGATTGATGAAATTGACAAGGCAGACATCGAATTCCCGAATGACCTGTTGCATGAACTCGATAAGATGTCGTTCTTCGTCTATGAAACAGGTGAAACTATTACTGCCAAGCAGCGTCCAATCGTCATTATTACTTCCAATAATGAGAAAGAGCTGCCGGATGCCTTCCTGCGCCGTTGCTTCTTCCATTATATCGAGTTCCCGGATGAAGCAACCATGCGTGAAATCATCAATGTGCATTTCGAGAATATCTCGACCACTTTGGTGAACGAAGCACTACAAATCTTCTTTAAGCTACGTCAGGTGCCAGGCCTGAAAAAACCACCTTCTACTTCAGAGCTGATCGACTGGCTCAGCTTGTTGATGGCAGATGACATGCCGGAAGATATACTGCGCAATGTTGACAAAACCAAAGCCATTCCACCGCTGTATGGCGCACTGATCAAAAACGAGCAGGATGTCCAGCTGCTTGAACGCCTAGCATTCATGTCACGCCGTTAAGGGAGAAGCACGCATGTTTGTGCGCCTGTTTTATACCCTACGCAAATATGGCGTACCGGTGTCGACTCGTGAGCTGATTGATCTGAATCAGGCGGTCGCGGCCGGACTGGTTTTTGCCGATCTGGATGAGTTCTATCAGTTGGCCAAAACGGTGATGGTCAAGGATGAACGTTATTTCGATAAGTTCGACCGTGCCATGAAAGACTACTTTGATGGCATTCAGACGTTTGATATTGATGAACTGATCAATCAAGTACACAAACTGCCAAAAGACTGGTTTAATCTGGAATTGCTGGAAAAGCACCTAACTCCGGAACAGCGTGAAGAACTGAAAAAAGCCGGCTCGCTGGAAGAGCTGATGAAAATGCTGGAAGAACGCCTGCGCGAACAGCATAAAAAGCATCAGGGTGGCAACCGCATGATCGGTACTGGTGGAACTTCACCCTTTGGTGCCTATGGAGATCATCCCGAAGGTGTGCGTATTGGTGGACCAGGGCGTAAACGTTCTGCGGTAAAAGTCTGGGAGCAGCGCCAGTATCGTAATCTGGATGATGACCAGATTCTGGGCAGTCGCCAGATGCAGCTGGCTTTGCGCCGTCTGCGTAAATTTGCCCGTCAGGGTGCCGCCGAAGAGCTGGACATTGACAGCACCATTCGTGAAACTGCCAAACAGGGCATTCTGGATGTGCAGATGGTGCCAGAACGTCGTAACCGCATCAAAGTGCTGATGCTGTTTGATGTCGGTGGTTCTATGGATACACACATTGCTCAGTGTGAAAAGCTATTCAGTGCTGCCAAGACTGAATTCAAGACTCTGGAATATTTCTATTTCCATAATTGTCTGTATGACTATGTCTGGAAAGATAATTTCCGTCGTTCCAGTACCCGCATGAATACTTGGGATCTGTTGAATACTTATGGCCGCGACTATCGGGTCATCGTGGTTGGTGATGCCAGCATGGCACCGTATGAGCTGCATTCGGTGGGTGGTTCAGTGGAATATATGAATGATGAGCCGGGACAGGTCTGGTTACAGCGTCTGCGTCAGCATTTTGAGAAAACTGCCTGGCTGAATCCGGAAGAAGAAAAATATTGGCACTACACTCAGACCATCGGAATGATTCAGCAGATCTTCGAAAATCACATGTATCCAATGACTTTAAAAGGCATTGAAGAAATGACCAAGTATCTGGCACGTTGATTCCATTTATCTATTGCTTACTTTACTTATAATCATTAGTTGTTTAAAACAAAACATCTTAATATAAAGTGACAAGATCAATTAAATCCAGATTTTTAGGGGTCGTGAATGGATCATCAAATTAATGGCATTGCGTTGCCAAATGAAGAGGGTTTTTTTGGGCAATATGGCGGTCAGTTTATTCCGCCTGACCTGAAAAAGGCGATGGATGATATCAATATTGCTTACCAGCAAATCCGTCAGACCCCTGAATTTCAGAATGAACTGAAAGACCTGTTTGCCAACTATGTTGGTCGTCCAAGCCCATTATTCTATGCGAAACGCTTGTCTGATCAGCTTGGCGGCGCGCAGATCTATCTGAAACGTGAAGACTTAAACCATACCGGTGCGCACAAGATCAATCACTGTTTAGGCGAAGCATTGCTTGCCAAATACATGGGTAAAACCAAAGTCATTGCTGAAACAGGTGCAGGTCAGCATGGAGTGGCACTGGCAACCGCGTGTGCTTTAGTTGGTATTCCTTGTGAAATTCACATGGGGCAGGTGGATATCGAGAAAGAACACCCGAACGTGGTGAAAATGAAGATTCTCGGTGCCAATCTGATTTCAGTGACTCGCGGTACAGCAACCTTAAAAGATGCTGTAGATAGTGCTTTTGAGGAATATCTGAAAGACCCGAAAAACTTCATTTATGCAATTGGTTCGGTAGTCGGCCCACATCCATTCCCGATGATGGTGCGCGATTTCCAGTCGATTATCGGTGAAGAAATCAAGACTCAGTCCAATGACCGTTTTGGTGCCAACCCTGACTATGTGGTGGCTTGTGTTGGCGGTGGTTCGAATGCGATGGGTGCTTTCTCAGCTTTCCTGAATGATCCGGACGTGAAACTGGTCGGTGTCGAACCAGCAGGGCATGGTCTGGATACAGATAAACATTCAGCGACCTTAACTTTAGGAAAACCAAGCCAGATTCATGGTATGGCCTGTTATGTACTGGAAAACGAGCAGGGCGAACCTTTACCAGTACATTCAATTGCTTCTGGTCTGGATTATCCAGGTGTTGGACCACAGCACAGTTTGCTAAAAGACTTAGGTCGTGTGGAATATACCACTGCAACGGATCAGGAATGTCTGGATGCCTTTATGACCCTGTCTCGTGTCGAAGGGATTGTACCAGCACTGGAAAGTTCACATGCTGTGGCATGGGCGATTCGTGAAGCAGGGAGGTTACCTAAAGACGTGAGGATTGTAGTCAATGTTTCTGGTCGTGGTGACAAGGACTCTGATTATGTGGCTGAAAAGTTAGGCCTGAACTGATTCTATACTCATTAAAAAACCGCTCAACTGAGCGGTTTTTTATTTCTTTTAAGTTATTTGTAAATGCCTTGTAATTTATATGTCATTACAAGTTGAATTTTCAACTAATTATTAACCGGAAATATACTGTTGTAGCTGATCAATCAGTTGTTGCTGATCATTCATGGCAGCTTTGACCAGGTCGCCAATCGACACGAGGCCAACCAGTTTGCCATTTTCAACTACAGGCAGGTGACGTAGATGTTTGTTGGTCATTAAGCTCAAGCAATCCGGGACCGTGGTATGACAATCTACGGTGATCACATTTGAAGTCATGATCTGACTGACTGTGGTATCAAAAGACGTTCGTTCCATCAGCACAATTTTACGGGTGTAATCACGTTCAGACAGAATACCAACGACCTTGTCTTCTTCAGTGACTACAATGGCACCGATTTCTTTATCAGCCATTAAGGTAATCGCTTCTAGCACAGTGGCTTCTGGATGGATGGTATAAATTTCTTGCGATGGCTTGTCTTTAAGTACTTGAGCTACATTTGTCATTATGAAGTCCTTAGCTGTTATTATTTATCCTGAAGTTTAAGCTGGTTGATCTTCAGGTGATTGTTGTCCTGACTCTATAAATAGCATGTTATGAGGCAAAGTACAGCCCTTGTTCTGCAAAAAAGAAGTGACGCATCTGTCCAATTGTGAGCTTGATTTGTTTACCGCTACCACGAACCAAGACAGGCGTGACATTAAAACGCCTTAAGATAGGAATGAGTGACTGTTCAAAGTCTTCCGGGGTAATTTTCCGCGGTGTATAGTTTGGCCAGTGCTTGCTGGCATAGTTGGTTGCATGGGAAGAGTTGAGCCAGAAGGGGAACAGGGTTTCATCATGATCGCGCATCATAGCCCAGCCTTCGTGGAATAGTCCCCAAAGTACCCCGCAGTACATCATCGATTTTAAAATTGTCAATTTGACCGCGAGATCGTTAGGTAAAGGGTGAATTTCTTTAATATTTGGCATTTTGTTTAAGATTAAGCTCGTATGGAACAACGCTGTCATTGTAAGAAAACTAGATGAAATTATTGTTTCAGCTTTGCAAGTAATCGTTATAATTTATTTCAAAATCATGCATCAATAAGATAAAAAGGGATTAAAAAACGCCACCGAAGTGACGTTGTTAGGCTTGCATGGTGGCTAAATTCTGCCAATATTGCGCTTTCAATGAGTCACGTTCCACACGGAAACCTTGATAATAAAGTTCAGCTAAAAAAAGCGCCGCTTTGCCGTGACCAGCACGCGCAGCATCTTCTAACTGTTTAACTGCGTCAGAAAAGTTCATTTGAGACTGAATGGTATTCACCGCTTCAGCGTACAGATGTTCCAAGTCATGTTGAGAGAATTGTTGAATCATATATAAACTCCTTAATTTTAATTATGATTACAGGATAGACTTATTAGTCTAACTACAAATATAACTGAGTAATGTTAAACTAATATTACAAAATGCTGGAATAGTCAAGCATTCCATCTGATTTATACACATTGTGTACAGTTTATATGATTAAACTATGTGCAATTCTAATTTTTATTACTATATAAATTCATTATTAAGCTAACAATAAAGGAGAATAACATGTCACGTACATTAGATGGAATAGATTTTGATTTCCCGCCGACCGCCGGTCAAGTCATGGCTTTAGCTCAGTTGCACCGCAAAAAACTCGATGCAGCCATTTTCCATAAAGAAATTCATTTGGGGAATTATAGCCTGGCACAGCGTAAGGCAGTCTATGATTTTACTCGTCAGCTGGATGAGAATCAGCGTGAACAGTTTTATAAACTATATAATGCTGAACTGGTCCGTTTGGCCGATCCAGACCGTCTGCATCCGGCCAGTGCTGAATCCGCAGTTAGCAAGTTTGCGATTTTCCTGACTTTACTGATTATTGCTGGAATGCTGGGTGGAACCGTATTTGTAGGCCTGTTTAAATAAAAATCTGCAGGGATATCAGTCTGCTAATGGTCTGTAAATAGGGTGAATTTGCGGTCATTCTCTTGAACTTATGTAATTACAGCCATACACTACTTTGAACTAGAGGTAGTGTATGGCTATTGACGTAGAAAAAATCCGGACATTTTTGTCCAATTTAACGCTAGAACAGATTTATAACAGCGTTTTTATTTTTATTGTTTTACTGATTCTTATCCTGGCCAGTATTGCGCTTTATGGCCCTGTCACTACAGATCAAACTCAACAGGTTCGGCAGCTTGCCTCACAACAGCGTCTACCACAGACTCAAGATATGGCACTGGCTTTATTGGAACAGCGACCTATTTATCGTGGACAATATCTGAAACTGATGCAGGCTTACCAGCAAGAATCTGTGCGTGCCCATCAGTTACCAGCTGTAGATGCTGATCAACCTGAAAATTAAGGTGCTGTTCCTGTATTTTGGGAATCATTTACTGTTGGCAGATTCTGTTTTAAAGCCGCTTTCAAGGCTTCTTTATCCAGCTTTTGACTCACCACAATGACTGTTAACCGGTCTGGGTGCCAGTGCTTGCGCACGGCATTTTCCACATCCTGAGTACTGATATTCTTTAACCTTTCCGGATAAGTGCGCAGATAATCCTGAGGTTCCCCATAAAAGCCAATGCTCCCCAGCTGGGCATTAATGGTGGCATTGTTATTGTAATGGTTTGGGAAAGCACGCAGCATCCCGGCCTTGGTGACTTCCATACGTTTCTGATCAATCGGCTGATTGACAAAATTGACCAAGGCTTGATGTGCCACCTGAATGCTGTCTAGAAGCTGATCCTGACGGGTAGAATAGCTAAAACTGAATACGCCCGGTGCCTGGGTAAAACTCATGGAACTATAAGCACCGTAGGTATAACCCCGTTTAATCCGTAATTCCTGCATTAGTACGGCATTGAAGCCATTACCACCAAACATTTTATTCGCGACATCCAGCGCCAGCTTGTCTGGAGTAGACCGGCTTGGTCCGATATGTCCAAAAATCACATGGGCCTGACTCGATTTATAAGGAATATGCACGACTTCAATATCATTTTTTAATTCAGCATATGGCAGCCTCTGTGCTGATGAACCTTGTTTCAGAATACCTGCAATCCGTTCAGACAGCTTCTGTGCTTCTTTGCTGGTTAGATTACCGGTAATGGCGATATTCATGTTTTGTGCAACAAGAAATTGATCACGAAATTTTTTCAGATGCTCAGGCGTCACACTTCGGGTGCCGCCAATGGTGCCGGTCACCGGATAGGCATAAGGATGAGTGCCATAGACGGTACGATAGAAACGAATATCTCTCAGGCGACTCGGATTTTCCTGTAACTGTTTCTGACCAACATTGGTGTTGCTTACCGTCAGGCTGATGCTTTGCTTTTGGAATGATGCATGTTTCAGGATTTCAAGCATCATGGCTAAAGCTGGCTCTAGCTTGTCAGGATCAGACAATACGCGTAAACGTACGATAAACATGTCACGATAGGCCTGCGCACTGAAATGCGCTCCGGTCTGGTCAAACACATCCGCGACTTCTTGTGCGGTATATCTATCTGTACCTTCACGAATCAGTTTGGCAGCCATGCTGGACAGGCCAAACAGTCCTTTCTGGATTTCTTCATCGCGTGCTGAACCGGCATTAAAGGTCAGCTGGATATCTACCATTGGCAGGTCTTTGCTTTCAACAAACAGTGTACGCACCTTATAGCGGTTATTCAGTTCTTGCACATAAGGTGCCTGTAATTGATATTCAGTATCTATGTTTCTTAAGCTTTGCAGTAATGGAAGGGACTGCAACTGGTCTGGATTATCGATAGGATCTGATTCCTGAGCCAGGTCATCTTCTGCCTGGACTTGAGAAATAGACAAGGATGCCAGCAGAAAGCATGTTGAAAGTAGCGCTGTATATTTCAGTTTCATTGGGCTTTTGCTTCCGGCATGAGATAAAGCGTGCTCAGGTTGTCGCGAACAAAATAATGCGTCGCTACGCGCTGGATCTCTTCGGCACTGACATTTTCATAATGACGAGGTAATTCATCCATCAGTCGGTAGCTCAAGTCATTCACTTCCAGATTCCCCATGGTTTTCGCCTGGCTGGCAATATTGTCCTGATTGTAAATCAGGTTGGAAACAAAGCGGGTAATGATGCGTTGTACTTCATGTTTGGACGCTTTCTCTGTTTTTAGTGCATTCACTTCGGCTTGAATTGCTTGTTGTGCTTCTTCCAAACTGATGCCGGGAGCAGGCAAAGCAGAAATACTAAACAGGCTGTCACCACGGTTATAAGGATCATAAGAAACACTGATGGAAGTCAGGATTTTACGATCCCGTACCAAACGATCCTGCAAACGTGAAGAAATCCCGCTATCCAGCAGGCTGCGGATAATGGCAAGGGCATAAGCATCCTGTGGATTTTTGGCCGAGCTCAGTGATTTGACATTCCAGGCCATATACAGGTTTGGTACCTGTACATTGCTATGAATCTCCATATGCCGATAGCCGATACGTTCAAATTCCAGCACATCATTCCGTGCCGGTGTTGCTCGTGATGGAATATCGCCAAAGTATTTTTGTACCTGAAGTAAAGCTTTTTCCGATTCCACATCACCGACAATGATCAGAATGGCATTATTCGGGGTGTACCAGGTTTTGTACCAGCGCTGCACATCACTGAGCTGGAGACTAGTTAGGGTTTTCATATGCCCAATCACAGGCTGGCGATAATGGCTGGTCGGATAGCTGATCCATTTAAAACGTTCCGATGCCAGTGCACGCGGATTGTCATCCGTCCGTTGGCGGCGTTCTTCCATGACCACCTTGATTTCCGTTTCAAAATCCTGCTGACGTAGTAGCAGATTGCTCATTCGATCAGCTTCCAGCTCCAGTGCCATCGGGAAATAGGCTTTCGGATAGATCTGGTAATAACTGGTGTAATTGGTCGAAGTAGAGGCATTCACGCTGCCACCGTAAACCCGGCTGATACGGGTGAACTCATCATTCGGCACTTTGTGGGTACCTTTAAACATCATATGTTCCAGTACATGCGATACACCAAGCATGTTTCCAGATTCATCTGTGCTGCCAACCTTGTACCAGATTTGAGTCATGACCATCGGTGCACGATGATCTTCCCGGATAATCACTTTCAGGCCATTGTTTAAGATGGTTTCAAAGGTGCTGCGTGCCAGTTCTGAAGTGCTTTTTTGTGTGGATTGAGCATAAAGCTGACTACTCCCGATGCAGAGCAATACGACACTCACCGAGACTAGATAAGGTTTTCTGGAAAGGGAGAAACTGAACCACAAGGACTTGGACACGGTAGATTCCCAAGATTTAAATATAAATTTATGGATTATTTTAAGCGCTCTAATATCCAATGCAACGTGCAGCTATCGTGATTAGATCGAAGCGAAATGGAATTTTAATCTAAAGCTAAAACTTTATAACTTATGGTAGAATCCTTGTTTTTAACGCAATGCTTTTCAAGGATTCGGCATGCAACAACAATCTAATGGGCAAAACAAATTTTTGATTGATGCTGATATCGGAGATGACGATGTCACATTACCGAGTTTACCTGCGGTTAATGTGCCAATTGTAGAAACACCGCGTGAACAAGCAGCGGCTATTTCTGCACCTGCCGCGACGGAAGAAACCTCAAGTGAAGCACCAGCTGCCAAAGGTGGTTTCTTTAGCCGTATGAAGGAAGGTTTGACCAAAACCCGTAAAAATTTTACCGATGGTATGGTCAACATCCTGATTGGTGGCAAGGAAATTGATGACGAATTACTCGAAGAAGTAGAAGAGCAATTACTGGTTGCCGATATCGGTGTAGATGCAACTAAAACTATTATTGCCAACCTGACTGAACGTACAGCGCGTGGTGACCTGATTTATTCACACTCGCTGTATAAAGCGCTGCAGGAAGAACTGGTAGCTTTACTAGCACCACGTGTGAAACCATTACATATCGATCCAAACAAAAATCCGTATGTGATTCTGGTCGTGGGTGTGAATGGTGTAGGGAAAACCACCACCATTGGTAAGTTAGCGAAACGACTGCAAGGCGAAGGCAAGAAAGTCATGCTGGCAGCGGGTGATACCTTCCGTGCAGCGGCGACTGAACAGCTACAAATCTGGGGTGAGCGCAATAATATTCAGGTGGTGGCACAAGGTCATGGCGCTGATTCGGCTTCTGTAATTTTTGATGCTTTTGAAAGTGCCCGTGCCAAAGGGGTTGATGTCCTGATCGCCGATACCGCTGGTCGTTTGCATAACAAGAGTAACCTGATGCAGGAATTGACCAAGGTAAAACGTGTGATGCAGAAGATTGATGCGACTGCACCACATGAAGTGATGCTGGTGGTTGATGCTGGTACTGGTCAAAACGCGATTAATCAGGTGGAAATGTTCGATGAAGCAGTCGGTCTGACCGGCATTACCATTACCAAACTAGATGGTACTGCCAAAGGTGGTGTACTGTTTAATATTGCCAGCCGTACCCATGTGCCAATCCGCTTCATTGGTGTTGGTGAGAAAATTGACGACTTACGTCCATTCTCGGCGAAATCATTCGTTGCAGCATTGTTTGAGACTGACAACAAGTAATTTTGTGATGTTTCACATAAACTCCGCCTAGTGCGGAGTTTTTCCTTTTTTGCATGATGTGATTGTTGTAAAAAGCAGCGGCCGTGAAGGCTAATGCCATAAGGCTTTCAACTTAATCCCTTACAATAAATATGCTTTTATGAGCCGGCGAGTTGATTGGGAAAAGTTGAAATGGCGTTGTTAGAGAAGATTGGGCATGTGTTGACGACCGACCTGACCAAAGATTTTAAATTTTCAAAAAAGAGTAAAACCGAAGCGGATGATGAGCTGACTTTTATTGATCAGTTAAAGAAGCGCCGTAGTATTTATGCCTTGGGTAAAAAGGTCCATTTTAGTCAGGCCTATATTGCGGAGTTAATTCAGTCTGCAGTTAAGAGCTGTCCATCGGCCTTTAATTCAAACAGCTCACGCATTGTGATTTTATTTGGTGATTCACATTATAAATTCTGGGAAATTACCAAAGAAGTAAAACGTCAGGAAGTGCCGGCACAGATCTTTGAAGGTGTGAAAATCAAGATTGATCAATGTGCTAGTGCTTATGGCACGGTATTGTTTTATGAAGATCAAAACGTGATTCACGACCTGCAGAAGAAAATGCCGATGAGTGCGGAAGATTTCCCAATTTGGTCTGAGCAGACTTCCGGTATGGCGCAGTTTGCGGTATGGACGGCACTGGCAGATGCGGGCCTAGGTGCATCATTACAGCATTATAATCCATCAGTAGATCAGACTGTGGCTGAGCATTTTAAGCTGGATCCAAACTGGTTGCTGCGTGCGCAGTTGTGCTTTGGTTCAATTGAACAGCCAGCCGAACCACGTCCAGATTATGATTTCCAGAACCGTTTCCGGGTATTTCATTAATATAAAAGCAGGAAACCCTGATCTTACATATCAGGGTTCCTATACAATAGATAAACGTTAATATTTTTCTGATTGTTCTATAAATAAAACACTCTGTTTTTGATATGCGCCTGATTTTAACGCATAAAGCATTTAATCTTTCCTTATTGATTTTAAACAATACAAGATATACACGAGGTTCTCAGATGGCATTTCTAGATCAGATTAAACAGCGCCGTACTATTTATGCAATTGGCAAAAATGTAAGCCTAGATAAAACAGAGATCGAAAAGATTATTAAAGAAGCCGTACGAAATAGTCCATCTTCTTTTAACTCACAAACTTCACGTGTGGTGATTCTGTTGGGTGAGTCACATCAGAAATTTTGGGAAATTGTACGTGAAACTTTAAGAAAAATTGTACCAGCTGATGCTTTTCCAGCAACAGATAACAAAATTAGCGGTTTTGCGGCAGGGTTTGGTACAGCTTTATTCTATGAAGATCAGGAAGTTGTTCGAGACCTGCAACGACAGTTCCCGGCATATGCAGACAATTTCCCGATCTGGTCTGAGCATTCTTCAGCGATTGCGCAGTTTGCTACCTGGACTGCTCTAGCAGAACAAAACATTGGTGCATCTTTACAGCACTATAATCCGATCATCGATGATGAAGTCGCGATTGCCTTTGATGTGCCATCAAACTGGAAACTGCGCGCACAGCTAGTATTTGGTTCAATCGAAGCCCCTGCTGGCGAGAAAACCTTTATGGATGATGCAGAGCGTTTCAAAACATTTGACTAATCTGTATTGAATTGTAGGAAAGGAGCATGATGATGCTCCTTTTTTATTGGGTTAAACAGAATATGATTTAGATGAATATGTCACAAGGATATCTGTATATATGCTTGAAGTACTGGCTGTTTGTCTAAGTGATTTGTCATAGAATTGTTGCTTATACTGAGTTTCGTACAAACAGACTTAAATAATCAGGAAGAATGGATCGAATGAATTTACATATCGCGATTGCGGCAGCAACATTTATGGGGGCAACTTCAGCTTTTTCTGCAGTAACCCTGAGCACACCTGAAGAAATTAATATTGTTGCGGTCAATGATCAGGAAGTAAATAGTGGGTTGCTGCGTAAAAACCAGACTTATAAGCTAGATCCAGGCAGTAATAGCATCAGTGTACGTTATACCGAATTCTTTGAGCATAATGATGGCAATCACGATATCTTAAAATCTGGTGTAGTCACCGTAAAAACACCTGAGTTAAAAGATGGTGAAAGCTATCGTCTGGCGTTGATTGATGCCCCAAAGAACTTTGAGGCAGCGAAAAAATATAAAGATCAGCCTGTAATTGGTCTTTATGATGCCAAGAATCAGTTGCTGGTGCAGCAGGTAGGGGCAAATAGTGAAGCTAAGCCATTACTCGGTGGTAGTGTTCTATCCAAAGCAGTGGATTTAACCACTAAAGTCCGCACATCAGCGAATCAGCCGGCACCAGTTTATACTCAGGCAGCTGTAGTACCTACGGTTGCAAATGTGAATACTGCACAAAATGTAGTTGCAACATCAACAGATCAGGCATTGATTCAACTTTGGCAAAAAGCATCTAAAGCAGAACGTCAGAAATTTATGAGCTGGCTGGCTGAACAGGCTGATTAAAAAGAAATTAATAATCACATGAAAAAGACCAAAGCTATTTTGGTCTTTTTTTATTTTGTAGTGGTTACATTTTGAAAATACATTTCAGGCTAAAATGATGGAATTATGGGCAGAAAGCTGCTAAAAATACGGTTCTGGGATAAAAAATGAACGACTAAATCATAATTTCATATATTTTTATGAAAAGCCCTTGCACTCGTTCTGAAACTGTATAGAATACGCAGCACACCAACGCAATGCATGAAACGAAACAGTTAAATGATTGAGTTGGAGCTTAAAACTGACGAGGTTTTAAGTGAGATCATTAAGAGATTATGAA
>NZ_JPQO01000008.1 GCF_000773685.1 Acinetobacter sp. HR7 | reverse complement strand
AAACGCATGCGCAAAAACCTCCCCCCGATTGGGTCAGGGGGTGTTTTTTGTGCATGCGTTTATATTATTCAATAAAAAACCAGCACAAGGCTGGTTTTTTTGGATACCTAATAATTCATAGCGAACTTTTTAACTTTTTCTTATGGCTTAAAACCTGTTTCGCATACTTTTTACCTTGTTTACGCATTTTGCGGTTATTTTCATAGGCATTTGGACCGACATTGTAATAGCCTAGTGCTTTTTCCAAACTACCACTAGATTGATGATAGCGAGATAGGATATAGCTACCGCATCCGATATTTACTGCGTCATTATATAGGTCATTACCACAGGTAGATTGCCAGTAACGTGGTACCACCTGCATGAGGCCTACAGCACCGGCTGGAGAAGAGACTTGACTGCGATAAGTAGATTCTTGGCGAATGACAGCAGCTACGAGTAATGGATCAAGATTGTGTTTGTCTGCATTTTGAATAATTAAAGGTGATACACGTTGAGCCGTGGTCGCTGGTACGGCATAGGCTGTTTGAATACCTTGAGCTAGTTTGACAGAACGTTTCTCGAGTGAGCTACCGCCAAAAGATGAGCAGGCACTGACCAATACAGTACTTAAACTAACTATCCCCAGTTTAAAAATTGTTTTATTTATTACCCCAGATAAAGTGTATTTTTTGACAGAAAACGTGCCGAACAATTTTTAGCATCCCTGAATTTAAAAATTAGATTGATCTTAGGAAGATGTATAAAATTGGTCAAGAAATTAAATGAATTGTTTACAAAGACAAAAATGAGTCATAGGGATTGTGAAGACTTTATGAAGTTTTTGGATATTTCGTCTCCAATTAGAAAGCCCTAAAGAAATTTAGGACTTTTCTGATTCAAAACGTCTTGAATAAATTTTAATCGAGTGTTTTAAGCATCCAGATTTCACAAGCTTCACTATGTCCGGTGTTGCCTTCAGGTTGGTCTAGATGTTTAAAGCCTAATTTTTCATACAGTTTTACTGCTTGCCAAAGGCTTTTAGTGGTTTCCAGATAAATTCGTTTGAAATTTTGCTGACGGGCAAAGTCAAAAGCTACATTCAAAATCTTTTTAGCAAAGCCATGTTGGCGAATGGCGGGTAAGAAATACATTTTTTGAATTTCCAGAATGCTAGGGTCACCTTTTAAAGGTGCAATCCCACCACCTCCATAGACTTGATCTTGTTCATCTACAATGACCCAATAAGCAGCATTAGGTTGCTCATATACTTCATACAAATTATCCAAAATTGAATCACCTACCGCAAAACCGGATTCGGCAGCGAGACCAAATTCAACAGAAACTTCACGGATAATTTTGGCGATCTGAGGATTATCTTTTGGCTGGATTAAGCGTATCGAATACATAAGTCATAAAGTGAAAAAAGATGGAAATTTTATAGTCAGAAAACCGTAAAAAATCCATCTTTTTCGCTTACATATCCTACAAAAAAAATTCTCAATTTGAGGATTCTGAAACTTATTTCAGTTCACTAGAGGATTTACCAAGTTCACGACGTGCGATGATCAATTGCTGGATCTGCTGGGTACCCTCAAAGATATCCAGAATCTTGGAATCACGTGCCCATTTTTCCAATAGCTCCGTTTCGTTATAGCCGACAGAAGACGCCAGTTCGACACATTTTAAGGTGATTTCATTGGCGATACGTCCAGCTTTAGCTTTGGCTATCGAAGCTTCACGAGAGTTTGGTTTGTGGTTATCTGCCATCCAGGCTGCTTTCAGCATTAACAGGCGTGCTGCTTCCCATTCTGCTTCCATACGGTAAATCTGGGCAGCAATATTGGAAGTTTGTAGATAAGGCGTACTGTAGTTTGGATTGAGCTGGTCCTTAAAGATTTCCTTAATGCGCTCTAGAGAGGCTTTAGAACAGCCGATTGCCATGGCAGCAACCAGTGGACGGGTATTGTCGAAGGTTTCCATAACCCCGGCAAAGCCTTTGGCGACATCAATTTCGGCATTTCCCAGCAGGTTCGATGCGGGAACGCGGCAATCCACAAAGCTGATCGCGGCAGTATCCGATGCCTTGATACCAAGTTTGTGCTCAAGACGCTCAATTTTCATGCCTGGGGTACCTTTCAGCACCACAAAGGATTTGATTGCTGCACGTCCCAGACTTTTATCTAGCGTTGCCCAAGCCACGACAGCATCAGCACGTTCGCCCGAAGTGACAAAGATCTTCTCGCCATTCAGGATATAGTCATCACCATCTTTAGTCGCGGTGGTACGAATTGCAGCAGAGTCGGAACCACAGCCCGGTTCAGTAATTGCCATGGCTGCCCAGATACCGTCAAAACGTTTTAGCTGTTCATCATTTGCAACTGCTGCAATTGCTGAGTTACCTAAGCCTTGACGTGGCATGGACAGTAATAGCCCGGTATCGCCATAACACATTTCAACGATACTGAGAGCAGTGGACATGTTTACGCCATTTTTATTGGAATCGTCGGTATCGCCACGTTTATTCACTGCAGCACCAGCATTCATGCCTTCACTGCCCGCATTCATGCCATCAACCACTGAAGCCAGCATATCCAGTTCTTTCGGATAGGCATGTTCTGCCTTGTCATATTTGCGTGAAATTGGACGCAGTACATTCAGTGCAACTTCATGAGCCTGATCAATCAGTAACTTAAATTTTTTAGGATTCTGTAAGTTCATTATCGTTATTCCTTATCCATCGTTTCTGAAATCAGGCATGTAGCCCACTATGTACCACTGCAGTCGCGCGCAGGTCACGATACCAGCGCTCTACCGGATGCTCACGGGTAAAGCCATGACCTCCAAGAATCTGTACGCCATCGGTGCCAATTTTCATGGATTTTTCAGCACAGAGCAGACGCGCCAAATAGGCTTCGCGATGGAAAGGTTGTCCTGCTTCGGCCAGGCTAGCCGCATTCAGCACCAGCATACGCATAGCATCGGTTTCAATTGCCATATCTGCAATCATGAAAGCTACGCTTTGACGATGTGAAATTGGTTCACCAAAAGCTGTACGATCGTTGGCATATTGGATACAGTATTTACGCACGGCTTCGCAGGTACCAACTGCCATGGCACACCACATTAGGTTGCCCAAATCAATAAAGGCAGAATAATCAAAATCATCATCACCCAAGCGCTGTGCAGGTGTATTCTCGAAATACAAAGTCGCGGTTTCAGTGGCTTTTAGGCCCATGGCAGGGGATTTCTTGATGGTAATACTTGGATCACGCTGTACCACAAATACATCCGGCTGACCGTTGTTCATGGCACTGATCAAATAAAGATCTGCAGTTTCAGCCAACATGACCATGGTTTTTTCACCATTAAGCAGATACTGGCTACCATTTGCAGTGGCTTGGGTTTGCAGATGGAATGGATTAAATGCAGGTGTATTTTCCTGTACGGCAAAAGTGGCACGAATCGCAGCATCTTCAGCAAAAGAAGGTAGATAATCGGACTGGATCTGCTCAGAGCCCCATTGGGTGATGGCATTGATTGCGCTAAATGTAGAGAGCATGCCTGCAGTTAGGCTGAAATCTCCTTTGGCTAGATGTTCTGCGATCAGCACATTACTAACGATATTTTTTTCTACAGCAACACCACCTAGTGCTTCAGGTAGGGCATAGAAATTTAGTCCCAAATCAATGCTGTGCTGCCAAAGCTGTTCAGGAAAGGTTTCATTGTAATCCGCATCATTTGCCAAAGGATAAAGCACATCAGTAGCAAACTGTTCCATGGCATCTACCGTCATACGCTGATCATCATTCAGGCTGAGATCAAACATGGACTTGCTTTGATTCGGCAGGCGCTGTTTATCAATTTTCTGACCTGATTTCAGCAATTTCTGGGTTTTGCTCAGAGTTTTAAAGCCAGCCTTTGAGCTTTGATATAGCGACTTTTCGACAAATTTACGTAGCTTGAATTGATCCAGCAATTCACTACCTGCAATTTTTGTCAGTATGGATAAGCCAACTCCTTGGGCTTTGTTCACCATATTGCTCATGTTGATTGTCCTTTTATTTTTGACTGTTATAGATATTTTCCGAACTATGCTGACAGGTTACAGATAAAAAAACCATGTCAAAGATGACATGAAACATTGTCAAAAATAAAGACGATTTTAGAGGGAAGAAAATGACTTATATTATTGAATTTATTGAATTATTTAAAAATTAAAAAAAGATTACTGATAAAAAATTGACCTGAATGACAGTAATCATTCAGGTCAATCTAAATTCAGGATTTAGTTGATTATAGATGACGTTTCACCATGGAACGCACATCTGTCTTGGCTTCGATTACGGTCATAAAGGTATAGGCACCGATAAATTTACGGCTGATAAACATAAATTCTTTAGGTGGTACACTGAAATAACGTGAGGCCATGGATTTAGAAGCCTGTTGCATGACACGGCTATGCAGTTGACTTTTTTTCCAGTCATAACGATAAAATTCATCCATCACACCGGGAGGCAGGTCTTTATTGTTCATTGGCGAACTGAAGGCTTCAGTCGCTAGCAGGAAGACCTTCGCCATATCCGGTTTGATGCTCTGTGGAATGGAATCAAAGAATTCATAACCAGTCATGGCACGTACCATCATATCCGGATCATGGTGATAGCCGGCTTCAATCAGGTTACGTGCAACTTTAAGTAGATGGGCATCGAATTGACGGATTGCGCCAAAGTCGAGCAGGACAATTTTATCTTCAATATCGGCACCGTTGCCCAGACGAACCAAATAGTTGCCGAAGTTTGGATCGGTCTGCATCTCACCCCATTCAAAGATTTCACGTACCGCGATTTCCAGTGAAGCTTCACCAAGACGGCTACGACGTTCCTGTGGCAGGGATAACATCACCGGGCTATTGATCGGTACGCCATGTTCATAGGTCATGCACAGCACGCGATCAGTTGAGTAATCATCAATAATGGTTGGGACGATATAGCGTGAATCATTTTGCAACCGCTGACCAAAGCGACGTGTGGTTGCTGCTTCGATTTTATAGTCTACTTCACGGTGCATCATGTCGCGGACCTCATAGAACCATTCATCAAATTCACGGGTTTGCGGTACCATGCGGGTCAGCTTGAGCATGTTTCTAAACAGGCTCATGTCTGAATCAATCGCGTCTGCCACACCTGGATATTGAATCTTCAGTACCAGTTCCAGGCCGTCAGACTTACGACGTGCACGATGGACTTGTGCCAGTGAAGCTGTACCTAAGGGTTCATGATCAACAGTGAGATCATCCAGTTTAGAACCGAGTTGGGCTTGTAGTTGAGCTTTAATCGCAGGCCAAGCTAAGGCCACAGTCTGGTTATTTAAGGTATTTAGCGCTTGGGTAATTTCTTCAGGTAGAAAATGTTCGCCATATAGGGCCATCATCTGGCCAATTTTCACAATCGAGCCTTTCAGTTTGCCGATTTCAGCAACCAGATAGTCCGCCTGTTCTTTCATGGCCTTTTTGCGTTTTTTCTCTTTTTCTTCTTCACTAGAGAACATTGAGGACGCATTCGATGCCGCCCAACGGGTGCCTGCAAGTAAGGATGCCTTGGCGATCGATAAGCGTCGATCCATAGATGAAGTTTTTAGTTGTTTGAGCTTATCGTTCTGATCTGACATGTAGAGTAAATCCTTTCCCAGCATAAAGCAGAATAAATTATTCTAGCGGATATTAACCTGTCTGCACGTATTAAAAAAGTTTAACCTGCTGAAATACCGCTAAACATTGACAGCTGATGATGCAACTGCCTGCCTGTTAGGCTAAGGCATTTGATAATGGATTTTGAGTTCAGTTCTTTGTTGTAACTGTTGGATATTTGTTTGAATGAATTTCTGGATCAGGCCTAGAACAGATTCATGCTGGAAGCCGACCGCATAGCCACGCACAATGATAATACTTGGCAAGCAGAAGAACAGATAACGGGCATCGTCTGGTGTGGCTTGAGGGAATACGCCTGATTGAACCAGAAGGTCCTGTAAGAAAGCTTTTTCCTGCTGTACATGCGGAGACTGTTCATCATTCCAGTAATTAGTACGCATGGCCATCAGGTTATTGTGCTTGTAACTCATTGCAAATCCAAAAAGAGATTTATAAATCAATTAATGGAGTCGAATATATAAAATTAAAGGTAGTTGACCAAGTTGAGATTGATAAATGAATGTTTATTCAGTTCATTTTTTTGTAAAGAAATGAAGTTAGGTCATCTGTAAAAATTGAATGAATAGGGTAGATTATGGAACTTTCCCTTTAATTTTCTGATCAATTGAATAATCGGCTATTTGGGTAATCTCTGTACTTTGATTTTCTTTAGTTTTGGGCAATTAACAATAATTTTTAAAATAAAAGAGTGAATTCAATCACGAAAGTAATTCATTCATAAAAATAATTCTTCTTTCTCATACTCTTATGTCGAGATAAAGGATTAGAATATTATTCTGGACTCAGGTAGTATCAGAACATAACTTAAAACAAAATCGATGATTGATGATTGTGAGTACAAGCCGTTTGGCAAAGGGGAATGTATGCGTTTTGGATCACTATTGATCGCAGTTCTGGCAGGTGTCGCAATTCAGGCTCATGCTGCACAGGATTATTCCAAGGAATATCAGCAATGTATGAAGTTTACTTATGGCAATAAGGATAAAACTGAAAAGTGTATTGCCCAAGAACTGAAATTACAGAAAAAGGTCTTGAAAAAGAGTTATAAAAATTATCTGAAAATTAATGCCAAAAATGCGGCAATTATCAAGAATCAACACAAAATGTTTGAAAGCAAAGTTCAGCAACAATGTGGCCGTATTCGCGCGGGGAATTACACTAAAATCCAGCAAGGACAATGTCAGCTATCGATGGTGTTGGAACAGACTAATTATTATCAATCGCGTTCATTTGTCGCTAAAAAATAAACATTTTCAAACATGGGCATAAGCTGTCGACTAGAGCAGCTATGTCCTGAACTGATTTTGATTCAGTCCTATATTCACTTTGATACATTTCTCTAATGCTAAATATCGATTGATCGTAAACATTATTTTCTGATTTTTATCTCAGTCTAGCGATGTTGATTTTAGAGATTTTAACCTGGTCAAAAGCTGTCTAAAGAATGGCTTTTAAGCCAGTGAACTCCGCTGTGTTTTCGTATTTTTCATGGTTTTAGCATTATAAAAGCAGGCGAAACTAAGGTATCATAAGGCGTTTTAAAATATGACCTCTGGAGACGCCTTAAGTGGATCGACCGACTATTAGCCCTGAACATTTGCAGGAAGCCGCTGAAAATTTAACAACCATTCGTGATTTTATTCGCTTTGGTGTTACAGCATTACGTCAATACGATGCGCACTTGGGCCAAGGCACAGAAGATTATTTTGCTGAGAGTTCAGCACTGGTATTACAAACCCTTTCTCTGGACTGGAATGCTGATCCGGAAATTCTGGACTCGAAACTGCTTCCAAGCGAAAAAGAAGAATTTTTAAATTTGTTAGAACGTCGCATCAATGAAAGAATGCCGACGTCTTATCTACTCAACCTAGCATATTTCTTTGGCAAACCGTTTTACGTGGATGAGCGTGTACTGATTCCACGCTCGCCAATCGTTGAGCTGATTGAAAACCGTTTTGCACCATATTTCCTGGGTGAAAATGGTGAAATGGGCGCAGCAGTGAATAAGCTGCCAGAAAATCCAAATCCAAAAACACCACAGCGTATTCTGGATATGTGTACCGGTTCAGGCTGTATCGCGATTGCATTGGCTTATGCTTTCCCTGATGCGGAAGTGGATGCAACGGATTTATCTAAAGATGCGTTAGAAGTAGCACAAATCAACTGTGAACATCACAACAAACAGTATCAAGTGGCATTGCTTGAATCGGATCTGTTTGAAAAAATTCCAGCTGAAAATCAATATGACCTGATCGTGTCTAATCCTCCGTATGTGGATGCTGAGGATATGGCAGATCTTCCAGATGAATTCCAGCATGAGCCTGAAATGGCTTTGGCTGCTGGTCAGGATGGTCTGGATCTGGTACGTAAGATGCTGGCTCAGGCTGCAGATTACCTGACTAAAGATGGTCTGATTGTGATCGAAGTGGGTAATTCTGAATGGGCAATGCGTCAGAACTTCAATACTGTTGATTTCTACTGGCTGCAATTCCAGCGCGGTGGTTCAGGTATCTTTGCATTGACTGCAGCACAATGCCGTCAATACCGCGATTTATTTATTCAATCTGTTAATTCATAAGGAGTCGTTAAACATGGCAGGTAATAGTATAGGGCAACTCTTCCGTGTAACGACTTGTGGTGAATCTCATGGTGTTGGCCTGATGGCCATCGTTGATGGGGTGCCACCGGGGATTGAACTGTCTGAAGCTGATTTGCAAAAAGATCTGGATCGACGTAAGCCGGGTACATCCAAGTTTGCGACTCAGCGTAAGGAACCAGATCAAGTTGAGATCATTTCTGGGGTCTTTGAGGGTAAAACCACAGGTACGCCAATCGGCTTGCTGATTCGTAATACCGACCAAAAATCGAAAGACTACGGTAATATCGCTCAAACTTTTCGTCCAGGTCATGCGGACTATACCTATACGCAAAAGTATGGTTTCCGTGATTACCGTGGTGGTGGTCGTTCAAGCGCACGTGAAACTGCAATGCGCGTGGCTGCTGGTGCAATTGCCAAGAAATTCCTGTTTGAAAAATTTGGTATCGAAATCCGCGGTCATGTCACTCAAATCGGTCCTGAAAAAGCGGAAAAGCTGGACTGGAATGAAGTGCCAAACAACCCGTTCTTCTGTGGCGATGTGGATGCAGTTCCACGTTTTGAAGCTCTGGTAACTTCTCTACGTGAACAAGGAACCAGCTGTGGCGCAAAACTGGAAATCATTGCCTCTAAAGTACCAGTAGGTTGGGGCGAACCAGTATTTGATCGTTTAGATGCAGATATTGCCCATGCCATGATGTCTATTAACGCCGTTAAAGGCGTGGAAATTGGCGATGGTTTTGCAGTGGCGGAACAGTTTGGTCATGAAACCCGTGATGAATTGACCACTCAAGGCTTTTTGGCGAACCATGCGGGCGGTATTTTGGGCGGTATTTCGAGCGGTCAGGACATTCGTGTTTCGATTGCACTAAAACCAACGGCTTCAATTACCACTCCGGGTAAAACCATTACCATTAACCGTGAAGATACTGATGTACTGACCAAAGGTCGTCATGACCCTTGCGTAGGTGTACGTGCAACGCCGATTGCTGAAGCGATGCTGGCAATTGTGTTAATGGATCATTTCATGCGTCATCGTGCGCAAAATGCTGATGTGGTTGCGCCGTTTGAGCCGATTGAACCAAAATAATTTGCTTTATCGAAGTGAATAAAATGAGAGTCAGATTTCGGTCTGGCTTTTTTATTTATACAATAAAAAATAACCATATTCGTTTAGCACAAATTACTAATGTTCAGAATATTGTCACCTAAATGGCTATTCATTCGAAATACTCTAGGGTCATTCCGCTCTATTACTTAGACTAGATTTTTGTGGTTGTTGGTCAATGATGAACAATTTTAGAAGTTAATGAATATAGAAAAGTAGCCATTCATCTTTTATTAGCTAATTGATTTTTCCACTATTTTTATTCCAACCTTTAAAAGTTAATGTATGCTGTATTTCATTCGTAGATAGTACTTTTTATCCCGAGACATTTTATGCTTCAGACCATCCTGACTGTGCTTTTTCCGCTGATTGCTCTAATTGCCTTGGGGTATGTGTTGAAGCAAAAGCAATGGTTAACAGATGGATTCTGGAGTGGAGCGGAAAAACTCAATTACTATATTCTGTTTCCAATCATGCTGTTTCTAAATCTGGCTTCTGCCCAGATTCAAATAAGTATTATCCGGGAAGTATTATTTGTTTCTTTACTGATCACAGCGCTAGTGTGTGTCGTACTGTATAGTTTAAAAGCGATTTATCACATCGGTATTTCCCGCTTTGGGGTCTATGTCCAAAGCATTCTGCGTTTTAACACCTATATCGGCCTTGCAGCAATTAGTACCTTGTTTGGACAGGCGGGAATGACCATTTTTGCTGTGATCATGGTGTTGCTGATACCCGTGGTGAATATTGTTTCTATACTGGCATTCACTAAACCTGCTGATATGCAGATCGGTAAAATTTTCATTTCTCTTATAAAAAATCCTTTAATTGTAGGTTGTCTCGTTGGTGGTCTATATAACTTATCTGGTTTAGGGATCTGGCAGGGCATGAATCAGTTGCTGAAGCAGATGGCGGCTTGCAGTTTGCCTCTGGGCTTGATGTGTGTAGGTGCAGCCTTAAAGTTTGGTCAAATCAATCTGGATTTATGGCGAATTATCTGGAGTACCACTGGACGTTTAATTTTTATGCCGTTGCTGGGATTAGGTGTATGCAAAGTCCTTGGAATTTCAACTTTAACAACACAAGTATTAGTTCTATTTTTTGCCTTACCTACGGCTTCAGCTTCTTATGTGTTGACTAAAGTTTTGGGTGGAGATAGTGAATTAATGGCAAAAGTGATTAGTGTACAAACAGTGGCTGCAGGGGTCACATTACCCATACTTTTAACTATTCTAATCTGATTGCAAAATCTCTGCCATTTTCTATAATTTATAAAATAGCCTAAGCAATATAAATATTTCTGAAAATAGTATTTTTTAATTATTTTCTTTTTACAACTTTGTACAGTAATTCGTCACCCACCTGTAATAGCATGGTATATAAATTGCTAAACAACAGATATGCACATTATTGCAGGAGAGAAATGCATACGCATTCGCCGAAGGAGCAACGACCCCGGAAACTCTCAGGCAAAAGGACTGTAATAATGCCAAGCTCTGGAGAGAAGTGTTAAATCACTCACCGAAGGGGAAGGTTGCGATCTTGAGACCCGGAATCGCAATCAAAGCTCTCAGGTACCTATGACAGATGGGGCGGACATCATAATAAAAGGAGATGTCTATGCGTCATGTGATTGTGATCGGGGCGGGTATTACCGGTGTAACCACAGCCTATGAGCTGGCTTTGTTCGGTTATCAGGTGACTGTGGTCGACCAGCATCTTTATCCTGCTATGGAAACATCTTTTGCCAATGGGGGGCAACTTTCTGCCTGTAATGCCGAAGTCTGGAATCAGAAAGCCACAGTACTGAAAGGCTTGAAATGGATGTCGCAGAAAACGGCGCCTTTACTGCTCAACCCGTCTTTTAGCCTGCATAAATATGGTTGGCTGATGGAATTTATGGGGCATATCAAACACTATGAAGCCAATACGCGGGAAACGGTACGGATGGCTTTGCTCGCGCGTAAACGGTTATTTGAAATCGCTGAAATTGAAAAGATTGAGTTTAATCTGGAAAAACGTGGCATCCTGCATTTTTATCATACCGAACAGGATTATAAGATCGCAATTAAAGTTAATGATTTGCTCTGTAGCGGAGGATTGGAACGGCATGCAATTTCTAATGCAGAGATTAAGCAGATTGAACCGACTTTAACCGGAAATTATTATGCAGGCTTTTATTCTCAAAGTGATGCGACTGGCGATATTCATAAATTTACGACTGGACTAACCAAAGTCTGTAGAGACAAAGGCGTACTGTTTTTATTTGGTCAGAATGTACAGTCTGTAGAGCAAAATGATGCCTATATTCGCATCACCTGTGCACCAAGTAGTGAAAATATGCGTGCCAATCCAGACGAGCGTTTAGAACTCCAGGCAGATGCAATTGTCGTCTGTGCGGGAGTGGGGAGTTATCAGTTATCTTATCTGTTGGGTGATCGGGTGAATGTCTATCCGGTCAAAGGCTATTCCATCACGGTGATGCTAAATGATGAGCAAAGCCAACAAAATGCACCCTGGGTCAGTCTGCTGGATGAAAGTGCCAAGATTGTCCTTTCACGGTTGGGTAAAGACCGCTTGAGAATTGCCGGAACAGCCGAGTTTAATGGCTATAACCGTGACATTCGTGCTGACCGGATTCAACCGTTGATTGACTGGGCCCATCGGAATTTTAATATCTCGACTGAGCATGTGATTCCTTGGGCAGGGTTAAGGCCAATGATGCCAAACATGATGCCGGTCGTGCGCCGTGGCAAAGGTGAGCGGGTATTTTACAATACCGGACATGGCCATTTAGGCTGGACGTTATCGGCAGCAACAGCAGCCATGATTAGCCAGCAAGTGGCACAAGCCTATCCAGTCAATGAATGAGATCTATAAAAAAGACCATCAGAAGATGGTCTTTTTTATTGGGATTAGTCATAAAGCCGGTACACACCACTAAAACGTTCACAGCCTTTTTGTTGGGTCTTGATCAAGAGAATCGCCTTCGTATACTGAAATTCATATTTGCAGTCGTGTTCATTATCGGTGATTTCACTTTTAGCATCCGGCGTGGTATAGGCCAGAAATGGAATGGTCTGGGTTTCGACGCGGTTATTCGGATTGCGATAGGCAATGCCTTCAATCTTGATCCGGTCTTTGGTCAGCTGGTGAATTTTCAGATGTACGGGCTGTTTGGCGATCTGGCCATCTTCAAACTTTAAATAATGTTGGGTCAGGCTCTGGTTTAAAGAAATAAAGATGTTCAGGTCATCTAGGCGGCTATCAAATTGTTGTTTATAACAGTCGACTGTTTTGCATTGTTGTAAGCGGTTTAACCACAGTTGATGGGTATCTTCTACAATACTGAGTGGTGCATCGGTAATCAGGTAAGCAGTGAGATACTGGTTGGCAAGGCTCTTGCGGGTTTCTTCAAAGCTTACGGAACAAATCGTGGCATTGCTCTTATTTTTATTGGAACAGTCCAAAGGCTGTGTAGAAGCAAAAGCACCTGTTGCCAAAGTACCCAGACCTAGCATCAGACCAAGGATTTTCATCTTATTTATATCAGTTTTCAGCAGCATGATCGCTTATACTTTCACTGTGTTACGCTTGGTCTAACTATAGCGAAATAGAAACGAAGTGTACAAGATTTCAATTGGTTATTTCTAAGGATTAAAACAGTGGTTGCGCAAATTCGTATTGGTCAGGGCCTGGATGTGCATGCATTTGAAGAAGGTGAATTTGTCACGCTGGCAGGTGTGAAAATTCCGCACACGCATGGACTCAAAGCGCATTCTGATGGTGATGTGGTTCTACATGCCCTGTGTGATGCATTGCTGGGTGCATTGGCGCTAGGAGATATTGGCCAGCATTTTCCGGATACTGATCCACAATTTAAAGGTGCGGATAGCCGTGTATTGCTCAAGCATGTTTATCAGCTGATTCTGGATCGTGGTTATGTGCTGAATAATGCTGACATCACTGTGGCATGTGAACGTCCAAAACTGGCACGTTACAATCTGGATATGCGTCAAAGCATTGCGGATGTGATGGATGTGGATGTGACCCAGATCAGTATTAAGGCAACAACAACTGAAAAGCTGGGCTTTACCGGACGTCAGGAAGGGATTATGGCAATGGCGACAGTACTGATCTCTCACGCGAAGTGATCAGGATTGATCATCGCCATTTTAATTTCTTCTGTTGCTTTACGGCCTTGCAGCTGTAGGGCAACGGCATGAATCAGGCCTGTCCAGGTGTCATTTGGTTCCCAGACCTGATGCAGCAATTCCTGCGCCGTGGGCATGTCCATATTCATATAATACTGACGATATAAATAGATTAGGCTGCTGACATGACGGTTCTGGCTGCAGTGTACCCAGACCATTTGCTGCTGTACCAGATGATCAATCATATCCAAGATCAGCAGGCATTGTTCATCTGAGGGCATTTCCCAGGAAATGGGTAGTTGAATGTAATTGAGACCCAGCTCTAGGCAAACTTTATCTTCATGCTCCAGATGCGGTTCTGCATCAGTCAGTGCGACATTGATGACAGTGGAAACGCCGTATTCCTTGATCAGCTGCAGTTCTTCAGCAGTAGGCTGGCCAGAGGTAAACAGGTGCTCATGCACGAATTGAAAATTATTGATTTGACTAAGCGCTGTTTCAATTTCATTCATCAGATCATTTTCCTTTTCTAGAAATAAAAACGCCATCTTGACGATGGCATTTTGATCAATCGCTTAGCGATTTGGTAAAACGTCTTTTAACGCCTCGTGCATTTCAAGCAATGCTTTTTCGGTGGTTTCCCAGTCGATACAGCCATCAGTCACTGATTTACCGTATTCCAGATCACACAGGTTAGCAGGGATATCCTGACGACCACCTTTCAAGTGACTTTCTACCATGATACCAACAATTGACTTATTTCCATCAATAATTTGTTCTGTAATATTTTTTAGAACAAGTGGTTGCAGGTACGGGTCTTTGTTTGAGTTGGCATGGCTGGTGTCAATCATGATCTTGGTGCTGACTTTCGCCTTCGCCAATGCTGCTTCAGCTTCTTGTACTGAGCCTGCATCGTAGTTCGGCTTGCCATTACCACCACGCAGTACCACGTGTGCATACGGGTTACCAGAAGTACGAATCACAGAGACTTGACCTTGGTCGTTTAGACCCAGGAAGCTATGGCCATGTTTCACAGATTGCATCGCATTAGTTGCAACAGTTAAACCGCCATCAGTACCATTTTTAAAGCCCACTGGTGAAGACAGGCCAGAAGACATTTCACGGTGAGTCTGGCTTTCAGTGGTACGTGCACCGATTGCTGACCATGAAATCAGGTCTTGGTAATATTGTGGTGAGTTTGGATCTAGTGCTTCAGTCGCACATGGCAGACCTTTTTCATTCAGCTCAAGGAGTAGTTTACGGCCAATACGCAGACCTTTCTCGATGTCGAATGAGTCATTCATATCGGGGTCATTGATCAGACCTTTCCAACCAATAGTTGTACGTGGTTTTTCAAAATAAACACGCATCACCAGATACAGGCTGTCTTTAACTTTTTCGCTCAGTGCTTTCAGGCGATCAGCATATTCTTTGGCAGCTTCAGGATCATGGATAGAGCATGGACCAATCACGACAAACAGACGCTTGTCTTTGCCATCCAGAATGTTACGGATGGTTTCACGACCTTTCAGTACGGTTTGATAAGCATTTTCAGTCAAAGGTAATTCTGCTTTTAATTGAGCAGGCGTCACAAGAGGAATAATGCTTTGGATATTCACATCATCAATATCTGATGCTGAGATAGGTTTTGACTGTTGTGTATTCATTGCCGTCACTGGTTCGATCATACAAAGGTTGTTTACTAGTCTGAATATAACATGAATGATGCGTCACTTTGTTATAAAAAAGATGAATAAATCTTTGAAAAAAAAGTGATGAATCCGTAATTTAGTTTAAACAGACTGGGTTTTTTCCATCGGTGCTGTGACCGCCGGTTGGGTCGGTTGAGCAGGTTTTGATTTTACTGGATGCAGGATAAAATTCAGCCCTAAGCAGAACAAGGTAATCCCTAGAATTTTACGGATTAATTTTTCTGGCATACGTGAACTGATCAACGTACCAATCACAATGGCAGGAATCGAACCCATGAGCAACCAGCCGAGTAGGGTAAAGTCTACATTACCTGCACTCATGTGGCCCAAGCCTGCGACTAAAGTTAGAAGTACCGCATGCACTACGTCCGAACCGATAATACGGATCATTGGCAGATTCGGGAACAGCAGGATTAGGGCCATTACACCAAATGCACCGGCTCCTACAGAGGATAGGGTAACAAATACACCTAACACTACACCCATGATAATAATCAGTGCGCGTTTTTTGCCTGATTTAAAATCAACTTTGACCAGATCCTTAGTCATATCTGGCAGTTCATTTTTACGGTATTTATTGAAGAATTTTTCAACTGAACTGCGAAAAATAATAGATACACCAGTCAGGGTCAGCATAAAGCCCAGCACCATAGTCAGTACAGCTTTATAGTGAGTGGATTGGCTGAGGTAATTTTCCAGTACCCAATGGGTGATTAATGATGCTGGAATACTACCGACCGCAAGCCAGATCACAATCGGCCAGACAATGTTCATTTTTTTGGCATGCACTAGCGAGCCACAGAATTTGGAAATAGCGGCGTAGAGCAGGTCAGTACCAATGGCAATGTGTGGTTCAACCTTGAGCAGGGTAATCAGAATCGGGGTCATTAATGAACCGCCACCAACACCGGTAATCCCCACACAAAAACCTACCAAAACACCAGCCAAAATAAATTCAATCGGACCTAACATCTATATATGCCAATATCGAAAAACGAGCATATCTTATGACTTTTAAAGATAAGTAGTTGTCTTGATTAGTGATTTGCTTATGCAAAAAAGAGATAAAGAGCGTGAATAAGAGTTTATTAAATGAAGGTTTGGATGGGCCTGAAGGGCTTTATATATAACCTGAGTTCGATATAAAAAAAGAGTAGAAAAAAAGCCCTGTTTTTGTAACATATTGGTTCTCAAGACAAAATGTTATAAAACAAGGCTTCTCAATGGATCATATTACCGAATTATTTTGTATTTTGGATGATTTCTGCAAAAAATTTAATGAATCTTTAGAGAAAGCTTTAATTTCGCAGATTCAAATCCCAAGTGCGACACATTTGTAGTTAGTTGAAAAAGTTAGGTGT
>NZ_JPQO01000007.1 GCF_000773685.1 Acinetobacter sp. HR7 | reverse complement strand
GGTCGGAGAGGATGTCAAAAGAAGTGCAGGAATGATGTTAGTTAATTTAAATCATCCACAACCACAACGTATGCTGCTTTCTTGGGCATTTGAATCAATCTCTCATACTTTTATGCTGGATTATTTTTGGGCATTTATCATTAAAAAATTGTGAAGCCTTTAGGACAGAGTTGTAAAAGATCAGAATGCTACAAAAAACATAAGATGTTCTGAAGAGCTTAAATATATCGAAAAATCAGTTTGATAAAGGATAAATGGTGATTTTGGGTAAAATATCCATTTATCCTTTATATGGATGATTTGAATTATCAATGTTAGTCATTTGATCAGTCAGAGAAAATTATCAAAATTGCGATGCACAGTTTTGGCGATCGTGCTAGACTAGGAGAAATCGGGTGTGCTCCCGATTTTTTTATGCGGATTTGTTCCGCGCTGACAAGAATTTAGGTTTACAACATGCCCATTTCAGAGACATGGTTATTACCTGATGGTGTAGCTGATGTATTACCAGAACAAGCGCGAGTCATAGAAGATTTGCGCCGTAAGTCACTGGATTTCCTCGCATCTCGAGGTTATCAGCTGGTGTACACGCCATTCATTGAATACATTGAATCTTTATCTTCTCTCTCAGAATCGAATCAGGATTTAGACTTAGCCACTTTTAAAGTGATCGACCAGCTGTCTGGCCGTCTGCTTGGTGTGCGTGCCGATATGACACCACAAGTGGCTCGTATCGATGCGCATGTACATCCAGTTGAAGGTGTGGCTCGTTACTGCTATGCAGGCACAGTTCTGCATACCAAACCACAAGGATTTAACACCACGCGTGCGCCGTTGCAGCTGGGTGCTGAATTGTTCGGTTCAGACAGTATTGATGCCGATGTAGAAATGATTGACCTGATGGTCAGCCTGATTGAAGAAGCAGGTCTGGCAGAAGGGATTCACCTGGACTTGGGACATGTCGGTCTGTTCCGTAGCCTGGTGGCACAAGCGGGCCTCAGCAAGGCGGCTGAGCGTCAGTTATCTGACCTGTATCAACGCAAAGCTTTACCTGAACTGAAAGAATTCACTGCAACACTGAACTTCGGTCAGGATTTCTATGTACTGGGCCGCTATGCAAGTGATCTGGACGCGCTGAAAAATCAACTGAGTGCCGAAGTACTGGCAAATCCAGCCTTTAAACAGGCACTGGATGCACTGATTACGACGCAAAGCGAGATTCAGGCACGCTGGCCTGAACTGGAAATTGGTGTAGACGTGGTTGAACTGCGCTCTTATCACTACCATACTGGTCTGATGTACGCCGTATATGCACCAAATCGTGCAGTGCCATTAGCTCAAGGCGGCCGTTACGATGGTATTGGTGAACACTTTGGTCGTGCCCGTCCGGCAACCGGTTTCTCTTGCGACTTATATATGTTAAGTGCCGGCAAGTTTGCAGCGGCACAAGTTGTAGTTGCGCCAAAAGGTACGGATGCAGCGTTGCTGAATGCGATTCAGGCAACCCGTGCACAAGGCTTAAGTGTAATTCAGTTATTAGGTAATGATGAGTTAAGCTCAGTACCGTATGCGACTCACCAGCTGGTGAATGTCGACGGTGAGTGGACAGTCAAAACAATTTAATGGTCCGGCTCAGTATTCATGTCGCTGAGCCAGGCTTTTCAACTTTAACAGCATGATGTAATGAGGCTATTATGGGCAAGAATGTTGTGGTACTTGGTACCCAATGGGGCGACGAAGGTAAAGGTAAAATCGTCGACCTGCTCACAGATCAAGCGGCTGCGGTAGTACGCTATCAAGGCGGACACAACGCAGGTCACACTCTCGTGGTTGGTGGTAAGAAAACTGTATTACACCTCATTCCATCAGGTATTTTACGTGAAAACGTACTGTGCTTAATTGGTAACGGTGTTGTTCTGTCACCAGAAGCGTTAATCCATGAAATGGAAGTGCTGGAAAAAGAAGGCGTGCCTGTACGTGAACGTCTGCGCATTTCTCCAAACTGTCCATTGATCCTGCCACACCACATCGCACTTGACCAAGCACGTGAGAAAAAACGTGGTAATGCGAAAATTGGTACAACAGGTCGTGGTATCGGTCCTGCTTACGAAGATAAAGTTGCTCGTCGTGCAATCCGTGTTGCTGACCTGGTACGTGGTGGTGAACATCTTAAAGCGCAACTTGAAGAGCTGCTTGAATACCACAACTTCCAATTGACTCAATTCTTTGGTGTTGAAGCAGTTAAAGTTGAAGACGTTCTGGCACTATGCGACGAATGGCGTAAAGTGATCGAACCTATGGTGATGGACGTGACTGGTGAGTTACACGCTTACCGTAAAGCGGGTAAGAACATCATGTTCGAAGGTGCACAAGGTTCACTGCTTGACGTTGACCATGGTACATACCCATACGTAACTTCTTCTAACACGACTGCTGGTGGCGTAAGCTCAGGTTCAGGTCTTGGTCCATTACACCTGGATTATGTCCTTGGTATTACTAAAGCGTATACCACTCGTGTAGGTTCAGGTCCATTCCCAACTGAATTGGTTTATGATGCTGCAACTGATACAGGTGATGCCATTGGTAAACACCTGGGTACTGTAGGTTCAGAATTCGGTGCGTCTACTGGCCGTCAACGTCGTTGTGGCTGGTTCGATGCTGAAATCCTGCGTCGTTCAGTAGAAGTAAACTCACTTTCTGGTATCTGCCTGACTAAACTTGACGTTCTGGATGGTTTAGACGAAGTGAAAATCTGTGTAGGTTATGAAGCTGCAGATTCTGGTTGTGTAGGTTCTTCTGATGCGCTTGCATTCGAAACTTTAAAACCAATCTACGAAACTATGCCGGGCTGGAAAGAATCTACTTTCGGTGCGAAATCACTAGATCAATTGCCACAAAATGCAATTAACTATGTGAAACGTCTTGAGCAATTGATTGAATGTCCAATCGACATCATCTCAACTGGTCCAGACCGTGAAGAAACTATTATTCTGCGCCACCCATTCTCTGCTTAATTCCTTAAGCAAGAAATGAGAAAAACCCTGTGATTTCACAGGGTTTTTTTTATTGCCTTTAGAAAAAACCGGATTTTCAAGACTAAAGTTGCATCAGTTCAAACTAGGCTTTTTTCAGCGACTTGCTAGAATGAATCTAAACAGTAAGATAAGAGTTTTGCAGGATGCAAAAAAATATTTCGGCAACCATGTTTTATTCGTTGCTGTTTGCCATGGGCGGGGCACCGACCATTGCTATGTTGATTATTCGTGCCCAGACGTCCAATCCTGAAATTATTTATGGCGCACTGGTTGGACTGAGCGTGATCATTGCCTGTATTCTGGTACCTGTCATTTTGATCCAGAATGCGATCCTGTATGTTAAACGTAAAAGTGAAACGCTGGAACAGAAAATCAAGCCATTGGCACAGTTTTATCTGGTCTTGAATGTATTGTGTTTGATTTACTGGCTGACTATACAATTCATCACCTGAAATATTACATAAATGCTAAAAAGATGAAGTAATTCCACATTTCAGGTATAACGATGTTTCAATTATAATTTTTACAAATTATTGTGCCTTGAAATTGGGGTGGAGACTCTCTAATGAAAAATAAATTTTTGTTTAGCATGTGCGCTGCAGCAGCGGTGACCTTAACCGGTTGTGCAACGGTTGCAGATATGGCGGGTGCAAATACCTCTACATTAAATGCAGTTGCGACAGAGGGTTTCAACAAGACCGTTCAGGAAGCACGTGCAGCAAACCAGCTAGATACTTCATCGGCGACTTATAAACGTATTTATGCTGTATTTAATAGATTGCGCCCTTATGCAGACCAGTTAAACCAGACCGGGGTGAAGTTTGACTGGCAACTGGCAGTGCTGAAATCTGATCAGGTCAATGCTTATGTGGCGCCGGGTGGTAAAGTGGTGTTTTATACCGGGATCGTGAACAAACTGAACCTGACTGATGCGGAAATTGCAGCGGTCATGGGCCACGAGATGGTGCATGCACTGGAAGAACACTCTAAACAGAAAATTGGTGCTCAGGCGTTAACTGATCTGGCTCTAGGTATTGGTTTAAGCGCAGCAGGTGCGGGCCAAGGTGCTACAGCTGCGGCTCAGCTAGGTAGTCAGATCGGTATCGGTTTGCCATATTCACGTAACCTAGAAAGCCGCGCTGACCAAGGTGGTTTAATGTTAATGGCACGCGCCGGTTATAATCCGAATGCGGCGATTACGCTGTGGGAAAAAATGAACAAGCAGACCAGCAGTGGCGTTGCGTTCTTATCAACTCACCCATCAAACAGTCAGCGTATTGCAGCAATGCGTCAGAACTTGCCAGCAGCAATGCAGATTTATAATCAGCGCAAATAAGTCTTATGGCTTAAGTCAAAGCAGGGCAGATGTCCTGCTTTTTTATGTTGAAAATCTGCAGGTAATAAAAAAGGCAAAGTAAAAACTTTGCCTTTTGCACGTCAGTTCAGATGATCTTAGTGGTGGTGACCGCCTGCACCGTGTACGTGACCGTGGTCTAGTTCTTCTTGAGAAGCTTCACGGATCGCTACGATTTCAACTTCGAAAGTCAGGTCTTGACCAGCAAGTGGGAAGTTCGCATCAACCACAACTGTTTCGCCTTCAACTGCTTTAACAGTTACGATTTGAACGCCGTCATCAGTTTGTGCTTGGAATTGCATACCAGGTTGGATGTTGTCCACGCCTTGGAACATTTTTGCAGGAACTTCTTGTACAAGCTCTGGGTTGTATTCGCCGTAACCTTCAGCAGCTGGAACAGTTACAGTGAACTTGTCGCCAACAGTTTTGCCAAGCAGTGCATTTTCAAGGCCAGGAATGATGTTGCCTGCACCATGCAAATATGCAAGTGGTTCACCTTGAGATTTGTCGAGAGTTTCACCCTCTGCGTTAGTCAGTGTGTAGTGGAAAGAAACCACGAGGTCATTTGCAACTGCAGTCATGATATTGATCCAATCAAATTTTTAAAAGAGACATCATAAAGTGAAATTGAGTTTTTGTAGACTAAAATTAGCAAAAAAAATGCAATTTCTCTATTCTAATGATGGTTTTTTCATTAATGGGGACAACTATGTAAATTTCAATGCAATTTTATCTTCGGCGAGATTTTTCTTGTAACGAAATCCTTAAGCGTTAAGGCCCCGGCATGAGTATAGCCCAAGATCGTGGCCTGATGCAGGCGATACAGGGAAATATACATTGATTTTGCGACGAAGCCATGCACATTCACCTGACCAAGTAATTCACCCACTGCTTTATTTTCACTTAGGGACACCAGCGAACCTTTGTCTGAGAAAGTGAAGATTGGCAGAGAAGTCTTGCCATTGACACGCAGCCTTAATGAGTTGGCAAGAAAGCTGGCCTGCTGACTAGCCACCTGGGCACGTGGACCGAGCACTGGCTCATCAGCACGCGGCTTACAATGGGCACAGTCTCCGAAAGCAAAAATATTGGGATCAGTTAGTGTCTGCAAAGTTGCATAGACTTTGAGGCGGTTGATATTGTCCTTTTCAAAGCCTTCTAGATTTTTAAGTACATCCGGTGCCTTAATGCCGGCGGCCCAGACTTTCACTTCTGCTTCCAGACTACTGCCATCGGCGAAGTGGATATGATCTTCATCCACCTTAGCTACGCGATGCTGGGTGAGCACATCAATGCCTAATTCTTTTAGCTGCTTCAGGGTATGCTCCGCCACTTTTTCAGACAGGGCAGGCAGGATACGGTCAGCGGCTTCAATCAGGGTGATTTTAACTTTGTTGGGATCAATTTTATTGAGTCCATATTTATGGAAATTATGTTTGGCTGAGACTAGTTCAGCTGCCAGTTCAACTCCTGTCGCACCCGCACCAATAATGGCGATTTTCAGTTCGCGGCTGGATGCTTCATGCTGGGCATTCAGGTATAGATGCAACAAGTCCTGCTGGAAAATATCTGCTTGTTCGCGGCTGTCCAGAAAATGGCAAAATTCCTGGACACCAGGCGTATTAAAATCATTGGAAGTTGAACCTAGAGCTAATACCAATGTGTCATAGCTAATTTTTATGTCCTTTTTCGGTAGAGCTTTTTTAGAAAAATAATCATTTTCGATCAGAATCTGTTGGGCTGCACGGTCGATATTTTTAAAATTTCCCAGCACAAATTCATAATGGTTCTCTGCAGCATGGGCAAAGTAATTGATTTCTTCCTGATGCGGATTTAGTGTTCCAGCAGCAATCTCATGTAAAAGTGGTTTCCAGATATGAGTCAGTTTCTGGTCGACCAATGTGATATGGGCTTTGCCACTTTTGCCGAGACTCTGTCCTAACTGGGTCGCCAGTTCCAGTCCGCCAGCGCCACCACCTACAATTACGATCTTATGTGCTGTCATAAAATGATTAACCTGTTTATTTTTCTAATAAAATGTGATGAAACATACTATGACAGGTGAAAATTCAGGTCTTGTACAGGATTGTTTAACAATTACAAAACGTAGCAATTCAATGACATAAAGAAAGATGAGGTTGGACGGAAGTAAAAGGTAGGCGCAGCAAGAGAATAGAAGGATGGAAAATTATTCTTATCTCCATCCTTCATGGTTCATGTTTTATTTTCCGATCGGATAAAGTTTCACATCAGTTGTATTGTCAGAAAACAGACTAAATAACCATTCAAAGAACCTGTGGAAAATACCTGCTTCCTCAAGGTCAACTTGATCTTCAATCAGAATGGTACGAATCAGCTGGTCATTTTGATAGACATTCACAGTGGCCAGCTGCATGACTTTCGCTAGTGGGGCAGTCAGTTTAGTTTCTTTGACTTCGACATTGACGTGAGTCTGAGTTTCACGCAGTGGCTCGATACTTTGCATGACACCGTTACCGGTATCCAGCATGATGCGTTGAGTCGATTGGTCAAACTGGTTCAGGTCAATGGTATAGCTCTGGTCATACAGGGAAGTAGTGATCAGTTCAGGCTGCTTTGTTTCAACCTTGAACATTTTCAGAGTAGATTTCACCACAGGCAATTCTGCCAAAAGTTGATGGCTAGGTACGGCGACTTCATTACGGGTATAGGTATAAGCTAGGTTCATCAGCTTATGCGCGACTTCGGCACGTTTAACCCCGCTTTTAGTGCCTAATACCACCACGATCAGACGACGGTTGGGCATGTTCATTTCTATGCTTGGACGGATTGCAGTTGCAGCCAGGTTATAACCTGCAGCACGGGTAAAACCGGTTTTTAGGCCATCCACTGTTGGGTCCATTTTTAACAACAGGTTGGTGGCACGGTGGAAACGCTGGTTGTAAGTAAAACTTGGCTGTTTGGAATAGCCCAAATAATCTGGGGTTTGGGTTACTAGTGCTTGTGATAGTTTGGCCAGATCTGCCGCAGTTGAGTAGTGCTCAGGCATGGTTACACCGGCTGGATTCTGGAAATGGGTATGCGTCATTCCCAGTGCTTGAGCTTCCTTGTTCATGCGTTCAATAAACTTCGGTACGCTGCCAGAGATTTTTTCTGCCAGGGTCACGGCTGCATCATTGGCTGACATCACGATCAGACCTGCCAGTAACTGATCTACAGAAATCTGCTCACCTTCTTTCAGGTACATTTGGGATTCATCCCACATCACCATTTGCACCACTGGCGTCGCGGTAATTATTTCACTTTTACTTAATTTCCCGGCCTGGATTTCCTTCAATGTGATATAGGCCACCATCATTTTGGTCAGGGAAGCTGGGGCACGTTGCATGTCTTCATTATGAGATGCAATGGTCTGTCCAGTTTCACTATCCAGAATGGTCCAGGCTTTGGCTTCAACACTTTCAGGATTGATATTCAGTAGGGCAGCATGCGAAATTGCAGACACAAGCAGGCACAATGTCGCAATCAATGAGGTGATAAATTTCAAGGGTGTTCCTTATTCGACCAGTCCGTGGGCGAGCAAAAAAATTTTAGGCATGCTAAGCCTTTTTTTTTGTCATGGCTAGTGCTCATTGTAGACAATTAAGACACTTCCGCAATGTATCGGAAAAAATGTTAAGCTAAGACTTAACACATTCTAATTTATTTTGAATCGCCCATTATGTTGCATTATCAAATCGAATTTGACGATTATCGTCAGCATCTTGTTCACGTGACTGTTCGCTTTTTAGCTGACCCTACACAGGTGTTGTCTTTGCCAACATGGATTCCGGGCAGTTATTTGATTCGCGAATTTTCCAAACATATTGAAGCAGTCAAAGCCTATGATGAGGAAGGTCGTCAGCTCAAGATCCAGAAATTTGAAAAGAACAAATGGCGTCTGTTTAATACTGATCATGAGCTGATCACGGTGGAATATGATGTTTATGCTTATGACCTGTCAGTGCGTGGGGCTTATGTCGATGAAACCCGCCTGTATGTCAATCCGGCTTGTGCATGTTTAGGTTTGGAAGGACAGGAGCATAAGGCCGTTGAAATTGAAGTCTTCCTGCCGGATGAGCTGAAACACTTCCAGCTGGCAACCGGTATGGCTTCCAAGAGTTTGGTGAAAGGCCGTTATACCTTAAAAGCTGAAAACTATGCCGAGCTGATCGATTCACCGTTTGAGTTGGCAGAACAGACTCGTTTCAGTTTTGAAGCCAAGGGCATTCCACATGAGTTTGTGGTGTCTGGCAAACATGCCATGAATGTTGAACGTATGCAGAAAGACCTGGAAAAAATCTGCAGCACCGAAATTTCCATGTTCGGTTCGGCACCATTTAGTAATTATACCTTTATGACCATGGCCACCGGTAACAGCTATGGTGGTTTGGAACATCCAAATTCTACCAGCCTGATTACGCCACGTGATGACCTGCCTAAAGCCAATGAGCCGGAAGAGCCATCTAAGGATTACCAGCGTTTCTTGGGACTGTGCAGCCACGAATATTTCCACTCATGGTTGGTGAAATTTATCCGTCCGGAAAACTTTGTCAATTATGATCTAAATAAAGAAGGCTATACCTCTTTACTCTGGATCTTCGAAGGTTTCACTTCTTATTATGATGATCTGATCCTGCTGCGTAGTGGTGTGATCAATCAGGAATCTTACCTGACTTTACTGAAAGCACAGATTGACCGTTACCTGCAAAATCAGGGTCGTTTTGTTCAGACTGTGGCTGAATCCAGCTTTGATGCCTGGGTGAAATTCTATCGTCAGGATGAAAATTCCAATAATGCCGGTACCAGCTATTACAACAAAGGCTGTCTGGTGGCACTGTGTCTGGACTTAGGTCTGCGTTTACGCGGTTCAAGTCTGGATGCCCTAATGCGTAAGCTGTATGAAAATGCGCAAAATGGCATTCAGGTCAATGAACGTACCATTTTCGACTTATGTCAGGAATTGACAGGTGACAGCTGGTTAGAGCAGATTAACCATCTGATCAATACCACTGAAGAACTGCCGTTGGATCAGCTATTGCCAGAGTTCGGTGTGAAATACACACTGAAAAATGACAAATCTCTGCCATTTGGCCTGAAACTGGCGGATAAGCCTGAAGGTGTCCAAATCCAGTCTGCACGCCGTGATGGTGCAGCTGCTAAAGCCGGTCTGTCTGCTAATGATGTGATCATTGCGATTGATGGCTTGAAAGCAACGACCAAGCTACTGGAAAAATATGCCAAAGAGCAGGGTATATATACCGTACATGCTTTCCGTCGTGATGAGTTAATGACTTTCGAAGTCCAAGCTGCGGGTTCTGAGCTGAATGAGGTTGAATTAACCGTGGAAAATCAGGACAGTATAAATAAGTGGTTGAAAGCCTAGTCTAAAAAATCAAAAAGGATGCTTCGGCATCCTTTTTTTGTGCCCTAATTTAGGTATCATTCATCGTCTCGCACACTTATTTATCTTTAAATCTGCATAAATAATCATATTTATATGCAACTTGCACATAAATAGTGGGCAGGGTGTGTCAATTATTTAAAGGGTATAAATGGCATCGCTCTTGCAGACAGGCAATATATGTAAAAATGCAGAGAGAAAACGATGAAGACACATGATGAAAGTCCACTCACAGAAACACCGGACTCTCAACGAAAAGGGTTTTTTCCTATTGCTTTGGTGTTATTCAGCTTTACCTTTTTTACAGCAACCATGTTTGCTGGTGGAAAAATAGGTGTCGCATTCGACTTTATTAACATTCTCTGGATTACCGTGATTGGGAATGTGTTATTAGGTTTATATGCAGCATCCCTTGGATTGATCTCGGCCCGCAGCGGTTTAAATACCGTTTTGATGGGCCGTTTTTGTTTTGGCAACCTGGGCAGTAAATTATCGGATTTTCTACTGGGATTTGCCGAATTAGGGTGGTACGCGTGGGGAACTGCGACACTAGCCATTTCCCTCACCAAGATTGTTGGCATTCCGGAAGGCTGGAATATCCCGCTGATGGTGCTGTTCGGCTTTGGTTTCTCGATTACCGCCATTGTCGGCTTTAAAGGCCTAGAATGGCTGTCGCGTATTTCCATTCCCTTAATGTTCCTATTGCTGGTGGTATCGATCTATTTGGCAACCAAACATATTGGCGGCTGGACCGGCCTAACCAGTGCGGTACCAACCGAAAAAATGACTTTTGCCACCGCGATTACCATGGTCTTTGGTACCTTTGCCAGTGGTGCAACTCAGATTACCAACTGGACCCGCATGGCTAAAAGCAGCCGTGTCGCGATTTGGGCCTGCTTAGTGAGCTTTGTAATCGGCAATGGCTTGATGGTGCTGGCAGGTGCGTGGATGGCAATCGTGTATCAACAAGCAGATATTGTAGAAGTGCTGATTCTGCAAGGTCTGTCTGTCGCAGCGATTATCATGCTATGTCTGAACCTGTGGACGATTCAGGGTCCAACCATTTACAACGTATCTGCAGCAGCTTGCCATCTGGTACGTACTGAACGCCGTAAAACCATGGTGTTGGCATCAGCTTCAATCGGGATCGTGCTGGCGGTACTTGGTATGTATGAACTGCTGATTCCATTTCTGCTGTTACTTGGTGCCATCATTCCACCTGTGGGCGGCGTGATCATGGCGGATTACTGGGTACGTTATAAAGGTAAATATCCACTGTTGTCTCAAGCTCACTTGCCGAACTTTAACTGGATTGGTTTGACCGCGTATGCAGTCGGTGCGATCTGTGCCTATGTATCACCTTGGATTGCGCCAATTGTCGGGATCGCCGTGGCATTTGTGGTATATAGCGTTTTGCTGGCAGTCTTCCCGGTAAAACAGTCACAGTTGAAAGAGGCTTAACAGCATGAGCATGACTGTTCAGGATATTCTGGATTTACCGCAATTACAGCAAATGCAGTTGCGGGCGGGAAACGACCATGTGCAACGGTTGGTGCGCTGGTTCTATGTTGCCGAAAATGAAGGGATTGCTGAATGGATCACCGGTGGTGAGCTGATCTTTGTCGGCGTGAATTACATCCGGGGTGAAACCAACTTGTTGGCGTTGCTGGATCAGGCGAAACAGCGTGATGCGGCAGCCATGGTGATTCTGACCGGCCCGGATTTTATCCAGCATATTCCTGACAGTGTCATCGCCAAAGCTGATGCGCTGGGATTGCCACTGATTGAACAGCCGTATAGCCTGAGAATGGTCGAGGTGACGCATGTTATTGGTACGCGTCTGGTGGAATCAGCCCAAACCCAAAAATCAGCCGAAGATGTATTGATGCAATTGTTGATGGGCGATTATCCATCTCTGGATATCATCAATATGCGGGCCAAACAGCTGAATTTACCTGTGCTTGGGCGACATGTAGTTGTAGTGTTGAAGCTGCATCACCTTCAGCAGATTTTCCATCCTGAAGTAAATGGTGCTGAGAGTTTTCATCTGCCAGAAGAACAGTATTTTCAGATCAAGCAGGATTGTTATAACCAGCTGGAACAATGGCGTAAACAGCACCAACAAGTTTTTCCGGTGATCCGGCAGGGTGACCAGTTTAATATGGTGCTGTCCGTTGCTGAACATGATCTGGAATACTGGCAGGCATTATTGTCCGAGCTGATCCAGCAACTAAACTGTCATAGCATGAATGACGAATACAAGGTTTTTGCTGGTTTATCCAATGAAGTGAATTCTGCATCTGCATTTCAGCGCGGGTTCTGGGAAGCCTGTCATGCGCAGGAAATCGCAGCAGATCTCAATACGGAAACAGGTTTAAGCTTGTACCGTGATCTGGGCCTGCTAAAACTGCTCAAGGCCATTCCCAACAAAATCTTGTTGCAGCAATTCATGCAGGACAACATCGGTATGCTGGTCGATACCGATCGCAAACATCCTTATGTATTTCTAGAAACGCTGGATGCCTGGCTGAAAGAAAATGGCAACCTGATGGCGACAGCACAGCGCCTGGGAATTCACCGCAATACCCTGAATCAACGTATTCAAAAAATTGAAAGCCTGACCGGGCAATCTTTAACTTCTGCCAACTTTAGATTAAATGCCGCTGTGGCATTGCTGATCTGGCAAATGACTCATAAATAACGAGACTCTCCTATGAAAGTAATTAATGCCATTTTGCGTGGTAAAGAAGGTCTATTTTCCCTGACCTATAACAATGGTGTATTTGAAGCAATTGAAAAACAGGCAGGTGTGATCCAAGCTGAAGCCTCTGCCGAGATCATTGATGCTGCACAGCAAATGGTGATGGCCCCCCTGATCGAGCCACATATTCATTTAGATGCGGTACTAACAGCTGGCGAACCTGAATGGAATATGTCAGGTACCTTATTTGAAGGTATTGAACGTTGGGGCCAACGTAAAGAAACTATTACTCAAGAAGATACCAAACAGCGTGCGAAAAAGACCGTAGATATGTTAGTGGCACATGGTATTCAGCATGTGCGTACCCATGTCGATGTGACTGATCCTGAACTGACCGCATTACATGCCATGCTGGAAGTCAAAGAAGAGATTAAGGACAAGGTGAATCTGCAGATCGTGGCATTTCCGCAAGAGGGGATTGAATCCTATAACAATGGTCGTGGCCTGATGGAAGAAGCGATCAAGCTGGGTGCTGACGTAGTGGGTGGTATTCCACACTTTGAATATACTCGTGAAAAAGGTGTCAGCTCTGTTCATTTCCTGATGGATCTGGCAGAAAAATATGACCGCCTGGTGGATGTGCACTGTGATGAGATTGATGACCCTGCATCGCGCTTCCTGGAGGTATTAGCAGATGAAGCACGTGTACGTGGCATGGGCGAGCGCGTAACAGCCAGCCATACCACTGCAATGGGTTCTTATGACAATGCCTACTGTTACAAGCTGTTCCGTTTGCTGAAACGTTCTAAGATCAATTTTATTTCTTGCCCAACTGAAAGCATCCATTTACAAGGCCGTTTCGATACCTATCCAAAACGCCGTGGTGTGACCCGTGCTGCTGAAATTGATCGTGCTGGCATGAATATCAGTTTTGCACAGGATTCCATTCGTGATCCATGGTATCCAATTGGCAATGGCAACATCATTCGTGTCTTAGATGCTGCACTGCACATCTGTCATATGCTCGGTTATGAAGACCTGCAACGTTGTCTGGACTTTGTATCTGATAACTCAGCGAAAACCCTGTGTCTGGGTGATCAATACGGTATTGAAGTTGGACGTCCCGCAAGCTTTATTATTATGCCTGCACAGAAGGATTATGACGTGGTTGCCAACCAAGCTAAAGCAATCTTAAGCGTGAAAAATGGTAAGGTGATTATGCGCCGTCAAACTGAACAGGTTGAGCTATTTACTTAATTTATGTTTTCAAGACATAAAAACCGGTGTTGAGACACCGGTTTTTTATTGCAGATCATGATGAAAATTCTATTTCACTATTGTCCGGGAAGTCCCACGGAACTCAGCCACGATCTGGTCTTTTTGGTTAATGATCTGAATGTCATAGATGCCACTGCGACCGCTGCTGGCTTTGTGTTCTGCAATGGCAATCAGTGTATCACCGAGTAATGCAGGTTTAAGGTAATGAATACCACAATGTTGACCCACAGCCGGATGTTCACCAGTATTGCAGGCAATCGCAAAGGCTGCATCAGCCAGTGCAAAAATTACTGCGCCGTTACAGGTTTGATGACCTTGTAAATGCTGTTCGGTCACTTTTAGTTCAATCTTGGCGTGATTATGGCTATAGGAAACCAGATGTGCACCAAGGTACTGAATCAAACGATCTTGATTAAACATGTGATTGACTTGCTGATCCATTGCAATACTCCTTTTTAGATACGTTTTTATTTTTGAATATTAATTATGTGAATCATAAATAACATTATGAAAGGGGAAAGACAAGTGAAAGTTCTATATGGTGAATTTGCATGTAGAAGGAAAAGAATGTAAAACCAATATATAATTAACTGCTTTTTATTAGAAAAAATGAATCAAAGAAGTTTAGTATGGGGAATCGGAATTACAGTTGCATGGCTGGTTGTAATTTTTCTATTTTGGTTTTTTGGCGATTTAAAAAGTCCAACATCTTTAAATGAATTAGGTGATTTTCTTGCTGGGATCATTGCACCTATCGCTTTCTTTGGGCTAATTTTAGGCTATGTACAGCAGGGTAGGCAGTTAGAGCAAAATACAAAAGCATTGGAACAACAAGAAAAAGCATTACAACTTCAGATTGATGAGATGAGGGAGAGCGTTAAGCAACAAAAGACGTTAATTGCAGAGCAAAAGAAATATTATCGAGCTCTTGAAGAAGCCGTAAGACCTATTTTAGTAGTCCGTAATCCTAAAATTAGACTAAAAACACACCTGATAGATGCATCTGACGCACATATAGAATATAAAGATGCGCCCTTAATGCAATTTAGTTTATTTAATGATGGGAAGGATAAAGCAATTTTTATAGAAATTTATGGAGGTATTATTAATAAACAATTCATTCAAAGGTTAAATAGAATCAATGATTTCACAAGTCAATGGATAGCTACCTATTTAACAGATGAAGAAATTTCATATCTATATGAAATAAAATCTGCGGATTATTAAATTTTAATTAAATTTGAGGATATATACGGTAATGTATTTAAAAACGAACATATTAAACCTCTTTCATAAGTCATTTTTCACTCAGTTCCAAATTATAGATTCCCGCAATTAAATTGAATCTTAAGCCCAGTCTTTTGCCACGGTTACGATATCGCTCAGCGAGGATTTTGAAGGTTTTCAAACTGCCAAATACATGCTCAA
>NZ_JPQO01000006.1 GCF_000773685.1 Acinetobacter sp. HR7 | reverse complement strand
TTGAGCGGCTTTGTTGCACAAAGATTTGAAATGCAAAGCGCCCCTAATTGAGCCAAATTTAAGGCGTAACTTGGGTAAGTGGTCGACCTAATTCCGTAAATCTGTTAAGGACTGCTACACGTGCATGGATCTCATTCACCTGACTAGGAAAGCTTCTTGCACTGAGTTTATCGCCTAATAATTTGATGCAATGCATCTTGGTTTCCACCAAACTTCGCCGATGATAGCCTGACCATTTTTTCCATAATGTCCTGCCTAAACGTTTAACTGTTCGAAGTAATTCATTTCGCTCTAGCGAGCTACTCGTTCTATCTTTCCATGGTTTCGCATTTTTTCTAGGTGGAATCACCGCATGCGCTTGCCGATCTGCAATGACCTGACGGCATTGCTTGGTGTCATAAGCTCCATCGGTATAAACAGAGTCAATCTGCTCATCTTGTGGAATCTGATTAAGTAAATCACCAAGCACCTGTGAATCACTGACATTATTGGTTGTGAGCTGAATAGCGCGTATTTGTAGGGTTTTGGCATCTATACCAATATGTAGTTTACGCCATTGGCGACGATATTCAGCTCCATGTTTCTTGCGTTTCCATTCGCCCTCACCTAGAAACTTCATGCCTGTAGAGTCTACGAGTAGATGCAGCCCATC
>NZ_JPQO01000005.1 GCF_000773685.1 Acinetobacter sp. HR7 | reverse complement strand
TGATCCTAGACAGTATCGTGGACAATCGATCCCTCTAAACTTTTAATATATTTCTGTTCAAAGGCTTCTGGACTTAACCAACCGTTTGCAGAATGCCTTCTGACCCGATTGTAATAAATCTCAATATAGTCAAACAAGACCGCATTCGCCTCTTTTCGAGTGACAAACACACTGCCATGCACCACATGGCCTTTCAATGTATGAAAGAAGCTTTCAGTCACGGCATTATCCCATGAGCAGTATACTGCGCAAGGCCGCGTCTAGACATACTTTGAATACAATCATTTGTCAGCAAGAGTGCTCTAAAATCACGACTACAGTACTGACTGCCTTGGTCCGAATGAACCATAACACCTGTTGGATAGCCCTGACGAGCCATTGAATAATGAAACGCATCACACACCAATTGGCGGTCTATTCGATGACTGGTTTGCCATCCCACGATACGACGACTAAATAGATCCAGCATCACACATAAATACAGCCAACCTTGCTTGGTACGGATATAGGTAATATCCGTTGTCCAAACCTTGTTAGGCTGCATGACTGTAAATTGGCGATCTAACAAGTTTGGTGCTGTAGGCAAACGATGCTTTGAATCAGTCGTATGCTTGTATTTACGTGCAATCTTGCTCCGTAGACCAAGTTTTTTTAGCATTCTTCCAACGGTTCGTTCGCTCATGGTGTACCCTAAATCATGCATGTCATGTACTAATGAAGGTGCACCCAATCGTGCATGATGCTGCCAATATACGGCTTTTAAATCATTATATTTCTGCGCTGGATTGGCCTGGCGTTTTCGCCAGGCATAATAGCCTGAAGTGCTGACACCCAGGCATTTACAGGCAGAAGATACAGTGACTTCATTCACATCCAGATCTTGAATTACCGTGTACTTTTCTTGGCATGATCTGTCAGAAAGTACACATGCGCTTTTTTTAAGATGTCATTGGCTTCCCTGAGCTGTTTGACTTCTTTCTCTAATTCTAAAATCCGCTGTTGTTCTGGTGAAAGTTGGCGTTTGCTTGAACCCGCCGGATTGATTTCACGAATCCATTTATCCAATGTTGAATAACCAACACCTAATTTCTGGGCAATTGCAGCTAAAGATTCGTGCGAGTTTGAAAGTGCATAATCAATTGCTTGCTGTTTAAATTCAGGACTTGAGCAG
>NZ_JPQO01000004.1 GCF_000773685.1 Acinetobacter sp. HR7 | reverse complement strand
TGGTGCGCTCAGCGTGCATCTAATAAAAGACTTAATTTATTGTTCTATATGTATTTTTATTTAACAATAAATACTTGTAACGCAAACTGTAACGCAACAATAAAAAGTACCTCGGATTGAGACTCGAACTTGCGCCACAGTTTCCGGAAAAGACTAAGCCCTCACTTAGAGGGCTTTTTTATCATGCTCGATCAAGACTTTTGAAATCTCTTTGGCAATCAGCCAGGCTTTAGATTCCACCAGCTTCGCTTCCGCATCATTGGAAATAAAACCGACTTCAAGAATTAACCCGCCATTGTCTACAAAGGCTAGTTTGCCACGTGCCGACTTGGACTGATCAATCCAGCCATTATCCCCGCGCAATTTAGAACCGGTCACATTCTGCACCGCTTTGGAAATCTTCTGGGCCAGTAGCTTATCTTTAGGCAGCGAAATCGTTTCAATACCTACGGCGCTCTTATTTGCTGCCGCATTCATGTGAACTTCCAGCGATACGCTTGAACCTTTAATCAATTTGACTGCAGATGATAAAGGATCGTTCTGGGTACCAATGCCATCAGTCTTGACCTGCACACCAGCTTCACGCAAATAGTAGGCCAATGCATTACGGATCGTCACCACAAATTCAGATTCTTTCATCCTGCCATTCACCGCACCTGGATCCGTATTGGAATGTCCAGCAGTGACAGTGACAAAGCCTAAAGGCTGCTGATGTAGTTCCGGCTGTTTCTTCAATCGGGCCAGCGTCATAGCAATAGCCACGATACCACCCACCCATGCAGCTGCATTATCTGGAATCATGTCTTTCAGTTGCTGTGGGATTAAGTTCCACAGATAGACAAGTTGCTCAGAAAACAAAATTAAGAGCGTAAAAAAGGCGCTTAAGATAGCTCCTAATTTCACAGTTAAAAGCTTATAACTTTCTTTCCAGTTGTCGATTAGTTTCATTGATCTTCTCTCAATCGCTTTAAAGTTAATTCGTGAATTTCTTGAGCACGCTTATTTTCTTGTCTGCGGTAGTACCAATTAACAATTAAGCCGGCAAAGGCCACAAAAAGCCCTGCCCATGGCAAAATATCAATTGATAGCATCCAAGCAAAAAAACCGCCCAAGCCCCCTATATAAGTAGTCTTGCTTGCAACATCACTAATGACTGTCGCTGTATCTGCTGTTAATTGCGCTCGCACAGATATGCGCCCCTATGTAAGACAATAAAAAAGCACCCGAAGGTGCTTTGTGCTTAAAGTTCTAACTTTCAGTGGTTGCTTGTGTAATTTGTGCTGAATAGTTCCATGATGTCGGCTTCCACACATCCCGCGCAGCAACACGCACATAATATGTTGTCGTTGATTGCAAACCGCCAATCGTGCAAGCATTTTCGGTACCTGTCCAACGTGCTGCCGTTGCATCAGGATCAAAGTTCGCATTGGTACTGATCCACACCTGGTAATCTTTCAGATCCGGCACTTCACTTGGAATCCAAGTCACTGTGATCGAATCTGCAGTGGCAGACGTGTACACGTTCAACAATTGTGGTGGCACTGGATTACTGATATTCAGCTCTGCAAAAGTGCTGACAATCGAACCGTTTTTACTTGCGACACGTACTGTATAAGCTCGTTGAATACCATCAATTTTTGCTTCATCCATACTGTATGAATAATCGGTATTCGTCGTTTCAACTGTACGAAGCAATAGACCATTTGACCAAATCTGAACAATATAACCTGTCGCGCCAGCTACACTTTGCCATTGAACTTTAAAGCTTGTGCCTTCAAATGCAGACTGCAGCGATAAACCTTTGACACCTGCAGGACGCCCCCCGTTGATGGTGTAACTGTATGCCGTCACTTCATCCAAGGTTTCTTCTTTTTGCTCAAGACCATTGAAGCTTGTGAACTTCAAATAAATCTGTTTTCCCACCATATTTGAGTTGAAGTCATATTCAAAAATGGCTCGGTCAATACGAACAAATGATTCACCTGCATTATGTGTACTTGCATCATCAAAACGGCCACGAAGCATGCCACTTAATGTATAACGCCCTGATCCATCCAAGGTTGCATCAATATAGTTGATATATTCATCACCGACTTTACACAGTGTTGCATCAACTTCAGCATCTTCAAGCGTACCACCAAAGATTTGGCTTGAAGTATTCAATTGCACTTGCATCGATGTGTCATCCGCATCAATGGCTGAAACTAAGGTACCGTAACGAGCAGAGCCATAAATGGTCCCGATCATTTCGTATGTTGTATTGTCCAAACTTGCCCAGACGTTACAGCCACCCCAATTAATACCACCAGATGCAGCTACCCAAATCTGATTTTTACCATCCGTCAATTCTAAAGGAGGCTCAAAAATTGCTGGTGCATTGACGTTGCCTGGTTCTTCATTGCCACCTTGGTACCCATTCGATGATTGCAGATCATACTCAACTGCTGAACGAGATCCGACTGCCAGCTCTTCAGCTGTAATCGAAAGCACACCTTCTTCATCTTCTTCAACTCGTGTGATTCGTACTGGAAACTGATTTAAACCCAAGGATTCATCTGTAATGGTCACAATATCCATCGGCTCAAGTCGGCAGTACTTCCAACCTAGTTCAAACTCATACTCATTTCGAACATAAAGTTTTCGCTGTAATAGCAATTGCACCGCATGACGTGCAATTTTCGGCTCACAAAAAAAGTCAAACTTAACTGGATCTTGTGTACGCAGACCAAACATTTCAATGTTGGCTTGGTCCTTGGCTTCAACTGTTTCCGTATTGTACTGGTTGAAGCGATTCACATACTCGATTTGACAATGATTATATGCGTCAGTATCACGGCTTCGTCGTACACGTACTGGCTGATCTTCACCTAAAAAATCATCATCAGTGAGGTGATATACCGGTTCAAGATTTGGCGTAAATGTCACGCCATTACCCGTCACTGCACTGTCACCGTATGAACGGATTTTTAATCCATCTGGACTTGGTACCACTGCACAATTTACCGCTTCCACAATTTCATTGATAATTTCAAATGCTTCACGTTGTTCTGTCAAAGCAGGACTGATCAACAAATTGGTGGCAGCACAATACGTCCGAAATTCAGATAAATCTGCCATATTCAAGCTAGGTGCTGCACCATAACGTGGATTCGTGATGAAATCTTCAATCACGTCAGCAGGATTGGCATCATGGATCGTTTCTGAAAAGGTAATATCGCTAATCACTTCAAAATTATGATTCGATAATGCCGCACTACCGCCCAAATCATAATTTGCACATGCCACATATCCAAGGAATGGATAATGCACCGCTTCATCGGGATGCTTTGATGCTAAATAACCCCAAACAGGATTGTGATCACCATCAAAGAGTTCAAATCCAACTTGATCTATTGGCTTGAGCTGCACACCGCCTTCAGTTTTGGTGACGATCTGTTCTTTATCACGCCAAATGATGCCAATATCTTTAATTTTGTTTTCACATAGACCCAACATCAAAGATGCTGAATACGTATATGTTGTATTTTTGGTCTTAGTTTTACCACCTTTACCACCAGATTTAGTGGTCGTTGTATGGGCAGTGGATTTAAAATCACCATACCAAAACATATTCGCTGCAACCCGATTTTTGCCATAAACAAGTGGCTGTGTCAGACCATACGCAGATTGCTGAATGCGCATCGAATTGATGCGTTTATCAGACGTACTGACAGTTGTGCTTCCAAATATTCCGCCCATTATTCTTTTAGCCTCTTCATACGAAAAAAGCCCGCAATTCTGCGAGCTAGACTTCCTTTTGTGCCATCTTGGAGTATTACTCCTTGATGAATATAGGAGTGAATAATCGTTGGCCATTCGACGACAATTGCACCATGACTGATGCACTTGCCAAAGTGGTATAAAACAATGTCACCAGGTTGTGGTTCATCGACTTCATCACACACAGATAAAACATGCTCTAAATACCGTTGTCCCATTTGGTGCATGTGCCAATCTGGTGGATATGGACGCGGATCTAAATGATCCATGAGTCCAACTTTTTCGTAGACTTCACAGATAAGCGTTCCACAATCGACACCCACACCTTTGACACGCCCCTGATGATGGTATGGTGTGCCGAGCCAAGTCATGGCTTCAGCAACGGCTTCGAGGTTTTTCATTAGAATGTCTCTCTGAAATGAACACACCAGTTATATAGCGGTTTCCCATCAACAATTGATGTATATGTGCTTGAGTCTCGCAATTGACCACGCGGGACATTTTCTGCAGAGCGGGGTGATATTTGACCCTGCATCGCGTAATCAACGCGGCCACTTGTTAAGCTTGCACTTGTTGTTAATATGACCTTGTTGCCTACAATTGATTTTGACGTTATCGATATTTCAGTATTTTCATTAAATATCTGAAATCCCCAGTTTGAGTTTTTCGCTGTCATATTCACAGTATCAGCTACAAGATTGCCAACACAGTTAAAAGTAATTTCAATTGTAGTAGCATCTTTTTTTACAACAGCTGTTGGCATTAGGGGTATATATTTTTTACCAACAACAATATTACTTAACGCCTTTGCAAAATACTCACCAAGTTTGTAATGTCCTTTCGGGTCGTAATGCAGATAATCACTAATAAACGAGCAATGATACCCCGCACTCACAAGATGAATGTTTGGATTATTTTTTGCAGCATTATATAAACCAAGCACACCGTTCACACTACTAAAGAACGAACTCGGTTGAGATACTAGTAATTGCACATCCGCACTTTGCCCTGTTCTTGTTTTAATATCGCTGTTTAACTGTGTGTAAAAAGCATCTAATTCAGCTTCATAATTTGGATTATTGTGATCGGCTTCACCGTGCACAAAAATTATTGCAGGCACATACGCTTTTAAGCCTTTTTTGTTTGCTACCCAAACGCCACGCTCAATACCAGTCATTAGGTTTGTATAAGGCACTGTACCGCTAACAAGATCAGTTAAATACGATGCACCCCGACCTGATGTAAAACACAAAATTTTGGAGTTAATACCCATTAATTCTGTTTGTCGTGCTAACGCTCTGCCTGTACCCTCAATCGCTGACGTTCCGCAGTTTGCGCTATCAATAATCGTTTTTAACGGTTGAAAATCCGTTAAAGTGCTGCCATTTACGACGTTCTCTAAATCTCTAATAAATCCTAAACGAACGTCTGTACCTGCAAACATAAACAACCTATCACCGTAGGGGTTGTCATACATAAACTGTTCAGGTACAGCGCCACCAACGCCAGCTCCACCAACACCGACGGAGTTTGATTGACCGTAACTTGGCAATATAATCAATAAATCATCTGCACTCGGTATGCGCTTAACTTCATTTGACAACCTTGAAACCGCTAAACTTGTTACACCACTGATACTACTTACATCTGCATGTGTAACTGCACTGTTAGCAACTTTATGCGCGGTTAGATATTTTTTAGGCGAAATGTCATCCAACAATTGCTCTCCGCTTGCTGACACTTCATACAGTTTGTCGCTATTCAAATATACAGACGATCCGGAATTAATTTGCAATGTTGTAGAGGGTATCAACCCTGAGATTTCTGAAAGAATTTCACTTTTAATTAAAGTTGACTCACTACTTCTTACGCCCTCAATTTCACCATCGAAGAATCCATTTACTGAATACGCTTGGCCAAAATTCACAACAAAAATAGGTAGTTGATACGATGCACCGACATAGGCATTTGGGTCTGTATTTACATCACTATAACGACCTACCTTGAAAAATGGTGATGGGTCTGTGATAGATGCAGAAACAGGAAGATTTCTTAGATCAATCCAAACAACCTGAAAATTTGTCGTTGGAATTGTAATTGAGTGCGCTGGAATCGCTAATCCATGGCGTCCTAAGATTGTATTGTTATAATTAAAAACAATAACATTATTCCAAGCTAAAAGTCGCAAATCTTTGTCATAACTAATTTTAGTCGTCGCTGTACCTTTTAGCCAAACAACTGGTAGTGAACTTTTAAATGAGCCTTGTATGTCGAGTAAATCTGCACCCACTTCAGCTAAAATTTCCGTTTTTAACATTTCGCTTTCTGTGCTTCTCACACCCTCAATTTCACCAACAAAAAAACCATTTAATGGACCAAAATCATTCGAGTTTCTATAAAAAATCGGAAGCTGATGTGGCGCACCTGTATAAGCATTTATGGGGTCAGAAATACTGTCTTGATATCGCCCAACTTTAACAATCGATACTGGATCAACTGTTCCGCTTTCAGGAATAGCCGATAAATCGATCCAGACAACATTATAAGTACTTGATGGAATTGTGATGGAGTGCGCAGGAAGCAAAAGCGCTGTTCTTTTAGATATAGAGCTACTATTAATATTAAGAAGCAGTGAACCCGACCATGATAATGTTCGTGTTGTGCTGTTGTATGACACTGCTACTGATGATGATGTTTTGAACCACGTTGCAGGATTAATACTTTTTAATGCTTCCAATTGTTCTTTGCTAACAACACCGCTAATGAGTTGACTCAACCCATTCTTAAACTGCGCTTCTGTCACATTTGGACCAGTTAATTGTTCAGGCGTAGGTAAAGGCATTTCTTTTCCCCATAAAAAAACCCAGCCAATGGCTGGGTATGGATTCATACAAATTTGGTTAAACTGCTGTTTCAGGTACTGGTATAAATGGCGCACCACGGAAACGAGAGAAATTATTAAAACGGTTTTGGCAAGTTTCTAAACGTTTATCACATCCTGGATAAACCTTGATTCGTTGCCCTACCTGCGGTGCTTCCAACAATGGTAAAGTCAATAACAAAGCGCCCGATTCATGCATGCGAATCGTCCGTTTTAGCCCTGCATTACCACCGTCCAAGAATTCAACGACACCTTGAGTAAACCATCCTTGAGGCTGATTCACCTGGCATAAAATCCGCGCTGAAGTACTGCCTGATTCAATAGTTGTCTGCACCATAAAGTTTTGACGCAATAGACCGCATGCCGTGTCAAATAGCGTGTTGGTACAACTTGGCTGATACAGATTTCGTGGCATTTGCACATTCAATTCATCCAGATCTGATGCAACACTGGCTTGAATTGAATTTCGATCTAAGTCAGGCTCAATGATTCGACCTTCAAACAACTTAATGGTGCCGGCACTGGTGTCCGTTGGTGTATTCATGTCCATAAATATGCGCTCTAACTTAAATCGAGCGCCATCTAATTGGCCATTGTGAAAGGCTTGAACTACGTTGATGCCGTTCCATTCATTGTCATCAATACAATTAATACTGATCGATAAATTATCAACCTCAATACCCAGTGACAGACTGATCCCTTCACGACTGATGATGGGACCACTCGAACTATATGTTTGACCTGCAACAGTCAAATCAAAGTCATAATTCGTATATCGGAATTCATCACCTTGAACAGTGGTGATCGTATACAGATCAGCCATCACAAACTGATCAGCATCAAGTAACGCAATTAGTTTTTCAGAAGCTGCTCTCATACTTTATTTCCTAATGAACCGATCATATCGACCTTGTTGGCTTTCCATAATTTGCTCATGAAATTGGTGTATTGCTGTTCATCATCGGCAAATCGGCAACGGTAGTAATACGTACCCTTTACTTCAAATTTAATGCCCTGTTCCAATGGTTTTGAAAGCGTGACCATGCCTGACTTGGTGACTTGAGCTGTTGTGTCATCCCAGAACAGATCATCGTCGTTATCACTCCAAAATTGCTGATTGTCGTTTTCATTCCAAAACGTTGGATCAACCTGAAAAGTTGTCTCATCCTTTGTATGAGCCAAAGGAATCACGGATGTATGCATCTGCTTATACAACTGGAAACTGGTCGTACTGCCATCCCCTATGTAAGAACATGAATAATCACTATCCTCAGGCATTTTGAAAAGAAAGGAATCAAAAGCACCACGGCGCTCTAAAAAGAAACTTTCGAGCTGCTGTAGTTCATTCCTTCCTTTTGATTCACGTAAAAAAGCAAATGACATTGATATTTCATATTTTGGAACGGCCTGGTAACTTGCTCGAAGTTCCCTGCCGTTCACTGAAGTCATAATTTTGGTATTAAAAATGGGAGTCTTTGATAACTCCCATTCAAGACCTGGCAATTCAGGAAATAATACGTCTGACACAAATAACCTCCTTAGGTACCGAAATTACGACGATGGCCTTTCAATCCACTCGCTAATTCACGACCATGCTTTTCAAAGAAACGTTTAACATCACGCGAATCAAAAGCTTGAACAGTGAAATGATTCGTTGTTTGCTGACTAGGAGCTTGAGGCGTGCTGAATCCGCCATCAGATGTCAATGACTTCCCTAACGCACGAATCGTATTAGCATGCTGTTTAGGCAAGACCATTTCCTCTTCGTGCAATTGAGTCATTGGATTTACGCCGGCAGGAATATCATAGCCTCCTCGAGCAGATGCTACTTTACCCACGATTGCAGATACACCGGCAAAAGCGGCAATACCTGCTGCCACACCCAATGCAGGACCAACGATAGGAATAGCTGATAAAGCTGCCCAGGCTGCGGCCATGGCTTCCCACGCAGACATCATGATTGATTTAATGGTACCCATCAGTTTGATGCCCAGACGCGTAAATACACCAGTAGCTGTTGCCGCTGTCTTCATACTCTCACCAGCCACGACAGCACCAGTTTGGGCAGTTTGACCTGCAACTTCAGCAGCGGTTTCAGTTTTGATGAATCCAAGCTTTACGGCCAATCGAGTCGCTAAGCTTGCAGCGTACTTTTTCATTGGCGCTGTGATCATGCTTTGAATAAATGCCCCAGCCAGTTCTGTGAAAATGGCATTCATGGCATTTTTCCAAGTTAGCGTGCCATTCATCATGGCCTGAATGCCTTTGTCCCATAGGCCGGACATACGTGATGTAAGATCCCCAAACTTATCTTCAAAGTCTTTCATTTGAGCATCTGAAAGAACTCCTACTTGCTTGGTATCGGAAACCTTTTGATCAGTATCCAAATCAGAAATATTGTTCATAATCTGATTCTGATTGCCTTGTTTCCCTGAGATACCAGACATTTGGTTTTCAAGTGCAAGTCGATCCTCAAGCCCTCTGCGTTTAATTTCACGCAATTTGTCTTCTAGCTCTTTTTCAAGCCGTGCTTTTTGAACATTTGAAATCTTTTTAGCATCAAATTCAGCCTGGATATTAGCTTTATCTATTTCATAGGAGCGCTGCGCAATGAGTAGATCATTTTCAATGAGCTGCTCTTTGAGTTTTTTAATATCCTCAAATTCCTTAACACGCAAAGCAATTGTTTTATCGCTTGCCTCTTTTTCAGCGACAATTCTAAATTTTACTTTCTCAGCATCTGTGACTTTTGATTTCTCGATATCAGACAAAGCTTTCTTAAGATCCAGAGCAATCTTTTCTTCCTCTGTCGCAAACTTGTATCGGATATCGGCAAGTGCTTTAGCTGCTTGCTCAGCAGCTCTTTCCTTTGCTTTTTCATCAGCATCAGATTTAGCTTTTGCCGAACTTCCTTTAGAGTCTTTGACCCCTGTGCCAATACCCTTATTTGGGTTAAATGTTGGTGATGGTACTGGTAATGAAGGTTGGTCAATAGGGGTTGGGTTTTTTAAAAATAAATTTTTAAACCTCTGCCCTCCAGCTTCTGCACTGTTAGCAATAGTAGATCCTGCTGTACCCCAGGCATTAGCCGCATTGTTAACACCAGTATTCCATCCTATTTTTAGATTATTTAGACGCAACTGCATTCGAGATGAATATTGATCCGTTAAATTACTGATTTCAGACAAACCATTCTGCCACGCCGCCTTTGCACCCGAGAAATCAAAACGCAAGACATTTTCAACAATAGAACCAAAGGTTTTAAACTTTGTACCAAGCAAGTCCAAACCTAATTGAATCGTATCCTTAAACCCATCAAAAGTATTCACAACTGCGTTAATCGCAATATTAATTGCTTGGCACACTGTAGCAACGACCGCGCGAATAGCAGCAAAAGCAATTTCAATACTAACTTTCAGACCAACTGCCACAGCTGCGAATCCATTCATCGCACCAGCGACTAGATCCATAAACCCTACTTGTTGAATCGCTCCATCACCAATATCAGCTGTTAAATCACTCCAAATCCCACTGATCGTACTAAATAGACTTTGAACAATATCGAGAAGGCTTTCGAATGTTGTGATTATCGCCGTGACTGCACTATCAATACCCTCTCTGGATCTTGATGCAAAACCAAGGAAATCATTTGCTAGATTTGTTAGTGCTGGTGCTGCTTGAGCAGCCAGTCTTGTGAATACGCCGTCTATAGTTTGCTGAATTGTACTTAACGCAGTATTGAATTCCTTAGTCTTCGCAATTGCATCCTGATCCATAATCAAGCCAAGCTCATGCGCTTGATTTGAATATTGTTTCAACTTCTCAGCGTTATTCTCAAGCAATGGTGCCAATAGTGTTGCATCATTAGCGATTGACTCCATATAGAAAGTCATCTCAGCTTGGGATACGTTTGCTTTCTCTAACGTTTGATAATACTTTTCGAGAATTTGCGGACCAGTAAGCCCCTGAAACTCTTTAGCGGTTACACCTACCTTTGGTGCAATTTTTTCGAAGAAATCAGCCATTTCTCCGCCACCAGTTTGCATGAAGTCACCAAACTTATCATTCACATCTTTCATGATGTCAGATAGTTTGTCCTGTTCAACCATGACTGATTTAGAGGCAAATGCCCACTCTTGAAACTCAGTTGTTGTTGCATTAGCTAAACGTGCTTGATTTTCAATTTGTTTTGCTGTTTCACCTACTTTTGCAACTATGTCTGGCAATGCCCCAATACCATCAGCAACACCTTTTGCAATCTCCTGACCGATACCAAGAAAAAAACCACCCCTGATTAGCGAAAAGCTATTGGTTAAAGATTTTGATATATTTTCTCCAGCATTACGCGCCTTCTCTTGAATGCCTTTAGCAAAGTTATCAAATTGAGACCGTACTCCTGAAAAATCAAAAGATAACTCTATGTTTTTTGTTGAAGTTTCAATCCGTTTAGCGCCATCACTAACGATCTTTTCAGCATCATCCATGCCTTTTTTAAGGTCGGAAGTCTTCGCACCAACGTGCACTTCCACTCGATTGTTGCTCATAATTCCTCTCTTACAGGCATAAAAAAACCGCCATTAAGGCGGTTCTTTAAAATCTATGGATTATCAGAATTTTTATCTTTAATTTTTCGTACCCAAGAATAAAACTGCATTATCTCGGCTACTTGTTTCAGTCACTGCATATAAAGTTTTGTCAGCTGAATCATAATAAGCCACACCCTTAACAGACTGTCCTGCCAGATAGCAAGGTGAATAACCAAAAACTAAATCAACATTGTAGTAAGGTGCATTTTCTTCAGCTGCTATTTTCCCTGAGAACGTACAGCCACTTTGTCCTTTACCTGAAATCACACCCGTATTTGAAATAGTTAAATTCGCATCTTCAATACCTTGTACAATCGCCGATTCTCCATAATAGGTGCCTGCAATTGTCGCTAGATTGGATGCTGTGTTGTTTAAATCCGTTTCATATACGGTATCGAATGTAACCTGATTTGAAGGCGAGTATGTAATTGTGCCTTTCAGGCTCTTCTTGGAATCAACTGTTCCACTAATTGATGTGCTGTAAACGGCAGCACCACCAAAATAAAAGTCTTTCCCGCTATTGGCTTTTATCGTATTACCAGAAACAGTGAAGTTTCCAGTCATGAATCCTGTAACACCAGCAGAATAAGGTGGTGAATATAAGAACCAGAATTTATTATTTTTATCCACCAATCCAACTACATTCTGTTCTTGATTGGTCTTTCCAGTATAAATACCTGTGACTTCAGCCTTTGATACTGGTGGGTTGTTACCATCATTATTGGAAGATGAAGAATCACCCCCACCACCTCCACCACAAGCAGCCAAAGTGAAAGCTAAAAAACTCAGCCCTAATACTTTTTTCATGGTTTTATCCAAGTTGTTATAAATTTCAAACAAACTTTAACCAACTCAAGTATATAAATCAATCAGGGCAGCCTTAGCCACCCTGAGGAAAGTTCTGCAGATCCGCAAACAGATCATCTTCATCATCGCTTTGCGTATCATCTGAACCGGTACTGTCATCAATCCCCATAAATGCTTCAAGGATCCGACACAGGCGCTGAATACCAACATGGCTGGGAGGACACTGCTTGTGATACGCATTCAATGCTTTGACTCTTGGGAAATCCAATTCATTACGCACATAGTCGTAATCCTTGCCCAATGTCAGCACCAAATGCGTGTACAGCTCCTCCCAGTCTATTCCCCCGAATCAGTGGCCTGCTCGTCTTCACCTGTATAAACCAAACCAGAAGCCCCCATGACCGTTTCAAATACGGCATTCACGTGACCAACGTCAAGCAGTTCATCAGCAACAAATTCACGTGTAATGTCAGGATAATTGCGCTTTAAAGAGCCATGCGCAACATCTACCACTAAAGCAAAGTCACTTGGATCAAAGGTTTTAAGCTTCGGCATCAGCTTTTCAGCAGTACCTAAGGACAACGGCGCAAAAATCCAAATCTGGCCATTAATTTTAAGCGGGTTACCACGTGGGTTTTCGACCTGGTTAAATTGCATCTGGTATTACTCCGATGTTGTCCATTTGAAGACACGGCCTAAATCATCGGCCATTGGCTGGAATTCAAACTCAGGTAGATCGTAATCATCCTGTTTTGAACTGAACGCAAGCTTATTGCTGACACAGCGGAAGAATTCCATACCAAAGAATTTACCTTTGTAGTCACGGAATAGATCAACACTGAATTCAGGTGTATAGCCCATATCCAAGTTGCTTACGACACCTGACTTGGCACCTGCCACCGTTGCTGTGTATTTAAAGCTGATAAATACCGTTTTACCTACATCAGCAGTTGCGAAGGTATAAACACCTGCTTCAGACACACTGTACTGACCTGCAACTGGTGCACTCGCTACACGCTTTAATGGAATCGCTTTTGCATCAGTCACGCCTAAATCTTTCACGAATGTACCGCTATTCGGAACGACAGGTGTTACTGAGGCTGCAACGACTTCACCATTGATGGTTTGTGCGACTGCAGTAATACCACCTTCAGTGACCACGCCACCAAAGAAAATGGAATTCAGCAATGCGCCGTTGATGCGACCCATGGTTGCTTTACACTTAATCGAACCTTTACCGCGTGCGGCATCCACGGCGAACTGACCACGGCCATAGAGTTCTTTTAAGTCATAGCTGATATCAACTGACGTTGACTGCAGTACGCCCACTTCAACTGGTGTGCCGTTGGTGATTGGATTACCGTGCACATCCTGTAATGGTGTGGCAAAGATTTTACCGGCACCAAATAAATATTGAGCCATATCGACCTCTTAAAAATGAGAAAACCGCCGTATTGGCGGTCATGGAATTTATGAATTGCTTTTTAGGTAGTGGTGAGGATCCGAATCGGAATAATGGCAATCCCTTGGTCATCGAGCATGTTTTCTACTGCTTCAAAAACTTCGATCGTGCCCTCGATCCAGCAATGCTCGACCAATCCCCCTAAGGTTTGGTATTCGCACATATCAGGATGATCAGGTGCAAGCCTGGCACGTACGTGATCAATCATCTGATTCAACTGTACCGACGGCGGTATCGTTGGATCTGATTCATGAATGTAAACGTACACTTCCGCTTCAAGTTCAACCTTGGCATCCAAACCCTTGATAGGCACTTCGGTTTGATTGCCTTGCGTCACGAATAAAGCTGGACGCTCTTCAGGTGCAACATGATTGAAATGCTTTAAACGGCGACTTGTGGTTTTAATCCCCTCGATGCCTGACAAGCGATTAAACAATGCCTGGTAAATGGCTTCACTATTCACTGCTTAATCCCCTTTCAATTGCAGCATCAATATTCTTCGGCACAATCTTCGCCACTTCATCCAATGAATCACGCATAAAACGGCGCTCTTTCATGTCGACTTTACGTGAATGGGCTTTGATCATGATTTGACGTGGTGTGATTGGCTGACCAAAGACTTTCTTGATCATCCGAAGATGCGCCTTAATGGCCATCACACCTTTTAAGCCAAATTCATGAGCAAAGGCGTATGGTACCAAAGCACCACCGGCACCGACTGTACCCTCGATCCAATCCTTATCCTCTTCCACCTTGGATGAAACGGAACCTCTTAAACGCCCAGACTGCACATTCAAACGCTGACCTGTCAGCATGTCTTCCTGAATAGTGCGCTGAAGTTTAAGTGTGAGTGCATTTACCGTGCGCCGTATTTCAGCACGTACACGTTCATTGACCTCGTTAAAATCAACATCAGCATCAACACGGTAATCACTCATACATCACCTACTTTGCAGCAGCAGTTTCCTTTTTAGGTTCTGCTTTGGTTTCAGGTACCGCACGTGTAAAACCATGTGGTGCCAAGATGTGTGCAATGTCGTTATCCGACTCGATCACACCGTCTTTAACCTTGTATGTGGTACCTGCAATTTCAAGCGAAGTCGCTTTAAAATTTTCAGGCGCTTTATACTTAAATGACATGCCTTGCTCCTAAACAACGAAAGCACCAACACCCAAACGATTGAGATTGGTACCATCATTGCCAATTGGAATTGAATTTTTTAATGCCAAGTAACGCTGACCATAAATGCTTTGGTTGTAAAACGCATCGGTACCCGAACGTGAAAAGCTCACGCTCTGACCTGCAATGGTCATACTCGACGCATCTGAAAAGCTGTTACCTGACTTTGATTTGAGTGCAACCTTAAGAATATGTGCTGCATATAGACCCACAGCACGTTCTTTCAGATCACCAAATTCAAGTGACTTCACAACGAGATCCGCTTCCTCTAATGCGTCTGCAATTTCTGCATCCAGTAGATTCATCAGCGCCGTGTCGTACTTAAACTTCAACTTAAAAGCTTGTGGGTCCATAGCTCACCTTACTCAGTGGCTTGAGCAAGTTTTTCTTGCAACTGCTCAAGGGTTTCATCTTCAGCAAAGGTGATTTCAAGATCAGTCAGTGCTTTACGCACATCATCAATCGTGAGCTCAGCAGGCTTGGATTCATCCTTGCCTTTACCATCATCTTTGCCAGATTGAGCGCCTTTACCACGACCCGAAGCAGGTTTTGAATCACCAACCTCTGCAATTTCTTCAATGGTGAGTTCACCAGCATCAATTAGATGCTTGGCAAACTTATTCTTTTGAAGCGCTTTGTGGTGATTGGCTTCAACTACTACGGCGATACCTTTAGGTAAAGTCACCAGGCCTGCAAAAACAAAAGCGGCATTAGAGCCGCTGTATGTGTATGAATATTTAGCCATGAGATTTTAATCCTTATGCATGGTCAAGGTAACGAAGTGAATCAACACGCTTCAGCCAAACGCCTTGGTATTTGTAGTGACCAGGTACAAGCACATCTAAGCCTTTTGGTTGCGCCGTCAAGAACTCAACGCTGTTACCTTTAAACTGGATGCATGATGGATCACGGCGATAGATGATCGAACGGTCAGCACCAGCGGTACCTTTACCATTGCCACGACCAGAACCACGAATAGTTAATGTTTTGCCTTGAGTGGTGAAGATGTTGTTTTCTTCAATGTACTTCAGGAATGTTTTACCACCTGAGTTTGGTACCACACGTGTTGAAAGGTGTGTGTATTGCGCTGACGCCATCAGGTAGGTATCAGGTTCAATGGATGCATCACCGTCAAACAAGTCTGTCGAGCTTGCCAACGAGTTATTGAAGTCAGATAAAACTTCTTCAATGGTCGCCGTAGACCAATCATGCTGACCTGTCACAATAGTGACGCCTGTTTGGTTTAAGAAGCCATTCACCTGTTCAAGTTGACCACTCGCATTGGCTTTGGTGTAACCATACCAAGCCACATTCGACATGTGCTTTTCAGCTGCTAAATTTGCAGCCTGAACTTTATCCGCTTCAAGCGTGAGGTTCATTTGCTGTGCGGTCGCCAATTCAACCACTGAATATTGGTAGCCAATCACACCCACTTTCACTGGTAGGCTTACAGTATCGTATTCAACTTCTGCAAGCGGAATATCATCACCAGTACCAGCATAGTCTTCGCCGATACCCACGCCTTTTTTACGAGACAGGATTTCACCACCACCATAAACCGCATTTACATTGGTCACTGGAATGAACTTGGCATAGTCAAGGACCTGTGCAAGCTGTGGTGTAATTTCGTTTTGTTCTTCGATCTTTACGAAGAGCTGTGCCAATGCATCCATGTTGAACGCATCGCCAACTTGTGCCTGAATGGCATGTGAAACCGGTGTTAAACGCGCTTTCATTTTTGCTAATTTGCTCATGTGTTATTAAGCTCCACGAAGATTAAGAAGGGCTAAACCATCGGCACCTGTCACGGTTTCCCATGCTGCACCTGGTAATACTGTTCCGTCAGTTGCTGAGCTCGACAAAGAACCCAACGGCGCTGCTGTGGTACCGTTTGCAGTTTTTACGTAAACCGCAGCAGTAATGTCTGTGATCGGCGCTGTAGGCTTGACCCAAATCGCACCTTCAAACATCACAGGCAACATATCAGCCGCTTTATAGGCTTCTTTACCAGCCGCCGTTTTGCCTGTTTTGCCAACGCCGTGGCGTACCACCACACCAAAACGTGTAGGTGTAGCACCTGACACAGCCGTTACAGATTTGCCATCAGTCGTGCGGACAACCACATCACCATCATTGACTAAAGTCAGACCTGAAAGTGGTAAGGACAGTACAACCTCTTTGGCAGTTAAACGGCCACGTTGACCGACTACCGCATTTAATTGCTGAACCATGATTAAAGTTCCCCTTAAATTGTTTTGTATGCAGCAGACTTGTCATAACCCTTATTTTCTTTAGGGGCTTGACCTTGGTTTTGCTGTTGTTGCTGTTGATGTAATGCATCACCGACTGCATTGCCTGGTGTGGTCGACTTCACTGCTGACAGTGCGCGGAAGACCGTGTCGATCTGTTCAGGTTTAGCATCACCGACGGCGACACCACCGAGTACAGCGGTCACCAATGTGTCACCTGCTTTGGCTGCAATCACATCACGTTTAATTTGTTCACATGAACAGCCTTCTGTTTTGATACCGGGTACCAATGCCACGGCGTCCGCAATCACTGACGCACGTTCAGCCACGACCTGATCAAGTTTTTCCGGTGTGATTTGGTTTTTTTCAAGATCACCGACTTTTTGCTTCAGTTCAGCATTTTCAGTCTGCAAGGTGTCAACCACTGCTTGTACAGCTGGCAATTCATCACCGATGGCAAATTGTTTATCACCGACTTTGAGTTTTGCTGCTTTTAAGTTTTCAAGCTGGTCTTCTTGTTGCTTTACAGCATCTGCTAGCGCTTGGTTGTCACCAATCTCAAAGCGAATACCGTTTACTTTAATTTCCATCTTTTTCCCCTTTGGGTTTGGTTTATGGTCACCGACGCGACAATCACCGCCACAGCGACCGTATTTCACCAGCGCCACGTGATTGCCTTTAAAATTGATAAATTTGGCTTGATACGGCGTACCATCTGGTGCCGTACCTTGTTCAAGGACAAGATCAGCCGCGTAGCCCAATGAAATCTCAACGCGCTCATTGTTCTGAATAGCATTAATACTGTTCTGATCTTTGATAATCAGATCACCGACCAAGAAATCACCTTCTTGGCGCACGTTAAAGCATTCGCCAATGTGGTATTCCTTCCAGTTGGAAACATTGATTTCATTCTTAGGTGGGTGATAGTCCGTTGCATCTACGCCGTCGAATCCTTTAATGACTTCCGGTTTGAATAGATCCTCTGCTGCCACATAGACATTGATGACCTGATCCGCTGAATAGCCTTCCAGATTTGGAAATTCATAAGCGTAGTACTGACGGACTTGCGGTGCTTTGGCCAAACGCACATTCACGCACTTCAGATACCCTTCTTGAGTAAATGAGCGTGTACTTTCGCTTGGTGCAAAGTCCCCGATTTTGAGTTGGTAAATGAGTTTCATAAATTGGGCTCAATAAAAAACCACCCTACGGTGGTCTGCTACGGTTTATTTGGTGGATAAACGACAATTGGCGGTGTTTCTATATCAGGTGGAATTGGTCTTGGTTTTGGCCGGTATCCACTTCCATTTTGACCATTAAAACAAGTACACGCCCAACACTTGCCGCACGGTTTAGATTCAGTCAATCAAGATATCTTCATAATTCGGCAACGCCGTGCATCGGCATCGAACCGGCTGACCAGGATGCCCTCCACTTGGTGGATCATCCCATCTAAAAGTCTTGCCATTTTTATGCCTGTGATCTGTTCGTACACGCTCATCTTGAGCTGACTGCCATACATAAGTTTCTACACCCATTGATTCCTGACGCTTCTTGTTGATAGCGCCGTTGATCTTGCCCATCTGGTCGGCTGCAATCAGTCGTGCACGAAAGTCAGTACTATGGCCGAGCTTTTTAATTTCCTGAGCCAGTTCCTCATTGGTCTGCCCTGTCTGCAAGGCATTCATCACCAAGGCTTCAAGCTTATCGGTGTACTGACTTGGAATCGATTTAATCAAAGAGACATTTGCAGCAATCTGATTATCGATTTCATCCTGAATATCAGAACCACGGAAAAACGGCGTAAGGTCCACACCAAGAATGGTCTTGGTATGACTGGCAATCTGCTTGTCCACTTCCTTACTGGTATCCATCACTACCTTAGTGGCCAAAGATACCGACACTTCAATGGTGTACTTCACCATCTTTTCACGTAACGCCGTGAATAGATCCGTCACCCAGCTATCACCAATATTTTGCCCTACAGTAGGTAAAACCAAATCCTTGGTTTGCTCTTGGCAATATTTGGAGATTTCCAAAAGCTGACGTGTATAGAACAGCTCAATACGGCGATTGACCTTGACGGCCTTAGGCTTTGCCTTACGTCCTTTCTTACGTTTCTTAATCTGCTGAAGCTGAGGCTTAAGGATCTGTATGATTGTCGTCATTCGCTGTCACCATTGTATCCAGCAATTTGATGTGATCCTCACTGATGACAGAGTAAACGCCGTCGATATTAAGCTGACGCGCAATCTGTGGCTCAGTGATGATGCCCATATTGAGATACTTTTCATCACGCTCAGCATTGGCTTTTTCCACTTCCGCACGGACTTTTGCATCCAGTTGCCAAAGTGGATTGAACACCACATTCAGCTCAGGAAATTGACGCCCAAAGGTAGACTGGCAGATCACGGCGAGAAACTTCATCAAGATCGGCTTGAGGTCCCATTCCTGCTTAGTGGCAATCGAGTCGTAATAATTACGAGTGTCATGCTCACCAGTAGCATTCATGCCTGCAGGTGATTGGCCAAACAGGATCGTGTAGGGAATATCTGCTGCGCCTGCCGTCTGTACTGAGAACTCACGCATCATGTCAGGCAAGCCAGCGAAGTTATACGTTTTTGATTCGTACTTTTCTTCAGCATCAAGAACCAGCATGCCGTTCAGGCTTTTCATTAAGCCTACTGACATGAAGCGCTCCATAACACCTTTCATATCCTCTTTGATCTTATCCACCAAGTTCGGCGTTTGAATGACGTCAATCTTCGATTCATGAATCAGGCTGGCAGATCCACGCTTTACACTGGCATGGTCAAGTAGATCCTCATAGACTTCCTGCAGAATGCTTTGCGGTTCCTCATTCACTACATCAGCATGCGCAATACGAATTAAGCGAGAATAGTGAATGCGCTTTTTAGCCTCATTCCCCATTTTCATATCGTAGAATTCAGGCTGTTTGAGCAATCCACAACATGCCGACGGCGGTAAATACGAGTTCTTATCAGGTGTGATGTATTTCTTTTTCACGACCGTAAAGAACTCTAATCGACCTTGGCCAAGCTTAGAAATATCTAAAGGTTGATCTAATGCAGCACCATCAGCCGTTCCAAGCAGAATGTATACAACGCCGTAGAGGCGAGAAAGAATCAGGCCTGATAAAAGCACATGCTCTAAATGAAACGCCTTACACGCTTCCTCAAGCCGTTTTAAATCATCACCCTGAATCCCTTCATAGAACCATCCAGCACGAAGCATGTCTGACGCAGGTCGATTGACGATACGGCGTGCGAGCCAGTTTTGGTAAACCGCTTCAAGCTGATCATCGTCAATGTCTTTCCGTACGAACTTACCATGCGAAGCCTTGTCACGCTCGGTACCAATATTCGATACCAAGTTTGTATATGCGCCAGCATCACCAATGGCATTCATTGCCTGTTTTACTGCATCTGCCACAAGCGTTTTAATTTTACCGCCTGTATCAGACTTTTTATCTTTAGCCATAAATACCTCTAATCAAATACAGTCGGCTTTTTCGCAAGTGAATCATTAATCGCATCAATTGTTGGATCCCACTGGTCATCATGCTCATGTGACATGCTGGCAGTCAGCCCTTCGATCTCTTCCACATAGTTCAATAGCCACGGCGCACTTACAGGCAACATGACGCGACCGTCTTCAACGTAGAACACCACATCCATGGTACGAGTCAGCTTGTCTGTATCACGCTGGATTGCCTTAATCGGTAACGTGGTATCACGCGAAATGTTTTGGATCAGCATCGTGCCTGATGCCTTGTCCTCGATGGCCATGTATCGAAGCTTGCCGATCTTGGTATTGCTTTCCTTGTGCTTATTGATGAAAGCCTTAGCTTCCTTAATCAGCTCAGGTGCTTCCCATTTGCCACGGCGCACGTCGATGATGTATAGGCGATTGTCATGCCCAAGGCCTGCGCACAAGAACACTGAATAGTCGTTGTGCTCTTTGGTTTTTTGCGCCGTATCTGCCCAAATCGCACGCCACTTGAGTGGAGGCAATTCGAGATAGCGACCAAACCATTCAGCCTTAACAAGGTCACCACCGAGCTTTTTAGGCTCTTGCTGGTACTGACTGCTGAACGTATAACGTGACACTGTAGCGCCGTCTTTATCCTGACCGCCTTTCTCTAACTGCAGTAATGACTGTAACGACTCTTTCAGTGGCCAATAGCTTTGACGCCCTTTCTCGTCACGCTCCACATCACGTGGCACTTTCTTCCGAATATGCTCAGGCAATGAGTCAATGTAATCATCATCAATTAATGCTGGTATCGAAATCTGATGCCATTTCCCTGGGACGTTGCCAGTCATTACGAAGTTAGTCGGATCCTCAACGTGTAGACGCTGCATGATCAGAATAATTGGGGTGGATGATCTGGCCTTACGTGAGTTGACTGTGTTCAGGATTTTACGATTAGCCTTGTTACGTGCCGTCTTACTGAATGCATCCTCAGGCTTAAGCGGATCGTCCAGGATAATCGCACCGGTAAATCCATTATCAGCCAATGTACCTGCACGGCGGCCCGTAACCTGACCACCCATTGAAGCAGAATACACATGCCCCGCTTCATAGCCATCTACAGTCGTTTTCCAACTTGCCTTAGCATCGGTACTGGTCGAGATCTTCACAGGCCATAAGCCCTGAAAATCAGCCGATTTCACGATATTTCGCGCCGTGGATGACACATCCTCTACAAGTGACTGCGAGAATGACAAATATAAAAATCGTGAACGCTGATTACGTGCGATACCACGTGCAATCAGATTAGTCAGTAATTCAGTCTTACCTGAACCTGGTGGAACGTTAATGACTAGGTTTTCAATGCGACCAGCAATGACTTCATCAATTGCCCAGGCAATGTATTCATGGTGCCAATTGACCGAGAACTTGAAGCCCATACGAGGCAGAAAAAAACGGCGCGTAAAGAATAAATGTTCTTTCTCGCACCGTTCCTGTTCGATCTGCATTTCCAACAAGCTAGTATTTACTTTCGAGTTCATCCATCACCTGTCTTACCAATTCTTTTGAGGCAGTTACATAGGTTGTATTTTCATTCTGTAATGGACCGCCGTCTGGACCAGTTATTTCCTGCTTAGTTGTGCGAGCGTCCGTTTCTTGATAAGCCAATTTCAGCAGATTTTGTTTGGATACTTTATTCTTCCCTGCATCCTCATACATTTTCTGGATTTCTTTCAGTCGAAATGCCTGGTTAGCAATTGGGATATCAAAAATATTCTTTCGAAAATCCTCACGTGTCTTTTCAAAAAGATCCTTTAGTTTCTTGCTAAGATTACGGCCTGCATACTTGGTCGGGTCGTAATTTTCACACTGCCGACGATCAATTTCGATGTTAAATCTTTGCATGACAGCATCTGCTACCTGTTGAGGTGTTTCAAAGCAGGCAAGAGACTGAACTATAAAGATTTTTACAGGCTCTTTAAGTGCCGCCATAATTACCCCTTTGTCATGCTACGTCATGCAAGAAAGCCAAAAAAAAGAGCCATTAGGCTCAATTAATTAGACAGTTCCCACAACACGCAGCAATATTCGTTTCAGATACAAACGGCGCATTCCTGGCAATTTCCAAAAGCCGTTTAACAGATTCGTCTGCACCCCATCGTCTGGTCTCACCAAAGAACACTTCGACATCGTGGCCAGCCAAGTAATGCTTAGGAAGCCCAGTCATATCGCTATAAATTATCTCGCCGTCCTCATCACGTTCAACGCCGATGTGATAAAGCTCATGTTCAATCAATCGACAGAATTCACGATCTGAAGCTTGTTCGCAATAAGTGGCATCAATGGTGATGAGGTATTGAGGTACAAAGCCGAACCAATCCCGCATCTGTTGTTCCTGACGTGCTTTCTTCCAGCCACCTACGTTAAACATCACCTTTTCACATTGACCTAGCACCATACGTTTTTTAGCTACAGCGGCAGATGAAGCCCATGCGAATGCAAGGAATTCTTCATTGTCGTGAAGTAGCTCAGCAATATGATCATGCTCCGGGTTATGAAGTTCACCACCTAAAGTAAGCCAATTATTAACGACCCATTCTTTAAGTTCTGGTGCAGGTGCCAAGCGAATAGCTTCCTCTTCCTCAGCTCGATCAATCAGATCCGACGGCGGGAATGGTCTGAACTGTTCCATCTTCTATTTTGAGATTTCAGAATCAATAACCATTTGTAATCCTCTCAAAAGAAAAAACCCCGCCAATATCTAGAATTGAGCAGGGTCTTATATGCCGTAATCCGTCCGGCAAATGCCACTGGAGTGGCGAGGGTTTATTCATCCAGCCATTTGCCACACTTACGACATTCGATCTGGATAAAAATATCCGACTCATAATCGTAGTGATGAAAGCAGAATAGGCGCTTTAAGAATCGGAGCATGCTTTTCTCCTGGCAACAAAAAAGCCCACATTTCTGTAGGCTTCTTTCCGATCAAGTGCTTAACTAACACTTCGATCACTATATCACAATAATTGCACAATACACCCTTGGAATCAAGCGCCAATTAGGCGACTTTTAAAATTATATTTGGTTGCCAGCCTCACTCTTCCAAGCATCTTGCAAGTCTCCACTTTGTAGGTAGAAATTCCTAGTTTTTCAGCAATCCTTTCCTCGCTTTTAAACTCTATGTAGTGCATCACAAGTACCCGCATCCATTGTTTAACCTTTTCGTTTTCAGTGGTGAATATCTCTTTCAACATATCCTCAACTGCCATTGCCTGGTACACATCAATTTTACAACGTGGCGGCAATCTCTGACGCTGATCAACTACCACCCCATTCTGCGAATCAATCAAATGACCTAGAATGCTTTTAGCGTCTAGATTTGTTTCATAGTTACCATCTAGCAACAACCAAGAGCCATACTGTTCAAATAGTTGCTCAATCGTATACTTTTCTCGATCAAGCACTTCCATAAAGTGTTTACGCCCTACTGCCGCATTCATCCCTATACCCCTAAATTTCTCTGATCTCTAAACCGTGTACCGACTTCATCAAGTGCTTCTTCAAACGGTAAACTGGCAAATTACGCGTCATCTTGCTTTTGACATCCTCAACAACCAGTTGCCCCTTTTCCCGATAAACAAAATCTGCAACATACTTCACTGCTGGCTTTCGTCTCGGCTCATTTTCAAACTTAACCGACTCAGCCAAAATGAAAGCCTTCTGCAATTCCAGATCCTTAATCTCCCCCGCACGCTCTAACAGTGACAAATCCCGATAGCGTCCCGCTTCTTTTTGACTATCGAAAGTGATGCCGTTAAGCACCACCTTCTTGTTGTTGTATTTAGTCACTGGCACCTCACAAATCGATCTGGTGCTTAGTAAGGCGAGCACCATTGTTTATTTGATCTTCCGCTTTCTGACGCACATCAGTGAGTGAGTCATTGGCACCTTGTCCTAGAACATCTGTTCTTTCTCGGGCCAGATAAACATCCACTTCTTCTAGCAAGGTGTTGTAACGCTTCTTGGATTCAGCCGCTAAATTCGAAGCTTCTTCCTGAATAGCAAATGCTTTATTTAATTCCTCTCTGCTATGAATCGGAGCATCAGGATCTTCTGTATCAAAATAATTTCGAAAATCCTCAAACCGGTTACACGCGTCTCGATGTACTTGTATCCAGTTAATAAACATTATCCCAATTTTTTCTAAGTCCTGATTACTCATGGCCACCTCGCAGGGCTTCCATAATCGCTTTAGGCGTTTCCACCACTTCACACGCTCTTTCCGCCAAAGTTGCATATCCAGCAATATCACGCCAATTGTCAAAATATTGCGGGTCGCCATTTACGGCTCTCGCGATTTTGTTGCAAATCATAAAAAGACTGGTTTTCTGCTCTGCGTTTAAATGCTCGTAGTTTGCGCCACATTCAACGATAGCCATGAGCTGCTGAGTTGTACTAGCCACATCGGAATAATTTCCATAACGAGCGCCACGTTCGTTTAAAGTGTTATCTATTTCACTCATCTCTCAATCACCACTGTAGTCGGCGCTATATGATTGCGAATATCACTTACATAATCCGTGCGGTCGTGGTCGGCTAGAGCGGCTCGGAGGTAGGAAATCCTAACCGCTCCTTGCATATAGTCTGACGTATAAAACAAGCCATCCCACGACTTAGCCCACTCAGGCGCCCCATCCACAATTTGACGCATTTGTTCGATTGTTAAATTCATGCTGCTGCTCCTTGCTCATCACTTTCCACTTCAAGCATGGCCCACTGAATTTCATCCCACTTAGTCAATGAAAGCCCTGTCTCCATCTTCGATATTTCTGAAATATACTGTCTTGAGCAGTCGAGCTTCTCAGCCAGCGCCATACCTCTACCGCGTCTTTCTAATAACCATTCACGCAAGGCTTTATTTAGACTTTTCATCCTTGCACCCCAAATAGCTGCTTTGTCTTTGGTGTCAGGAAATATCTATATTCATCATTTCCACCACCAATTGCCCCAATTAACCCAGCCTGAACCAATGTCTTTAAATAACGCTGAGTGGATCGAAGAGTTAAATACGGCAACGCCTGGTCTCTTATTTCCTTCGATGTCGCAACTGGTGTGTTTCGAATCACCAGCAAGACATCAATTCCGCGATTCAAGACAGCCGCTTTGCTAAAGCTATGGTCTCGCTCACTACTCACGCTGCACCCCCGAATAAATCACCTTGTTTTTCTGCCTGAGGATTAATCCAAAGAATTTCTTCTCTTTTTTCAGATCCTGCTTGGCCAGAAGCAGCTACAGACTTGATGACTTTTTTCCAATTCAACTCCTTATAAATTGGGTGCTCATACCCACATAAAATCACTTTGCCTTTGCACTGCTTAAGCACATCAATCAATTGCTCATGATCAGCATTTGTCATCTCATGGCGATATGCTCTACCCCCAATTGTTCTGGTTTCGTGAACATAAGGAGGGTCAATAAAAAATAATGTGTCTTCCCTGTCGTGATCTTGAATAACCTTGATCGCATCACGGTTTTCAATCAGCACTTTTTTTAATCGTGCAGCAGCTTGAATAATTATTTCTGGTTGGCGCTGCCAGATGGTCACGATGTCTGACCCACTTCTAGCGGTATCTAGGCGAAAGCCTGTTTTAGCTCTGGTGGCCCCAGCTGAGCCAAAACCCATTTGAGCGCGAACCACTAAACGTCTAGCACGCTCAATTCGATCGCTTGTTTCATCTCGCGCATTCAGAAACTCAACTCTTGAATATGGAGTAAGTTCGATTTGTTGAGCCAATTCCTCTGCCAGCTGCTGGTCTCTTAAAATTTCAAAAAAATTCACAATGTCCGAATCAAGGTCGTTATAAACCTCAATTCGACTTGGTGTTTTGCTTAGCAGCACCGAAGCACCACCGCCAAATGGCTCAACATAGGTTTCATGTTTAGGAAAGTGGCTAATAATCCAATCAGCTAAACGAAACTTTCCACCGTGGTACCGGATAAGAGGATGATTCATTTTCACACCCCACCCCCTGCGCTTTTACCAACACGCTGATCATTCCAGTTGCATTCCACAACGGTCAGATAGCCATGCTGTAGGCGTGACCAGAGACGATCACCCAGATCGGTTTTCAGTTCTTCAATGGTCATGTTTGAAATCAGCATGGTCGGCTTCATGCGGTCATAGCGTGCGTATAAAACCTTGTGCACCAGCTCACGGCGCTTATCACGGTCATGCAGTCCGTACTCATCCAGGATCAACAAGTCATATTGAGTGAAGTCATAAATCACAGACTTCTCTGTAGCGTCCGGCTGCTCCCATGCATTCATGATTCGCTGCGCCATATCCTCACTGGTGATGTAACGCGCATACTTACCCTTGTTGAGCAATGTCCGAGCCGTAGCGCAACTCAAATGCGTTTTACCTGTACCTGTGGGACCAACCATGATCAGGTTGTTTTTATCCCCGTTCAGGATGCTCTTGGCGTATGCCACGATTTGGTTCAATGCGTTCTGATGGCCTGCATGTTTGACCAGATAATTTTTAAATCCTGACTGAGCATGGCGTTCTGGAAGCATGGCACCTGCAAAATGTTTTTCACGTACCATACGATCCACTTCGGCCTGTGCGTTTTGGCGCTGCTGCTCAGTAAACTCTACGGCGCACTGCGGGCAAATTTGATGCGGGCCAGCCTGAACCATTTTCACCTGGTGCTGCTGGCAGATCGCCTGCACTGGTTTCAGTGGAATTGAAAGTGCTGATACTGCGTTCATTCAAAGTCCTCCGGGATGTCGACCTGCGTATTCACTGGAGCATGCTGTGGTGCTGGTTGGTTGTTCCAGGCTGCATTCACGTTCAGGCTTGAATTTGGTTTTTCAGTGTGTGAGTAACCAGAGGTCTGTTTGTTTTTGCGCTCTGCTTTTTCCAGGACCCTCTCAAACTCTTGGATAATCCACTGTGCAAACTTCCGATGTTTTTGGTTGTCAGAGAGCTGAAAATTCTTCTCGTGGTGTGTGTTGAAATTCCCCAAGTGGAATTGGAAATCTTCCATGGCCAGAATCTCATGAACTCGGTTTGAGAATTTTGATGTTTTCAGAATCGAACCTAGAGTTTCCAGATTGGGATTCCAGGTTTGAACATTTGGATTTTCTTCGTGCGCGTCACACTCTTTAAATTTTTCTTTAATATTTTCTTTAAATGTTTCTTTAATAGTGCCCCGTTCAACGGGACTACCCCCGTCCCGTTTGATGGTACTACCCCCGTCCCGTTTGATGGTACTACCCCCGTCCCGTTT
>NZ_JPQO01000003.1 GCF_000773685.1 Acinetobacter sp. HR7 | reverse complement strand
TGTGTTCAGCGGACGCTTACGCATTTCGTGGCAATATTTACGCTCATCATATTTAAATCGGCCAGAGGATACCGGTAATAAACCATTCAGTTTATCAATGCCTCGTGTCACAGTATCAGAGCGTTCTCTTACTGTGCCGTAGACTTTAGCATCCAAATTACGTTTTGCTTCTTCAGAAAGACCTCCCTCTTGCAAATCTCCCAAAGCAGCTCGTTGTTGATTAATGGCCTGTTGTTGTTCGCGTTGAAACTGCTCTGCCTTACGTTGTTGATAATTTTGGTAGCTACTTACGCTGGCGTACATAATTAAAGTGATACACAGAATTAGTAAACTTATCGCAGCAATAATGATCTTCTTTTGCCTAGTTTTCGGCTGTTCATAAAAATATATGCGGGCAGCATGTTGTATGCCTTTCAACTTAGCTTTAACACCTTGGGGAGGCTTAATCTCTGGGCGGACAATATCACTGGCATAGATATGTCCCTCATCATCATTAAAAATAAAATTCAGTTTTTCACCCACAGTCGGGGGGATATATCCCGTAGGCAAATCCGCAAGGCAATACAAAATTAAAGGATAACCTTCGACCTGAATATAGCCACATCGCTGTGTAGCGTTATAACTGATAATTTCCCCATCTAACCTTTTCATTGCTTTAATTCATTTTTGCTTTTTTCATGATTTTAATAAAAAAGAGGCAGATTTAAACTGCCCCCTGAAAAATGTATGTTTTAAGTCTAATTTAGAGGACGCTTTTTTATTACCAGCGTGAATCGTTTTCACAAGGAATACCATCACCATCTCCATCCATTTTGGTATTTGGACAGTTACGGATAAACCATTCAGCTTCTTCACGGGAATTCATTTGTGAACAGTGTTGACGCCCATCACAGCTGAAATTCTGCTGTATTTTCGGTTCTTCAACGATACGCTGTACTTCTACTGGCTGCACTCTGCTACTTTGCCAATCCTGATATTTGTTATAAACCGCATAAGCCAAACCAATAATAATCAGCAAACCGATATAAGTGCTAACGCTGCTTTTCTTCTGGTAAGGCTGCTTTCGTTGAATAGTACGTGGCTTATTTTCTAAAGCTCGTGACTGTGGTGTATGTCGGGGAGTTTCTATCTTAATGTCCAATCGAACAATATTATCCGCTTTAAACTTTCCGCCCTCTTCCACTTTTCGAAACTTAAGTTTCTCGCCCACTTTTGGCAGTACATTTTTATTTGGAAAATCTTTAATGTGAAAGAATAAATCTTTGGATTCCCCTTCAATTTCAATAAAACCAAAACCACGATCTTCGTTATACGTTTTGATTTTCCCCTCTAAAAACATAACTCACTCTTTTTGGGATATTTTTGACTATTCTAATAAAAAAGAGGCTCTAAAGCCTCTTCTTGATTGATTTTATTTCTGTACTTAGCGTTTCAGATTCGACAATAATGCCGAAGTAATTGAAGTATTCACTGCCACTGCTTTGGCTTTCTTCGCTTTCTTGGATTTATCCGCCATGCGTTCAATCTTGATGGCTTTGTATCTATCGCCATTTTCAACCACGTTAAATTTTACACGATCATTGCGTTTAGGTTCATTGCCATCTGCCGGGAAATCCGAAATATGGAAAAATACGTCCCCTTCTGGACAGGCAATAAAACCAAAGCCCTTTTCCGGATTATATTGCTTCACTTTACCCTGATATTGTTCGGACTTCATACTCTACCCTACGCTGTCACTGCCATTTATTCAGTATATAAAAAAGAGGCTATAAAAGCCCCTTTTTCTATCCAATGTCAAAAATTAGTCTTTTTGCACTGAACCAAAAATTTTATCGCCCGCATCACCCAGACCTGGAACGATATAGCCATTTTCATTCAGACCGTTGTCAATCGCAGCAGTGAAAATAGTCACGTCTGGGTGTTTCTCTTCTACTTTCTTAATCCCTTCAGGTGCAGCTACCAATACCATCACACGGATATCTTTACAGCCGCTTGCTTTCAATACATCAATCGCAGCAACCAAAGAAGAACCAGTTGCCAGCATTGGATCAATGATCATGGCAATACGGTTTTGCACATCCGGTACCAGTTTTTTATAGTAAGTACGTGCCTGCAAAGTTTCTTCATCACGTTCCAGACCGAGTACAGATACTTTGGCACTTGGAATCAGGTTCAGGAAACCATCCAGCATCCCAATACCGGCACGCAGAATCGGTACAACGGTAATTTTCTTGCCCGCGATACGGCTCACAGTCACCGGGCCATTCCAACCTTCAATTTCATGCTCAACAACAGGAAGATCCTTAGTTGCTTCATAAGTCAAAAGCATGGTCACTTCCTGAGCCAGCTCACGGAAGTTTTTAGTACTGATGTCTGCACGACGAAGTAAACCGAGTTTATGTCGGATTAAAGGATGACGGATTTCATGAATTGCCACGGGAGAACACCTAAAAGGTTGAAGATAAATTGCTGCTTATTATAAAGCGATTTTTCTTTTTGTATAAATAAAAAAGCCCCCAAGATTGGAGGCTTTTTTGTAATAACGATTTAATCTTCCGATTAATTAGTTATAACCGCTCTGTACCAGCGTGAAGATAAACTGTTGCAGCTCAGGTGAAATCGCAAAGAATGCAAATTTTGAAACTGCAATCATTGGATCTGGGTAGATACCCAGGATCAGTACCAGTGCAGCAACTGCCAGCACCATGATACCACCCACTTTTTGGCCCCAATGATTGACTGCGTCAATACGTGGAGTTTCTGGTGGAGTCATGTACAGTACAACCATCACACGCAGGTAGTAGTACAGACCAATACCTGAACCCAAGATGATCATCGCAGCAAGGAACCAAGACTCCCCTGCTACCGCAGTTTTCACAACCAGGAACTTACCGATGAAGCCCGCTGTTAATGGAATACCTGCCAGAGACAGCATCATCACAGTCAATACAGCAGTCAGCACTGGACGGCGCCAGAACAGACCACGGTACTCAGCCAGGCTACCCGCTTCGTCAGTATTGTTATACGGACTAGACATCAGTGTTACCACACCGAATGCACCGATGGTAGTCAGTACATAAGTGATGATATACACGTTCACGCTTTCGAAAGTCGCGAAGCCTTGCATTTGCAGGAAGTCAGAGTTACGTGCAGATACGATTGCAACCAGCACATAACCAAAGTGAGCGATTGAAGAGTATGCCAGGATACGTTTCAGGTTCACCTGTTTTACTGCCAGCAAGTTACCCGCCAGGATTGAAAGCACTGCAAGAATCGTAATGATCGTTACGAAGCTGTCTGCCAAGATTAAACCTGATGACAATACATAACGTACGAACAGACCGAGCATTGCTACTTTCGCTACAGTTGCAAGGAAAGTTGCGATTGGTGCTGGAGAACCTGCATAAACGTCAGGCGTCCATTTGTGGAATGGCGCTAAAGACAGTTTGAAACCAACAGCAAATACGATCAGTGCAAGACCGATGACTACAGCTGGTTGGCTGAATGCAGTGAACATTTTGCCTGGTTCAGCAGCGAAGTTCAGAGAACCTGTGTACGCATAGATGTATGCCATACCCATCAGCAGCATTGCAGATGCAGTTGCTGAAAGAACAAGGTATTTCACACCTGCTTCAAGCGATTGAGAACGTTGATGTGTGTACGCCAATAAGCCGTAAACAGGAATCGACATAAGCTCAAGGCTGATAAAGAACGAAGCATAGTGAGTGCTTGCCACCATCAGCATTGCACCCGCAACAGAACACAGCATCAGGATGTAGAGTTCTTCGCGGTTGTCTTTATAAGTTTCAATGTACGCATGTGACAGTGTGCTACACGCCAGTGCAGCAATCAGAATCACAAACTGGTACAGCATCGTAAATGGATCTACGATGAACAGGTTCATCACGTTAGCTGGAGCAAACTTGCCAGCCAACAGGACGAAAATCATAAATAACGCAGCAAGGTTTAAACCAATCACTGACGTAGTCGCAACCAGGTTATGGTTACGCTTGATTGCTGTCACCAGCATTGCAACAACCGCGGTCAATGCCACGATCATCACAGGTGCTAGGGGCATAAGCTCAGAAAAAGACATTGTGAAGTTCATGGCTTATTGGATCTCCACATTTTCAGCTGAAACGGCAGCTTGCTGCACAGCATCAGCTGCTTCTTGAACAGGAATGTAGCTATTTGCTAACCACGCCATGCTTGAGTTGGAAACGTCAAGGAAGCTTTGTGGGTATAGACCAAGCCATACTAGACCAAGCGCACAGATCAACAGGATCACTACTTCACGCGCATTCAAGTCTTTCAGCGGGTTGCTGTAGTGAGCTTTTTGCTCTTCGTTTGGTACACCAAACAGTGATTTGTGGATCAGGATCAGACCGTACAGACCAGCAAATACCAGGCTGATTGCGGCAATGATCGTGAACACAGGGTATTTACCAAATGAACCCATCAGGATCAGGAATTCACCGATGAAGTTACCCAGACCAGGGATGCCAACCAGTGCTGCTACGAAGAACATCAGGAAGAATGCCAGGTATGGGAACTGACCACGCATACCACCCATCAGACGCATGTCACGCGTATGAACACGTTCGTACACCTGACCACACATGATGAACAGTGCAGCAGAAGACAGACCGTGAGCCAGCATCATGATCATCAGACCTTGGTAAGTCAGTACGTTACCTGCATAAAGCGCAAGCAGGACAAAGCCCATGTGCGAAATAGAAGTGTACGCAAGCAGACGTTTCATGTCTGTTTGCTGGAATGCACACCATGCACCGTAGAAGATACCGACCAGACCCAGAATGATCGCGATGTCTGCAAACTGAGCAGAAGCCGCCGGGAAGAATGGCATTACGAAGCGTAGCAGACCGTACGCCGCTGTTTTAATCAGGATACCTGCAAGGTCGACAGAACCCGCTGTAGGTGCCTGAGCGTGCGCATCTGGTAACCAGCCGTGTAAGGGGAAGACTGGAAGTTTTACCGCAAAACCGATGAACATACATACCATGAAGGCATACGCTAATGCTGGAACTTGCGTATCCAGAGCATTCGCAACACCCATCAGGAAGTTATAGTCAAAGCGGATTTCGCCAGACATTGAGTAACCAGCAATTACCAGCCCCAGGATACCAATCAACATCACCAGACCAGCAACCTGTGTATAAATAAAGAACTTGGTTGCTGCGTAAACGCGAGACTTACCAGAAGCACCTTTATGACCCCACAGTGCGATCAGGAAGTAGATTGGAACCAGCATCATCTCCCAGAAGAAGAAGAACAGGAACAGGTCAATCGCCAGGAATACGCCGATCACGCCACCCAAAGACCATAGAAGGTTCAGGTGGAAGAAACCCACGTTTTTCTGAATCTCACCCCATGAACAGCCCACTGCCAAAACACCAAGCAATGCAGTCAAGCCGACCATCAGTAAAGATAAACCATCCACCGCTAAGTGAATGTTAATGCCCAGGGTTTGAATCCAAGGCAATTTAAACTCAGCAGCCCACGATGGCGTGTTGCCGCCTAATTCATAAACATAAGTGCCGTTCTGCCAAAGAACCACGGTAAGAACCAGGGTCACCAGCATACCGACCAGTGCGATATAACGCGGTAAGTGTTGGTCGAGTTTATCGACCAACCAGCATACAAAACCTGCAATGAACGGAATGAGGATCAGAGCCGGCAAAATCATGTTATTTGGAGCTTCCATTTTATTTCCCCACTACCTGAATCACGAGCAAGATCATCAGTAGGACAATCGTACCGAGCCCCATACTTGATGCATATTCACGCAGTGAACCTGTTTGACGTGAGCTGGTAAAGCTGTGACCGCCTTTCACAAGGGCTGGCAGTACAAGCCATAGACCGTCAATTGGATCACGACCGAACAATTTCGCGAAGAATAAATAAGGCTTCACAAAGATGATGTCATACAGTGCATCGAAACCCAGTGCATTGCGACAGATGTTCGCAAGACCGGCACCTAAAGAAGTACGGGCAAAAGATTTCACAGCGTTGTAAGCAAAAGCAAACAGCACTACGCCAACTGCCAGACCTGCAAGCGCGATACCCACTGCAGTGTATTCTGCAGTATGCATGCCATGCTCAAGTGCTTCAGAGATTTCAAATGCAGGGATTTTCGCTGCATTCAGGATGCTTTCTACAGGTGCTTTAAGCGCTGCACCGACGAAAGTAGAAAGAACTGCAAGAATCGCCAAAGGACCCCAGTAAGTCACACCCTTGATTTCGTGGTAAGGCGTATTTTCTTTACCGAAGAATACTACCCAGATCAGACGGAAGGTATAGATTGAAGTCAGGAACGCACCGACAACACCAGTCCAGTACAGGCAGTTATACACTGCAACTTCCTGGCCTTGTGCCCAAACTGCACCAAGGATTGCATCTTTTGAGAAGAAGCCCACAGTGATGAATGGAATTGCAGCCAGCGCACCGCCACCAATCGCGAAACATGCGAACAGGAATTTGTTCTTGTAGAACAATCCGCCCATCTTGAAGATGTTTTGTTCGTGATGGTAAGCCAGAATCACCGCACCAGAAGACAAGAACAATAATGCCTTGAAGAATGCGTGAGTCAGCATGTGGAAAAGACCCGCCTGGTAAGCTTCAGCACCAACCGCCATAAACATATAGCCCAGCTGACTCATGGTTGAGTAAGCCAGAATACGTTTGATGTCGGTTTGTACCAGAGCCGCAAAACCAGCCACCAGCAATGTCACCGCACCAGTAATCGAGATGAACATCATCACTTCAGGTGCAAGTTCAAATACGGTGAACAGACGGCAGCACAGGTAAACACCTGCTGTAACCATTGTTGCAGCGTGGATCAGTGCAGACACTGGTGTAGGACCAGCCATCGCATCTGCCAACCAGGTTTGCAGTGGAATCTGTGCAGATTTACCAGCAGCACCCAGGAACAACAGCAATGCAGTCCAGATAGTCAGTGAAGAGCTTTGAGTCATCACGTTCGCAGCATTTTCTACGATGTACTGAGTATTCAGCGTACCGAATTGCTGGAAGATCAGGAACATTGCGATCAGCAGGAATACGTCACCGACACGAGTTACAGTAAACGCTTTGATTGCAGCGAAACCGTTGTTCGGATTTTCGTAGTAGTAACCGATCAGCAGGTAAGAACACAGACCTACACCTTCCCAGCCCAGGAATAACAACGCCAGGTTGTCGCCCAGAACCAGCAGCAACATGCTCGCAACGAACAGGTTGAAGTAAGAGAAGAAACGTGCGAAGTCTTCTTCACCGCGCATGTACCATGACGCAAAAATGTGAATCAGGAAACCTACACCTGTGATCATGCCTGTCATTAATAAAGACAGACCATCCAGATGCAGGCTGATGCCTGGTTCCAGATTACCAGCACTGAACCAGGTCCACAGGTGCTGTACTTGAGCAACTGAACCATTATTTACAAAGTCCATAGCTGCGATCAGTGCAAATAATGCAGACAGACCAACCGCACCCACACCAATAATGGCGGCTACAGGTTCAGGAAGCTTGTTACGCCCTGCCGCTAACAATACAAAACCGATTAGCGGGAATAAAATTGTTAAATATAAATAACTCATCCGCGCATCTCACTAGCAGCATCCACATCCAGGTGATGGAAGCGATGATAGAACTGAAGGACGATCGCAAGACCAATACACGCCTCTGCCGCAGCCAACGTCAGAATAAAGATGAACATGATCTGACCATCTGGCTGTGCCCAGGCACTGCCCGCCAGGACGAACGCTAAAGCAGCAGCGTTCATCATGATTTCAAGGCTCATTAGAATAAATAGCAGGTTGCGTCGCACCATTACACCGTAAAAACCCAGTGCAAAAAGAATGGATGCAACGATCAAACCATGCTCTAAAGGGATGTTGCCCATTATTTATTGTCCTCTTCTGCACCTGGTTCACGTTTGCCAAGATGGTAAGCCGCAACAAGTGCGCCTAACAGTAACATCGCAGCAACTTCTACCAATAATAAGTACTGTGTAAAGAGCGCTTGACCAACTGCCTTAGGACCCACGATTTCTGTGCCCATCACTGCAGCTGATTGTGTGTAATCAGATTTAAGTACCCATACCAGGACCAAACCGATCAGGAAGCTCATCAAAGCCGGGTAAGCCCAAGCCGATGAAGTCAACCATTTACGCTCCTGTGCAACCGTTTGTTCACCCAGGTTCAACATCATGACAACGAAGACAAACAGAACCATGATCGCACCCGCATAAACGATGATCTCAAGAGCACCGGCGAACGGCGCTCCTACGATCATGAAAATGCCAGCGACTGCCAACAGTGAAACAATCAGACTCAATAAAGCATGTACCGGGTTCGCGTTGGTCACAACTCGAACCGTAGAGACGATGGCCACAAGCGCCATCAGATAAAACGGCCACATCATGGTAATAGACTCCGTACATCAACAGGCGCACTTTCACGCTGTGCTTGACCTTTATCTTTACCAGCGACAGCCATACCTGTTACACGGTAGAAGTTATAGTCAGGATATTTACCAGGACCAGAAATCAGCAAGTGTTCTTTTTCATAGACTAGGTCTTGACGAACATATTCACTGAGTTCGAAATCTGGTGTCATTTGAATCGCAGTTGTCGGACATGCCTCTTCACACATACCGCAGAAAATGCAGCGTGAAAAGTTGATGCGGAAGAATTCTGGGTACCAGCGGCCATCTTCTTTTTCTGCTTTTTGCAGAGAGATACAGCCAACCGGACACGCAACCGCACACAGGTTACATGCTACACAACGCTCTTCGCCATCTGGGTCACGCGTCAATACGATACGACCACGGAAACGTGGTGGCACGATTTCCTCGGCTGGTACTTCTGGGTACAAGATGGTGTCACGTTTGCGCGTTGCATGGGTAAAGACCATGAACAATGTACGAACGATTGACCCGAATCCAGCTAGAAATTTAAACATTTTGTTCTCCCTGCTGTCTTAGGCCTGATTCATCAGAATCACAGCACCAGTCACCAAAAGGTTAACCAACGCCAATGGCAAGCAAATTTTCCAACCGAAGTTCATCACCTGGTCGTAACGTGGACGCATTAAAGAACCACGTGCCAGCACGAACATCATTACAAAGAATGCTGTTTTGATAATGAACCAGAATGCTGGTGGAAGGAAATCAAGACCGAACGGTGCTAACCAGCCACCGAAGAATAGAGTTACGATCAGTGCAGAGATCAGAACCACGTTCACGTATTCTGCAACGAAGAACATACCCCATTTCATACCGCCGTACTCGACGTGGTAACCTTCAGCCAGTTCCTGTTCCGCTTCTGGTTGGTCAAATGGGTGACGGTGAGTTACCGCTACGCCCGCAACCACGAAGATCAGGAAGCCAAGGAACTGAGGAATCACAAACCATACGCCCTGTTGTGCTTCTACGATTTCACGCATGTTGAATGAGCCAGCGATTGCCACTACACCCATCAGCGAGATGCCGAGGAACACTTCATAAGAAATTGTTTGCGCTGCAGAACGCAGACCACCGAGCAATGCGTATTTGTTGTTAGAAGACCAACCACCAAATAACACTGCGTAAACTGCAATACCCGCCATTGCCATAAAGAACAGCAGGCCGATGCTCATGTCTGCTACACCTAAGTAAGGTGAAACAGGAATAACCATGAACGACAGCACTGCAGTTGCCATTGCAACTGCTGGTGCCATACGGAAAGTCAGTTTGTCTGCGAATTTTGGTGTCCAGTCTTCCTTGAACATGATTTTCAGCATGTCGGCAACGATCTGGAAGATACCACCAGGACCTACACGGTTAGGACCGTAACGGTCCTGCCATAGACCAAGCAAACGACGTTCAATGAACGACATCAATGCAGCGATCAATACCACAACAAGCAAGATCACGATCGCTTGCAGAACTGAATAGGCAATCGGCCAGTTTTCAGCCCACAGCGGCGTTTGACGGATTAATTCTTGTTCCATGAATTACACTCCTACCGCGACTGAAACAGGCTCTGCAAGAGATACCGTCGGTGCTAGACCAATTGGGTAACCAATATAACCTGTTGGTAAATATTCAATCACCTGTACTGGCAGAACGATTTCATTGTCGCCTGCTTTCACAGTGATCTTCTGACCGTCCTGAACGTTCAGGCGAGCTGCATCCTGTTCACCCAGTGCAAATACTGGCTCAGGAATACGAGATTCCATTGCAGGAGTTTTAATCGTGAACTCACCAGATGCAAAGATGTGATGCATTGGTACCAGACGGAAGCTTTCAGCGTTCACAAGTACTGGTGCTGGAGCAACGAAAGTACGCGCTGGACGTTTTGGTAACAGGTCGAACAGACGGATACCAGAATCACCACCTTTCAGATGACCGCCCACTTTATCCTGGAACTTGTTCCAAGCTTGTGGAGAGTTCCAGCCCGCTGACCATGCAAATGGAACCAGTGGAGATGGAGTCTGGTCACCGACATAACCTTCCATAGAGAATGTTAATGCAGTGTCTTGGTCTGTTGGCTGTTTAGGCTCATGTACAGACAGTGGTGCACGCATTGCAGTACGGCCAGAGTAACGACGTGGTTCACGTGCCACTTTCAGACCATGTACGCGGAAGCCCGCATCTGGTGCAACATCTTGAATCGCTTCAAGCGCAGGTACATTTTTCGCAACAGATTCGATGACATCATCAAGAACAGTCCAAGAAATCACTTTGCCTTTCACACCAGTTTCAATGGCATGTAACCAGCGCCAAGATTCTTTGATCGCAAGTTCTGGGTTGTAGTAGCTTGGGTCATACACTTGGTAGAAACGTTGTGCACGGCCTTCCTGAGACACGACAGTACCGTCACCTTCAGCGAATGAAGCCGCAGAAAGAACGATATTGGCTTTCTTCACTGTTTCAGTTTCAGAATGATCAAGCACGATCACGTCTTTCGCTTTCGCCAGTGCAGCATCAACTTGAGCCGCTGGTAAACGACGGTATAGGTCATTTTCAACGATCACAACAGTGTCGTAGTCTTGCGCAAATGCTTGCTCAAGACTGTTACCACCGAAGATTGCCAGACCCATTGAGTTCACTTCAGGAACGGTCAGGGTCAGACCTGCATTTTCACCCAGGTTTTGCGCTACTTGTGCAGCCGCTTCCATGATCGCAGCGTCTTGCAGGCTAGTACCAGAAATCACCAGTGGTTTCTTCGCAGCTTTCAGTGTATCGGCGATGGTTTGCGCGAATGCTTTCGCATCATCGTCAAGACCAGTGATCGCTTCACCTTTCACGCCAGCAGCAATTGCGAAACCTAAACGCGCGATGTCGTTTGGAGATGCAACAACTTCACCAGTTGCCACGTCAGCTAAACGGGTTTGAGTCGCAGCCAGGATGTAAATCGGAGATTTTGCATCTTGACCAATACGTTGTACAGGTTCAGCCAGCCAGTCTGGAGTACGGCGTTCTGCAGCCATTTCTTTGGCTTTGTTTTTCGCAGCCTGACGTACAGACAGTGCCATACGTGGAGCAGTTTGAGTCAGGTCTTCACCTAGAATCAGAACCGCATCGTAGCTTTCAATTTCACGCATACCTGGGTTGTAAACACCTTCGGTTTGCATGATAGACGCAGCCAGTTCAACCAGGTTCTGCTCTTTCTGAGACATACCAGTTGAGTAGTTGTCTTGACCTACCAGCTCACGCAATGCGTAGTTAGTTTCCAGTGATGCACGTGGAGAACCGATACCCAGCACTTTTTTGCCCTGGATTTTCGCGATTACGGTATCCAGTGCGGTATCAACAGAAACTGTTTCTACATTCGTACCAGTACGGAACTGTGGCTGACGAGGACGGTCCGCACGGTTTACGTAACCAGTACCGAAACGGCCTTTATCGCACAGGAAGTATTGGTTAACGTCACCATTGAAACGGTTTTCTACACGACGCAGTTCACCATAACGTTCACCCGGAGAGATGTTACAACCAGAAGAACAGCCATGACATACGCTAGGCGCATACTGCATGTCCCATTTACGGTTATAGCGTTCTGAGTGTGTCTTATCGGTGAATACACCTGTAGGACATACTTCAGTCAGGTTACCAGAGAATTCAGATTCCAAAGTGCCTGATTCTGGACGACCGAAGTACACACGTGATGCATTAGCATACACGCCGAAGTCAGTACCGCCAGCATAGTCTTTGTAGTAACGAACACAACGGTAGCACGCGATACAACGGTTCATCTCGTGCGCAATGAACGAACCAAGTTCTTGGTTGTAGTGCGTACGTTTAGTGAAGCGGTAACGACGACGGTCGTGTTGTGTCATCACGGTCATATCTTGTAAATGACAATGACCACCCTCTTCACAGACTGGACAGTCGTGCGGGTGGTTGGTCATCAAGAATTCAACAACAGAAGCACGGAAATCTTTCGCTTCTTTGTCTTCGATCGAGATGTAGGTATTGTCAGCAGCCGGAGTCATACATGACATGACCAAACGACCACGCGTATCTTCTGGATTCGCGTATTGAGTCACAGCACATTGACGGCAAGAGCCGACAGAACCTAAGGATGGATGCCAACAAAAGTATGGGATGTCGATGCCAAGACTCAAACATGCTTGTAGCAGGTTCTCTGAGCCGTTGACTTCATACGATTTTCCATCGACATGAATTGTAGCCATAGTCGAATTCCTTAAGCTTGTTCTACGTTGCGGGTTTGAGCTGCAGCATTCGCCACTTTCGCTTCAAATTCGCCACGGAAATGTTTGAGTGCGCCCATTAACGGTTCCATCGCACCTGGTGCGTGAGCACAGAAAGTCTTACCAATCCAGAGCTTACGAGTAAGTTCTTGCAAGTGGTCGATATCTTCTTTCTGACCAGTACCATCTTCAAGTGCTTTAAGCGCTTTAACCGCCCAAGGTAAACCATCACGGCAAGGTGTACACCAGCCACATGATTCACGCGCAAAGAATTCTTCTAGGTTACGAACTGCTGAAACCATACATTGGGTTTCATCAACGACCATGAGCAGACAGGTACCCAGACGAGAACCCGCTTTCATGATGTTTTCCGCATCCATAGGCAGGTCGATGTGTTCAGCTGTCAGGAAGTCAGTTGATGCACCACCTGGTAACCATGCTTTCAGCTTCAGGCCGTCACGCATACCACCCGCGTGTTCTTCAATTACTTCACGTGCAGTTGTACCGAATGGCAGTTCCCATAAACCCGGGAATTTCACCTTACCTGAAGCACCATAGATTTTTGTACCAGGATCTTTCGATTTACCTGCAGACAGGCCGATGTACCATTCTGGACCGCGCAGCATGATTGCTGGCAAGTTGTTGTAGGTCTCTACGTTGTTGACAATCGTAGGACGACCCCAAGCACCTGCAACCTGCGGGAATGGCGGTTTAGTACGTGGGTTTGCACGGCGACCTTCAAGCGAGTTAATCAATGCAGTTTCTTCACCACAGATATAACGGCCCGCACCGGTGTGCACGTGTAATTCAAAGTTCCAGCCAGAACCTAAAATGTTTTCGCCCAGGTAACCTTTGGCACGGATCTGCTCAAGCGCTTCGTTCAGGTACTTCGCCGCTTCGATGTATTCGCCACGGATGAAGATATAACCTTGAGTTGCTTCAAGGGTATAACCTGCGATCAGCATACCTTCGATCAGCTGGTGAGGAAGTTTTTCCATCAACAGACGGTCTTTGAAGGTACCTGGTTCCATCTCATCGGCATTACAAATCAGGTAACGTGGACCTGAGTTGTCATTTGGTGCCATCAGTGACCATTTGATACCCGCCGGGAAGCCTGCACCACCACGACCTTTTACAGTTGCGGCTTTAATGACTTCAAGCACGTCTTTCGGTGGCATAGAGATCGCTTTTTTAAAGCCTTCATAGCCTTCTAAAGCTTCGTAATCGTCTACGCTACGTACAGCATCTTGTTTGCTCAAACGCCAGGTCAGTGGATGAGTTTCTGGATTACCGTCGCCATAAATTGGTTTTGGTTCAGTATTCATACATACTTCTCCAATAACTGTTTAATTGAGGTCACTTCAACCAGACCATGAGTATCTTCATCAATCATCAAAGTAGGACCTTTGTCACAGTTACCTAAGCAGCAGATTGGCAGCAAAGTGAAACGACCATCAGCGGTTGTTTGACCAAACGAAATCCCCAATTCACGCTGAAAAGCTTCTGCTAAAGTTTCCGCACCCATTAAGAAGCACGCAATTGAGTCACACAGTAAAATTACGTGACGACCCACTGGCTGACGGTAAATACGGTTATAGAAAGTGGCAACACCTTCTAAATCCGCCACGCTCATGCTCAACATTTGTGCAATTGCATTTAACTGCGCATCGTCAATCCAGCCATTGCGGCGTTGTACACATTTCAGCGCATCAAGACACGCTGCACGTGGGTACGGATAGTGGCCAATGTGATGTTCAATTTCATGGATTTCTTCCGAAGTCAAAATCCCTTCAACATTCACACGTGGCTTTTTATCAGTCAAAATCATCATAAAGCGTTTACCCCTTAGCGATCCACGTCAGCCATTACGACGTCAATTGTCGCTAAATAAATGATTAAGTCAGACATGAGACTGCCGTTAATCACGGAAGGCATTTGCTGCAAGTGTGTGAAGGTTGGTGTACGGATACGGGTACGGTAACTCATGGTTGACTTGTCTGAAGTCAGGTAATAAGTCGATGCCCCTTTCACCACTTCTGCCATAACAGAAGCTTCGCCTGCAGGCATTACAGGACCCCATGAAACGCTCAAGAAGTGCGTAATCAAGGTTTCAATGTCTTGTAAAGTCTTGTCTTTTGGTGGTGGAACAGCCAGTGGGTGATCCGCTTTGTGAGGACCAGATGGCATGTTGTCCAGACACTGCTTGATGATCTTCAGTGACTGCTCGATTTCACGGAAGTGAACGATGACACGTGCATACGCATCACCTTCATACTCTACCGGCACTTCGAAGTCATAGTTTTCATAGCCACTGTATGGACGGTATTTACGTACGTCAAAGTCAATACCTGTCGCACGTAGACCAGTACCTGTTACACCCCAAGCCAATGCAGATTTCGCATCGTATTGCGCAACATTACGGGTACGGCCGATAAATACTGAGTTTTTCAGTGCCGCAGTGTAGTACTCGTTCAGACGTTTAGGCATCCAATCCAGCAGTTCACGCACCAATTTTTCCCAGCCATTAGGCAGGTCGTGTGCCGTACCACCAATACGGAACCATGCTGGATGCATACGGTAACCGGTGATCGCTTCCACGATGTCATACACTTTCTGACGGTCAGCGAACATATAGAATACTGGGGTCATACCGCCGGCATCCTGAATCGCAGTACCGATGTACAGCAAGTGGTTATTGATACGGAACAGTTCCGACATCATGACACGGATACATTGCGCACGTTCTGGCACGGTAATACCAGCCATTTGTTCCACGCCCATCACATAAGGCATGTTTTGCGCACAACCACCTAAGTAGTCGACACGGTCAGTATAAGGAATGAAAGAGTGCCAGGTTTGACGCTCAGCCATTTTTTCCACACCACGATGGTGATAGCCGATATCAGGTACACAGTCTTTAATTTCTTCACCGTCCATCTGTAAAATCACACGGAACGCACCGTGCGCAGATGGGTGGTTAGGACCCAGGTTCAGGAACATAAAGTCTTCGTCGGCTGTGCCGCGTTTCATGCCCCAGTCTTCAGGTACGAAACGCAGGTGTTCCTGTTCGTAGTCCTGTTTCGCCTGGTTCTGACGGTACGGTGTATATTCAGTCGCACGTGCAGAATATTCTTTACGAAGCGGGTGACCTTCCCAGTATGTTGGCAACAAGATACGACGGAGCATTGGGTGCCCTTCGAAGTTGATGCCGAACATATCGTAGGCTTCACGTTCGTACCAGTTGGCATTTGGCCAGATGTTGGTTGCTGTCGGGATGTTAAGATCATCCTCGCTCAAGGCAACTTTAATACGGATGTCCGTATTACGTTCTAGCGACAACAGGTGATAGAACACTGTGAAGTCAGACGCAGGTAAACCGTCGCGGTGCGTACGCAGACGCTCATCTACCGCTGACAGGTCGAACAACATCACGTATGGACGTGACACTGTACGCAAGAACATTAAAACGTCTTGTACACGTGCGCGCTCAACCCAAACTGTCGGGAAATCCTCGAAAGTTGTTTGCACGTAGAAGTTCTCACCAAACTTGTTATTGAGCTCTTCTACAATTGCAAATGCAGGGCGGGAATCAACTAGAGTTGATTCTGGCATAGCAATGTCAGTTTCAGCCATTGGCTTGGCTTCCTATTTAATACAAATTCAGTCAACCTAAACGACAATTACACCCAAACCGGGTGCATCAAAAAAGTGTCGTCTAAATTATTTAATTTCATCCATTGAGCGAAGATTTTTCACAGCAATACGCTGTTCTTTCTTACGGTCACGTTCTGGCATCATCTTTGGCTTATACACTGGCTGAAGATCATCACCGATTACCGCAGAAAGTGGACGGCGCTCAAGTTGAATCTGGTCTTGCAATAGCATGAGTGCTTGGATCAGAGCTTCAGGACGTGGCGGGCAACCCGGAATGTACACATCCACTGGAATAATTTTGTCCACACCTTGTACAACTGAATAGATGTCGTACATACCACCTGAGTTGGCACACGCACCCATGGAAATCACCCATTTTGGCTCAAGCATTTGTTCATACAAACGCTGAATTACCGGGGCCATTTTCACGAAGCAGGTACCTGCCACAATCATCAAGTCCGCCTGACGAGGTGAAGCACGGATAACCTCGGCACCGAAACGTGACAAGTCATGCACACCGGTCAAGGTGGTTGCATACTCTACGTAACAGCAAGATGTACCAAAGTTAAACGGCCAAACTGAGTTCTTACGACCCCAGTTTACTGCTGTATGTAGCACGTCCTCTAGGCGAGTCATGAATACATTCTTATTCACTTCTTCTTGCAGAAGCGGATCGTCTACAACGATACGTTCCTGAAGCGGATATTCGTCAGCATTCGGATTCGCACGGGTTAATGTGTATTTCATCCCGGGTTACTCCTTATCAGATGATGGAGCCGGTGAACGTTTCACACGACCAGATGATTGAGCTGGGATTTGACCAGTTGGGTCTGCTACTAATTCTTCAATTGAGTTGAAGCGAGTAATTTCGGCAAGGTCCATATTTGGTGAACCTGCTTTAAAGACTTTACCAGCGGCTTTACGCTTGTCTGTAGGAGACCAGTTCAGGGCACCCACTTTCACTGCATAAACCAATGCAATTAACAGGTCGACCACAAAAATGACTACAGTCGTAAAACCGAACCACCCTGCCTCACGCACTGAAGTAGACCATGCATAGAGATAAAGTGCTTCAATATCAAAAACAACGAAGAAAATCGCAACTAAATAGAACTTTGCAGACAAGCGGATACGTGCTCCACCTGCGCTGACTACGCCTGACTCAAACTGCTCCTGCTTGGCACGGCCCCATGATTTACCCCCGAGGAGTAATGGGACAGTGAGCATAAAGACGCATAAAAATGTAACGCCGATCACGAAGGCAATAATTGCCCAATCGTATGGAGTAATGGCACTCATGCGGGGATAACTCCTGGCAGGCCGATTTATTAACAAAGAATGTATGTATTGGCCTTCAAATACACCAAACACAAAATTAATCCCGCCAATTGTACCTGATTTTGGATTTCACTTGCTAGCTTATAAGGCTTAGTCTTTTGGATGATTTTTTAGACAAACGCTGGTTTTTTCTGGGTTCTATTGCCCAGATAACCAACTAATCGCTTAAACACATCAAAAACAAAAAATTCATTATTTTTCCAATTCAGTTTAATTCAGAGGAGAACTCTTGCTACTGAAGCATAGTTAGACCGGGTCAATTGTGTATTTTTTGCAACCACTTAACAGTATAGCTTCATCCTCTGCAGGCTTTATGCTATCAGTATAAAGAGCTTGATAATGAAGAATAAGGATGAAATATATGAGTCTAAAGTTTACCCATGAACCTGCGTATTTTCTCTATGCCCAATTATTTATCCGACATCTTGAAAACTATATTGAAAAATATCCAGGTGAACTAAATCCCACCCTAAACTTGCAAAAAGTTTATGAGCTTTTCGGCAAAGACTTTGCCTCTGCTTCAATGAATCTGGAAGGCATTTTAAATATTGCAGACGAATACCGCGTAGAAACCCTGCATGGCGACCAGAAACTCATTAAAGGACGTAGCGTCGATGGAAAATACAATAATTTGATACTCAACCTAAATTCAGAAGCAGTGAAAAGCTTGCGTGAAGGCAAGCCGGTAATTGAACCGGATGCAAAAACACACGAATAAGCCCATCCATAAAAAGTAATCTGGTTTAAAAGTTCTCCATAAAAAAACGATGCTTGATGCATCGTTTTTTTATTATCAGCAAGTTTTAACTTTACCGAGTCACTAGGAACTAGTCTGTTCTTTAATACCTTCTTCAGCTTTATAACGAGACTTTTTCTTAAAGCGTTGAGCTGGCCAAGACATAGTAAAGCGCGCGCCACCCAAACGTGGACTTTCATCGACTTCAATCTTGCCACCAAACCAGAATGCAATCCGGCTGACAATTGATAAGCCCAGACCATAGCCACCCGAGGCCCGGGTACGACTGTCATCCAAACGAGAGAAAGCCTCAAACACACGTTTACGGTCTTCCGGCGGAATCCCCGGCCCATCATCCTCCACACAGATATAAGCCTGTTTGTTGGCATCAACACCGCCACTGATAATGATTTTCTCATCACAGTAACGTACTGCATTGCCGACCAGGTTCTGTACCACACGATGTAGATAACGACGCTCTGCTTCCACTTCCAGATCCATTGGCACCTGATACAGTTCGATCTGCTTACCGGTTTTCAGCGCTTCGGTTTCAGTTGCCACCTGTTCCAGTACATCACGTAGGTTCACCCGCTCAAAGTCTAGTGACGGCGTACCTTGCTCCAGCTTGGCATAGGTCATGATTTCATCAATTAGCTTGTTCAGTGCTTCGATGTCTTTATCGATCTGTTCCATCTGCTGCTGGCGGTATTCATAGTCATCCTCATCCACCAGCATTTCTAGGGCAAAACGGATCCGTGCTACCGGTGTACGTAATTCATGCGAAACCGCACGCATCAATTCGCGCTGTGCCTCAATTAGACGCTGTATATGATCCGACATGGCGTTATAGCTAGATGCCAGCAAGGCCATTTCATCCTTACCATCAATTGCCAGACGCACTGACATATTTCCGGATTTCATCTTATTCAGCGCATAGCTGACTTCGCGCAGTTTGCGTTGCATTGGTACTAACAGCCCGTAAACACCCAGACTCAGCACAAACATACTCAATAAGGTAATACCTGCTGCGAGCTGGAATGGCATCCAGTTGAACAGCGGCACCGGCCCCATCACCAGCACTTCAGAGACTGAGCTTGGAATTGGCGAAACAATCGAAATGGTAGTGCCACGAATGGTGGCGCTGTCACGATACAGAATAATGCTGTGATCCAGACGCAGACGCCCGATCTGCTCGGAGTCTAATGGCAGACTTTGCACATCCTGAATGGTGATCGGATAAGAGAAATAATCCTGGATTTTGGCCAGATACTGTTTTTCCTGGCCCGGGTAATAGACCAGATAATCCAGAATAAAGACCGGCAGCGCCTTCATCTGGCGCTCGGTAATATTGTCGGCTTTGATATAAAGAAAGTGATCCGGGTCATCCCGTAGACCAATGACAATATAAGCCACTGAAGTCTGCGCATCCCAGCGCACCACAGCCTTGCGCTGCTCAATGCGGCGTTTTTCCGCCCGGGTCAGATCAACTTTTTCTGCTTCGACATAGTAAATCGGCAATTCCAGCAGGTCTGAAGCATCCGAAATCCAGTCCAGCTTCTGCTGCATATTCGGCTGACGTGCCACCCCCTCACTCATGATATAGGCCATACCATCCGTCAGGGACTCACGATATACCTGCGCCCGCTGGTAGTTAATGATTTGTACCAACAGATAGCCGAACAGGGTCACCAGGAGTACCAGAATGACCAGTCCTGCATAGATACGCAAAAATATATTGTGCTTGAACACTTATAAGCTTTCCCGCTTATTCAGCCTAGGAATGGCATGTACAATTACATGCCATTGGTTTCCTTAACGAACAGATAACCTTTACTACGAACTGTCTTGATACGTTTAGGGTTTTCCGGATCATCACCAATTTTTGGACGGATACGTGAGATACGCACGTCAATTGAACGGTCCTGGCCATCATATTCGATGCCACGTAGACGTTCAAAAATGTCTTCGCGCGACAGGATACGGCCAGCATTCGATGCAAGCAACCACAACAGGTCATATTCTGCACTGGTGAAGTCCACCAGCTCACCATTTAAGGTCACCGAACGACCACCGTTGTCGATAACCAGATCATCAAATTCGATGCGCTGAGCAACTTCATCCTCAGCTACTTTATCGGTACGGCGTAACAAGGCACGGATACGTGCCAGCAGGACACGCGGCTGAACCGGTTTCGCGACATAATCGTCAGCGCCCATTTCCAGACCGAGTACCTGATCCATGTCTTCGGTACGTGCAGTCAGCATCAGAATTGGCTGATGATAATGTGGGCGCACTTCACGGCAAATGGTCAAGCCATCTGCGCCTGGCAGCATCACATCCAGTACAACCAAGTCTGGCTGCTCGGCAATAATGCGACGAATCGCACGGTTACCATCTGGCTCTACCCCTACCTCAAGCCCGTTACGAATTAGATATTCTTGAGTTAAACGAGCAAGACGCTCATCATCTTCCACAATTAGAATTTTGGGTAACTTTTCTTCTTGGCTCATATATTGTGCACCTTTATATTCGATGGGCGTATCCCTTAGAAATCTGATAGATACGAGTGATATAGCAAGCAATATACACACGTTTACATTGTAAACAAGGTGCCGTTCACCAAACTGATACATCAAAGTTGCATTTTGTAATATTTCTTTGCAGATATTTCTGATACCGACATTTTTTATACATTAGTCACTTTTTGTATCAAGCTAGCCCCACCGTTCATCTGGATAAAAATTGGCTTTTAATTTGCTTTAACAAAGTTATCCACAATGTTATCTATAAGCACTTTTTGCCAGTCTTGTTATGCTATGCCTTGCCAGATAAGGCCTGCACAAAGATGATAAAAATAAGGATTTTTTCAAGAGAAAAGCTCGAGCTTTTTCATCAAAACATTTATTAAAATGTCAATATTGATCTACCCTAAATTTTCCCGTATCTTGTGCTCAATTAATCCTTAAACCACTAGGTATTGTGTTTATTCCTCAAACACTGTGGCATGAATTTTGCCCGGTTCAAACGGTCCATAAACATAAAAATAGATGACAATGGAGCTATGCTAAAATGAGCGTAATCACGTCAACCCCTGGTCAACTGCAGGTGATTAAACGCACCGGTGATGTTGCCCCTTTCAATGCAGAAAAAATTTCTGTCGCAATTGGTAAGGCTTTCCTGGCAGTTGAAGGCCAGCAAAGCGCTGACTCGAGCCGTATCCATGACCGCATCGAGCAACTGACGGAAATGGTATTAAACACATTTAAACGTCGCTTACCTTCAGGTGGTACCATTCACATTGAAGAAATCCAGGATCAGGTTGAACTTGCGCTTATGCGTACTGGTGAACAGAAAGTTGCTCGCGCCTACGTCATCTATCGCGAACAACGTGCTGAAGCTCGTAAGCAGTTAAATGCCAATCATCACCCTACACTGCAAATTACCGATGCAGAAGGTAAATTAAAACCGCTGGACCTGAGCGAACTGACTGCGAATATCACCAAAGCAGCAGAAGGCCTGGAAGGCATCGACGTTCAGGCGATTGTCGATGAGACCGTGAAAAACCTGTACAACGGCGTAAAAGAGTCTGACATCGCGACTACCATGATGATGGCGACGCGTACCCGTATCGAACAGGAACCAAACTATACTTATGTAACTGCACGTTTACTACGTAACGAGCTGGTTGCAACAGGTCTGGAATTCCTAGGCTTGCCTGCAGATACTGCTGAAGGCGATGCGTTGGAAACCTTCCTGAAAAAAGGTGTGGAATTAGAACTTCTTTCACCAGAATTATTGAATTTTGACCTAGCGAAACTGTCTGCAGCGATCAAACCAGAACGCTCTAACCAGTTTACTTACCTAGGTCTGCAAACCTTATTCGACCGTTACTTCATCCACTCTGATGGCGTACGTTTCGAATTACCACAATTATTCTTCATGCGTGTGTCTATGGGTCTTGCCCTGAATGAAGACAACCGTGAAGAGCGTGCCATCGAATTCTACGACCTGCTGTCTAGCTTCGATTACATGGCATCAACGCCTACTCTGTTCAACTCAGGTACGCTTCGTCCACAGCTGTCTAGCTGCTACTTAACAACAATTGCCGATGACCTGTACAACATCTATGGCGCTATGCGTGACAACGCAATGCTGTCTAAATGGGCTGGCGGTTTAGGTAATGATTGGACTCCAGTTCGCGCCCTGAACTCTTACATCAAGGGTACTAACGGTAAATCTCAAGGTGTAGTTCCATTCCTGAAAGTTGCCAACGATACTGCAGTTGCGGTTAACCAAGGTGGTAAACGTAAAGGTGCGGTGTGTGCTTACTTAGAAACTTGGCACCTGGACATCGAAGAATTCCTGGAACTGCGTAAAAACACGGGTGACGACCGTCGTCGTACCCATGACATGAACACTGCGAACTGGGTTCCTGACCTGTTCATGCAACGTGTATTTGAAGATGCTGAATGGACCCTGTTCACGCCTTCTGAAACGCCTGACCTGCACGACCTGACTGGTAGCGCATTTGCAGAACGTTATGCTTACTACGAAAGCATTGCCAAAGAACAAAATCTGCTGCACAAAAAAGTACGTGCAAAAGACTTATGGCGCAAAATGCTGTCTATGCTGTTCGAAACAGGTCACCCTTGGATCACATTCAAAGACGTATGTAACCTGCGTTCACCACAACAACACGTGGGTGTAGTTCACTCATCTAACCTGTGTACAGAAATTACCCTGAACACCAATCAGGATGAAATCGCGGTATGTAACCTGGGTTCTATTAACCTGGTGCAACACGTACAAGGCGGCAAACTGGATCGCGAAAAACTGGCGCGTACCATCAAAACTGCTGTACGTATGCTCGATAACGTGATCGATATCAACTACTACGCAGTACCACAAGCACGTAATTCAAACCTGAAACACCGCCCAGTCGGTATGGGTATCATGGGCTTCCAGGATGCACTATACGAAATGGGCATTGCTTACGGTTCTGATGCAGCGGTTGATTTCGCTGACGAATCGATGGAAGTGATTTCTTACTATGCAATTCAAACTTCAAGTGATCTTGCAGTTGAACGTGGTACTTATGAAACTTTCAAAGGTTCACTCTGGGATCAAGGCATTCTACCTATTGACTCTCTGGACATCGTTGCGAAATCTCGCCCAGAACGTATGTTCGAAGTAGACCGTACGACTCGTCTGGATTGGGACACTTTACGTGCCAAAGTTCAGAAAGACGGTATGCGTAACTCAAACGTGATGGCGATCGCTCCGACTGCAACGATTTCGAACATCTGTGGTGTTTCTCAATCTATCGAGCCAACATTCCAGAACTTGTATGTGAAATCTAACCTGTCTGGTGAATTCACTGTGATCAACCCATACCTGGTACGTGCATTGAAAGAACGTGGTCTTTGGGATGCGGTAATGGTCAATGACCTGAAACATTTCGAAGGTTCTGTACAGAAGATCGCACGTATTCCTGAAGAACTAAAAGCTATTTTCGCGACTGCGTTCGAAGTTGAACCACGTTGGATCGTAGATGCTGCTTCTCGTCGTCAAAAATGGATCGACCAGGCGCAATCTCTGAACCTGTACATCGCAGGTGCAAACGGTAAGAAACTGGACATCACTTACAAGATGGCTTGGTTACGTGGTCTGAAAACGACTTATTACCTACGTGCATTAGGCGCAACTTCTGCTGAGAAATCAACAATTAATACTGGTGCACTGAACGCAGTTAAACCTGCAACTGTTGCGGCACCTGTTGCTGCAGCACCAGTGGTTGAAGAGAAGAAACCAGAAGTTCCTGCAGAGGAAGAAGGTTTCACTCAAGCAGCACCAGTGCCTCAAGCATGTTCAATTGACAACCCAGACTGTGAGGCTTGTCAGTAATCTGACGGGTTTCTAAGAATCCCCCTAAATCCCCCTTTTGCAAAGGGGGACTTCCAAAAATCAGAATAGGTTGATGGAAGCCCCTCCTTTCATAAAGGAGGGGTTTGGGGAGGATTTAAAAGAAATTAGAAAAATTAAAGGAAAATCCACCATGCCTCCAATGACCCACAACTATATGTTAGGACTGGTAGCCCTGGTTGTTTCCTTTGTTCTTACCTTTTATTTGCCGATCGCCTACTTCTGGATGAAGGCACATAAAACGCGTAAGCAAAATAAGTAGTGGGGATATTCGCTCTTCCTAATAAAACTAGAGCAATCATCGACAAAACTTAATTTTGCTTACACAAATTGAGCGTATAGTAAGACATCTCAGCGTTGCTGGATGTCTAATAAAAGATATAAGCATCGAAGAGAGAATTGATATGTCTATCCTAAGTTGGGACGATTTCGAAGATGATTCGCAAAAACCGGCTGCACCTGAACACCAGTCTGCGCCCGTCGAACCGAAAAAAACGGCTAATCCGCAAGTGGTATCTGATGCACAGCAACCACAGAAGAGTGTGGCAACTGCACAACCCGCTGCAACCCCTAGAAGCACATCAACAAATTCAGCCGATCCGTTGGCTCGAGCATCTAACGCCTTAAATCATTTAGACGTTGCGCCTGGTCTTGAAGAACTTGAGATGGGCGCTCAACGTGTACAAGTTGACGACAAACGCATGATCAACTGTCGTGCCGATTTGAACCAGCTTGTACCATTCAAATACGAATGGGCTTGGCAGAAATATCTGGACGGTTGTGCCAACCACTGGATGCCACAAGAAATCAACATGAACCACGATATCGCACTTTGGAAGTCTGAAGATGGCTTGACCGAAGACGAGCGTACTATCGTAATGCGTTCACTTGGTTTCTTCTCGACTGCTGACTCACTGGTAGCGAACAACCTGGTACTGGCGATCTACCGTCACATTACCAACCCGGAATGCCGTCAATACATTCTGCGTCAGTCTTTTGAAGAAGCAATTCACACTCACGCTTATCAATACTGTATCGAATCTTTGGGTATGGACGAAGGCGAAGTCTTCAACATGTACCGCGAAGTTCCAGCAGTTGCACGTAAAGCAGCTTGGGGCCTGAAATATACTCAGTCTTTAAGTGATCCTACTTTCAAAACTGGTACACCGGAAAACGACCAGATTTTGCTGCGCAACCTGATCGCATTCTATTGCGTACTTGAAGGTATTTTCTTCTACTGCGGTTTCACACAAATTCTGTCTATGGGTCGTCGTAACAAGATGAACGGTGTTGCTGAGCAGTTCCAGTACATTCTGCGTGATGAGTCTATGCACCTGAACTTCGGTATCGACATGATCAACCAGATCAAGATCGAGAACCCGCACTTGTGGACTCCTGAGTTCCAGCAAGAAGTAATTCAGATGATCCTTGAAGGTACCATGCTTGAAATCGAATATGCTCGTGACACCATGCCACGTGGTGTATTGGGTATGAATGCAGGCATGATGGAAGAATACCTGAAATTCATCTGTAACCGTCGTCTGAGCCAGCTTGGCTTGCCTGAACAGTTCACTGGTGTGACTAACCCATTCCAGTGGATGTCAGAAATGATGGACCTGCGTAAAGAGAAGAACTTCTTCGAAACTCGCGTAACAGACTACCAAACTGGTGGTGCGTTAAGCTGGTAATCGAAAGATTCTAAAAAATCCCGTCTTAATGGCGGGATTTTTTATTTGATAAGAAATATTTAAATTCAAATAAATATAGCTATAATCAAATTAAAATCAAAAACTTAAATATTAGAATGACAAATAATACGCTTCAGCAAAAGCTACAGGAATTTCAAAAAGCTATATGGGTGCAGATGTACCGTGATCGCATGCAGATTCTTAATCATCAAGGACAAGTAGAACATACGATTTTACCTATTCAGAAATATGATCATACCCGAACAATTCTTGCTAATTTTGAGGCCGCTGAAATGACATTGAAGCAGTTAATCAAAATGAAAAAATTGCCATGGTATGACCGTACCCCTATTTTACTTTTACAAGTCAAAGAAAATCTGGAAGATGGCATTACTTTTGTAGAAAATCGAGCATTACGTGAGCTTGGCTATAATGCTGGTGGTCGAGAAGTGCTTATTTTTGATCATCAAGGGCAATGGTTAAATACTGAAAAACAGCCGAAACAGTCCGCTTTTATTAACCCTGTTTATAGTAATGTGATTTTAATCATTGTGATTGGCCTGATTCTGTTAGCAGCAATATTTCTGAATTAAGCCCAATTTATTCAATAATAAACCACCTAATAAAAAGTATATTATGCCTAATACAACTCCTTTATTTAGCTGTCGCTATCTTCCTCTCTCTTGGGTTACAGGGATGGGGTTTATCGCCATCGTGATGACACTTTTGCAATTTAAACAAGCTGAATTTACAGATCTGTTCAGTCTGAAGAATGTAAGCGTCCGCTGAA
>NZ_JPQO01000002.1 GCF_000773685.1 Acinetobacter sp. HR7 | reverse complement strand
GTTGTTGTCGTGTATGTTCCATAAAATAAGTCTCTTAAGGTGTAAACTTATTTCAGGACGGGACATCATGACCATAAAAAAAAGCCCTCAATCGAGGGCTTTTTTCGTTGAACAAGAAAATTACTTTCCAATACAAAATGATCCAAAGATCTTGCCGAGCAAATCATCCGCACTAAAGTCACCGGTGATCTCACCCAAAGCATTTTGGGCCAGACGTAGCGATTCTGCGACTAGTTCACCCGCGTTATACACCACCAGTTGCTCACGTGCTTCTGCCAGATATGCCTGAGTGCGCTTCATTGCGTCTAAATGGCGGGTACGTGCGATAAAGGTATCTTCTTCAGGCTGAAAGCCTGCATGCGCTGTAATCGTATCTATGAGCGCCTGAACACCAGTTTCCTGCTTGGCTGAAACAGTGATATGACGGAAACCTTCAAAATCACCGATCGCAGCCTCAGCACCAGTGAGGTCACATTTACTCCCAATCAGCATCAAGCGTTTTGGCTCAAGATGCTCAGCAAAGTATTCCTGTGCCAATTGTAACGGATTCTCACCTTGGCTCAGATCATAAACCAGCAACAACAGATCCGCCTGTTCAATCTCCTTAATCGCACGGCGGATGCCTTCTTTTTCCACCACATCACCCGTTTCACGCAAACCTGCGGTATCGGTCAGGGTAATTGGCAAGCCATTCAGGGTAATTTTCTCATGCAGCACGTCACGGGTCGTTCCAGCAATATCAGTGACAATAGCGCGTTCATTGCCTGCTAGTGCATTTAACAGGGAAGATTTACCTGCATTCGGTTTGCCTGCGATCACCACTTGTAAACCTTCACGCAATAATTGGCCCTGACGTGCCGATTGCTGGACTTGGGTTACGGCAGCAGCTACACCATCCAGTAGTTTGAGAATCTTGCCATCCGCAAGGAAATCGATTTCTTCTTCGGGGAAGTCAATCGCGGCTTCCACATGCAGACGTAGGTGAATCAGCTGTTCCAACACTGTATTCACTTTGGTGGAAAAAGCCCCTTGCAGGGAACGTACCGCAGAACGTGCCGCAGCCTGCGAGGTCGCATCGATCAAGTCAGCAATCGCTTCAGCCTGTACCAGATCCAGCTTGCCATTTTCAAAGGCACGCATCGAGAATTCACCCGCTTTGGCTGCAGTAGCACCAAGCTCTAGTAAACGTGCCAATAGAGCATTCTGGATCACCGGGCCGCCATGGCCCTGCAGTTCCACCACATCTTCACCAGTAAAGGAATGCGGGTTCGGGAAGCAGATCACTAGACCTTCATCCATGATTTCACCCGCCGCATCATAGAACTTTCTGAAAGCAGCAAAACGTGCCTGTGGCAGTTCTTTCTGGGTCAGAGCCTGGGCAATCTCATAGGATTTTGGGCCAGACAGGCGAATCACCCCAACGCCGCCACGTCCGGGTGGTGTCGCAATCGCAGCAATGGTTGTGGTTGGGTTGAGCATACAATTCACCTGCAGAAGATCTAAAAATACAGCCAAAAAAATCCGCCTAAGATTACCATCTTAAGCGGATTTATTCAGCCCGTCAGCAAGACTTAGTTTGCTGGGGTTGCACCTTCACGTTTTTCACGTTCTTTCGCTACTGACTTGTTGATCAGGCTTTGCTGGAAGATCGTGATCAGGTTGTTCACAATCCAGTACAGTACCAGACCAGCCGGGAAGAACAGCAGGAATACCGTAAAGATCACTGGCATGATCTTGAACACCTTAGCTTGCATTGGGTCAGCAGGCTGCGGGTTCAGAGACTGCTGGATGTACATGGTCGCACCCATCAGCAATGGCAGGATAAACCAAGGATCCATTGAAGATAAATCTTGGATCCAGAACATCCATGGTGCATGACGCAATTCTACAGATTCCATCAATACCCAGTACAGTGCCAGGAAGATTGGCATTTGCAGTAACAATGGTAAACAGCCAGCAAGTGGATTCACCTGCTCGCGTTTATACAGCGCCATCATTTCTTGAGAGAAACGCATACGGTCTTCACCGAACTCTTCTTTCATACGCTGCATTTCTGGCGCGATCACACGCATTTTCGCCATAGAGCGGTAGCTCTTAGACGACAATGGCCATAGAATCACTTTGACCAATACTGTCAGCAGAATGATTGCCCAGCCCCAGTTGCCCACCAAGCCGTGGAAGAACTGTAGTCCGAGGAACAGCAGTTTAGCAATTGGCCATAACCAGCCATAATCTACGGTCTGGTTTAAACCAACAGCCAGATCTTTCAGTTCTGACTGAATTTTTGGACCAGAGTAGAAGGTCGCATCAATTTCTGCCACCGTACCTGCTGGTACATTGAAGGTTGGAGAAGTAAAGCTGATGATGTTCATGTCATCAGTCGATTTACGTGATTCCAGCTTCGCTGTATACGCTTCACCCTGAGCTTGAGTCAGTTTCAGGTTACCCGGTACCCAGGCACTCACGAAGTAGTGCTGAACCATGGCAATCCAGCCACCTTTAGCTTCAGTGCTGAGCTTTTCTTCAACAAAATTGTCAAATTTCAACTTGTTGTAGTGCTCATCCGGCGTACCCCATGCACCGCCCAAGAAAGTACCTAGTGTAAAGATACCCTGATCAGACTTGCCTGGATCTTCGGAATTGTCACGCTTGATCTGGCCAAACATTTGACCCTGCCAAGCCTGTCCACTGCGGTTCACCACTTTGTGGTTCACAACTACAGGATATTCACCTTCAGTGAAGTTAAAGGTTTTGATGATTTCGACACCATCAGCAGTCTTGAATACCATTGGTACAGACAGCACTTTCGCTGTCTCGCCATCTTTGTTCTTGCCTGCTTTAGCATCATTCAGGGTATAAGTGGTTTTTTCCACTTCATAGGTTGGGCGGCCATTACGGCTGCTGTCCGGTCCATTCAGGCCGATTAAACCAGACTGGGCGACATAAGTACGTTTCGCATCGCTTTCCAGCATCACGAAAGGTTCATCGCTGTCTTTGTTTTTGTCATGATTGAGTAATTCAACACGAACAATATCACCACCTTTAGGGTTAATCCAAAGATGATAAAGGTCAGTTTGTACTGAAATAAGCTGCTGACTTACAGGTGCTGTTGCATCCGCGGCTTGCTGCGCTGCTACATTTGCTTGTGGCACATCAGAAGCGGCTGTCGCCGTCTGACCATTCGGCAAATCTGCTGATACTTCATGCGAAACCACAGCAGTTTCCTGCTTTTGATTGGTTTGTGCATTTCCATAATCTTTTTGCCACGCCAAAATGAGCAAATATGCGACAACAAACATAGCCCCGAGAATTGCAATCCTGGCCCATTGTTGCATATGTATTACCCCAAGTGGTTAGAGTGATTTTGGTTCAATAAACGATCACGAAAGGGTACAGCAACGTGAAGCGTTTGAGAATCTATTTGCTGAAATGAAATAAAACGAATCGCTTTCGGAGGAACCGGATCATATCCAGAGCCACCCCACGGATGACAACGGCAAATACGCTGAGTAGCCAGCCACACACCACGTACAGCTCCATGTGTATGGACTGCTTCCAATGAATATTGAGAACATGTTGGAATATAACGACAGCGGGGTCCAAGAAGAGGACTAATCGCAATCTGATAGAAACGTATTAACCAATGCAGTAAACGTACCATTGGTCATCTCTACTTTTGTGGGGAGGGAGCTATTTTTGTATGCTTTTTGGCGAGACGGTTGAGTTTCTGCCAGGCAAATTGTAATTGCTGATGTAATTCTGCATTCGGGACTGCTTCAATGCCGACTTTAGGCATCACGACAATATCCAGATCGCTGAGTTGCTGCTGGTGCAGACGAAAGCTTTCGCGAGCAAGACGTTTTACTCGATTTCGCTCGTGCGCTCGGCGCACTTTTTTCTTAGCAACGACTAAACCCAAACGGCTATTTGGCAGTTCGGACTGTTTTGCAAGAAATAAGAAATGGGGTTGATGCACTTTAAAAAGCGCACCATCAAAGACACCTTTATAATCGGCAGCACAGCGTAATCGTAACTCTGTGCCAAAACCATAAAGTGTTGTCATAACACCCAAAGTCGGCGAAGCCTAACCGATTAAACAGTTAAGCTGTGACGACCTTTTGCACGACGGCGAGCTAGAACTTGACGACCAGCTTTAGTAGCCATACGAGCACGGAAACCATGAACGCGTTTACGCTTTAATTCAGATGGTTGGAATGTACGTTTCATGTCGAAACTCCCAAAATGATCTTTCTATGAAGGTCCGCGATTTTAGTGCTCATTGCTTGAGCTGTCAATGAAAATGCGGTTTTCTTTTCAAATAACTCTTTGAGCAGACTTGTCTTTACATTTTCAAATAGTGTAATCAAAGAGATTAAAAAAGAGTTAATCACAATGTAAACAATTGTTTTATAATCTATTGTGAGTTATAAACACTTATATCAACATATTTATCCACAATTCTATTCACATATTAAATTCATTCTCACGTTTTGAATTCAAATTTAAACTCAATCTAGTTATCCACAGAAAGCTCAAGGTTTATAAATAAATTCAAATTTTAAAATTTAAATTTATTAATATTAGGGAGCCGATTTGCTGTGGAAAATCCACTTTTTTAAATAATTAACATTATCTTATATTGTGGATAAAACTGTTTTTATAATTTTTATACTTTGTGGATAACTTTGTGCTATATTTTATCCACAGCTTGCGGATAAACTTATCCACACCAGGTTTTAAATTTAAATTTATGCGTGAAAAGTGCTTTTTTGAGCGATTTCTGCAGAATATGCCATGACAGATGTGGATAACTTGGTTAGAATGGCGACCCGCTTCGGATGCGGTAATGTCTTTAATTGAAAATGGAATAAATAGGGGATTCACATGCTTTGGACAGACTGCTTAAATCGCTTGCGACAAGAGCTCTCTGGAAATGTCTTTACAATGTGGATACGCCCACTGGTTGCAGAAGAGCTGGACGATACCCTGCGTTTGTATGCACCCAACCCTTATTGGACGCGTTACATTCAGGAACATCATCTAGAGCTCATTACCATTCTAGCTGAGCAACTTTCTGAAGGTCGTATCCGTAAAGTGGAAATTCTGGTCGATTCACGTCCAGGTGCAATTCTATCTGCGAGTGAGCAGCCAGCAACCACGACTGCTGCATTGGAAAGCACGCCTGCACCAGCACCACGTCCGAAAAAAGAGAAAGAAGAAACCACGCGCAATAGTCGCAAGCGTCAACTGAATCCCTTGTTTACCTTTGCATTGTTTGTTGAAGGCCGTTCCAACCAGATGGCGGCAGAAACCTGCCGTAAGGTACTGACTCAGCTCGGTGCGTCACAACATAACCCGCTGTTCCTGTATGGCCCGACTGGTCTGGGTAAAACCCACTTGATGCAGGCCGTTGGTAATGCATTATTGCAGGCCAAGCCAAATGCCCGTGTGATGTATATGACCGCAGAAAGCTTTGTACAGGACTTTGTCAGCTCGCTGCAGCAGGGCAAAGTAGAGGAGTTCAAGAAAAATTGCCGTTCTCTGGATCTGTTGCTGGTCGATGATATTCACTTGTTGGCGGGTAAAGAGGCCAGTCTGGTCGAGTTCTTCTATACCTTTAATGCGCTGCTGGATGAATCGAAGCAGATTATCCTGACTTCAGATCGTTATCCGAAAGAACTGACCGAACTGGATCCACGTCTGGTTTCACGTTTCTCTTGGGGCTTATCGGTTGGTGTGGAACCGCCCGATATTGAAACCCGTATTGAAATTTTACTTAAAAAAGCCGAAAGCAATGGCGTCGATCTGCCACGTAACTGTGCGCTATTTATTGCCCAGCAGGTGGTGGCCAATGTGCGTGAGCTTGAAGGTGCACTGAATAAAGTGGTAGCAATTTCCCGCTTTAAAGGCACACCAATTGATCTCGATGTTGTGCGTGAGTCTTTGAAAGATGTGCTGGCAATTCGTGCCCGTACCATCAGTACCGAAAATATCCAACGTGTGGTGAGTGAATATTTCCGTATTCCACTAAAAGAACTGGTGGGTCCAAAACGTACTCGTATCTATGCACGTCCGCGTCAGCTTGCAATGGGTCTGGCACGTGAACTGACCGGCGACAGTTTCCCTGAAATTGGCATGGCATTTGGTGGTCGTGACCACAGTACCGTGATGCATGCCTGTGAAAAAGTGCAGAGTCTGCGTGAGGAAGACCCAATCTTCAACGAAGACTACAAAAACTTGCAACGACTGCTGCAAAGCTGACCCAAAACGCTCAAATTCTGCTCTTGCTATGCGGCATATTTTGCCGCATAGTACAATGCTAAAAAATTAACTTTTCCCTATATTAATCTTCAGTTTTCAGAGGAATGTACCGTGCGTTTAAAAATCGCGAAAGAGAGCTTACTGAATGTTCTATCACATGTCGTAGGAGCGGTTGAACGTCGCCATACCTTAAACATTCTATCTAACCTGAAAATTCAAGTGACAACTCAAGCATTAACGGTCACCGGTTCCGATTTGGAAGTTGAGCTGGTAGCCAGTACACCTTTGAATGAAGGTGCGTGCCTGCAAGCGGGTGAAACCACTGTACCAGCGCGTAAGCTGATTGATATTTGTAAATCTCTGCCTTCTGCAGCATTGATTGACCTGCAAATCACTGAAGACCAGCGCTGTATTCTAAAGTCAGGTAACAGCCGTTTTGTGCTAGGGACTTTGCCAGCTGAAGATTATCCATTATTGTCGACTGAAAACAGCCAGGGCACACAAGTAACAGTCACTCAGCGTGAACTGAAACGCCTGTTTGAAAAGACAGCTTTCGCGATGGCAGTGCAGGATGTACGTTTCTACCTGACAGGGACTTTATTAGAAATTGATGCGAACCAATTGCGTGCCGTGACCACTGACGGTCACCGTCTGGCGCTTTGTGAAACAGCTGCACAATCGACTGCAACTCAGCCGATTCAGGCGATTGTTCCACGTAAAGCCGTGGGTGAATTACAGCGTCTGCTCAGTGTTGAAGATGACCAGTTATCTCTGCTTATTGGCCGTGAATTCCTGAATGTGACAATTACCGTACCAAGCCGTGACAAAGAGCAGGGCGATACTACGGTTCGTTTCACCACTAAGCTGATTGACGGTAAATTCCCTGATTATCGCCGTGTAATTCCGCGTGGTGGAGACAAGCATGTACGCATCGCGCATGATGTGTTCAAGCAATCGCTGCAACGTGTAGCGATCCTGAGTAATGAAAAGCTGCGTGGCGTATTCCTGAACTTTAATGCGGATTCTTTGCAACTTCGTGCGAATAACCCAGAGCAGGATGAAGCGATTGAAGATTTAGCGATCCAGTATTCTGATGCGCCAATGGAAATGTCATTCAATGCGCAGTATTTGCTGGATGTACTGTCTGTACTGGACGGTGAAGATGTATCGATGAGCATGACTGAAGCGAACCAGTCAGTATTGGTACAGGATCCTGCACATCCTGAACAGGTTTATGTTGTGATGCCAATGCGTGTCTAAGCAGCGGCATACAGGCGCTTTCTATGCATATCACGCGTTTACATATTGAACGTGTACGAAACTTGAAAACGGTTGCACTCCATGGATTGCAACCGTTTAATGTTTTCTATGGACAGAATGGTTCAGGCAAGACTTCAGTCTTAGAGGCAATTCATTTGCTGGCAACCGGCCGTTCCTTCCGTACTCATATTCCAAAAAATTACATCCAAAATGGTGCATCGGACGCCATCGTATTTGCTCAATCCGAGACTGAAAAAGTTGGTATGCAGAAGCTTGCTAGTGGTGAGCAGGTCATTAAGGTCAATGGTGATCTGGTCGCGACGCAGGGGCAATTAGCCAAGATACTCCCTCTGCAACTGATTGACCCACAAAGTACCGATATTATCGATCATGGAGCCAAACCACGCCGACAGTTACTGGACTGGTTGATGTTCCACGTGGAACCAGAATTTTATCATGCCTGGCAATATTATTCGCGTGCGCTGAAACAGCGGAACAGTCTGCTTAAATCCAAACGTTATTTGACTCTGTCCGAGCTGGAACCGTGGAACCAGATGTTGAGCCAATATGGCGAAATTCTACATTCACAGCGCATGGGTATCGTGGAACAGTGGCAACCATTTTTTGCTGAAGATTTAAAGTATTTACTGCCAGATTTGGACATTAGCTTGGAATACAGTCCGGGGTTTCATAGTGACACAGGCCTCTTAAATGACCTGACCAATCATCATGAGCGAGACTGTGAGCGGCGTTATACCGAGTATGGTCCACACCGTGCCGATCTGCGCCTGAAAACCCTTTTAGGGGATGCTGATGTAATCCTGTCACGCGGTCAGAAAAAGCTGTTGCTGACCGCATTAAAACTGTCGCAAATTGCAATGCTACATTCTTGTAATAAGGAAACTGTGGTATTATTAGATGATCTGACAGCAGAATTAGATTTAACCGCACAACAACGTTTAATTGAGCGATTGAGCCAACTTGGTAGTCAAGTTTTTATTACCACTTTAGACCACGAATCAGTACAAAAGCACTTACATGATTTGTCTATCTCATATCAGTTATTCAATGTTGAAAACGGTACTGTTCAAGTTGTCGTGCAATAATTTTCCATCTTTGGATAGACCTATTTTTCACTAGGGAGAAACCATGAGTTCAGAAGATCAAGCTGCTTCTCAACCAGAACAAACCATTGAAAAGGCTTATGATTCCTCTAGCATCAAGGTATTACGTGGTTTAGACGCAGTGCGTAAGCGTCCGGGCATGTACATTGGTGATACAGATGACGGTACCGGCTTACACCACATGGTTTTCGAAGTGGTCGATAACTCGATTGACGAGGCGCTGGCAGGTCACTGTGATGAAATTATCGTGACTATCCATGAAGATGAATCTGTTTCTGTTTCAGATAATGGCCGTGGTATTCCAACCGATATCCATCCTGAGGAAGGGGTATCTGCGGCAGAAGTGATCCTGACCATTCTGCATGCCGGTGGTAAATTTGATGACAACAGTTATAAGGTTTCAGGTGGTCTGCATGGCGTAGGTGTTTCTGTTGTAAACGCGCTATCAGAAAAACTTGAACTGACCATTCACCGTGCTGGTCATATTCACCAGCAGGAATACCGTCATGGCGATCCACAGTATCCGTTAAAAGTGATCGGTGATACCGACCGTACTGGTACCCGTGTACGTTTTTGGCCAAGTGCGGAAACTTTTAGCCAGACGATTTTCAATGTCGATATTCTGGCGCGTCGTTTACGTGAACTGTCTTTCCTGAATGCTGGTGTTCGTATTGTATTGCGTGATGAGCGTATCAATGCCGAATATGTGTATGACTACGAAGGTGGTCTGTCTGAGTTTGTAAAATATATCAATCAAGGCAAGACCCATTTGAATGACATTTTCCATTTCACTACACAGGCTGAAAATGGTATTGGTGTCGAAGTGGCATTGCAGTGGAATGATTCTTATCAGGAAAATGTACGCTGCTTTACCAATAACATTCCGCAAAAAGATGGTGGTACGCATTTAGCTGGTTTCCGTGCTGCATTGACCCGTGGTTTGAACAATTACATGGAAAGCGAAAACCTGCTCAAGAAAGAGAAGGTGAGCGTTTCTGGTGATGATGCCCGTGAAGGTCTGACCGCGATCGTATCTGTAAAAGTACCGGATCCGAAGTTCTCTTCACAGACCAAAGAAAAACTGGTGTCGAGTGAAGTGAAGCCTGCAGTTGAGCAAGCCATGAACAAGGCTTTCGCGGAATATTTGCTGGAAAATCCACAAGCGGCAAAATCAATTGCTGGCAAAATCATTGATGCAGCACGTGCCCGTGATGCGGCGCGTAAAGCACGTGAAATGACCCGTCGTAAGAGTGCACTGGATATCGCAGGTCTTCCAGGCAAGCTGGCAGACTGTCAGGAAAAAGATCCAGCATTGTCTGAACTGTACCTGGTCGAAGGTGACTCTGCGGGCGGTTCTGCAAAACAGGGCCGTAACCGTAAGATGCAGGCGATTCTGCCACTGAAAGGTAAGATTCTAAACGTGGAACGCGCACGCTTCGACAAGATGATTTCATCTGCCGAAGTTGGTACGTTAATTACTGCACTTGGCTGTGGTATTGGTCGTGAAGAATATAATCCGGACAAGCTGCGTTATCACAAAATCATCATCATGACCGATGCCGACGTGGACGGTTCGCACATCCGTACGCTGTTACTGACCTTCTTCTTCCGTCAAATGCCGGAGCTGGTGGAGCGTGGTCATATCTATATCGCTCAGCCGCCATTGTACAAGCTGAAAAAAGGCAAACAGGAACAGTACATCAAGGATAATGATGCACTGGAAACTTTCCTGATTTCCAATGCGATTGATGAGTTGGAACTGCATGTCAGTGCCGATGCGCCAGCGATTCGTGGTGAAGCACTGGCCAATGTGATTGCGGATTACCAGACTTCACAAAAGAGCCTGCACCGTTTAACACTACGTTATCCTGCAACCCTGCTGGATGGCTTGTTAGCGATTGAAGCCTTCAAGCTGGATCAGGCGACTGATCTGGACTATGTAGAAAACTGGGCTATGCAGCTGCGTCAGCATATTGAGGACAAACAACCAAGCCTGCGTCCTGAGCTGAGCATTGAAACCTTCGAGAAAGAAGAAGCGGACGGCACTAAGAGCACTACATATATGCCGCGTATCACGATTTACGTGCATAACCTACCACATGCTTATCTGCTTGATGCTGGCCTGCTGGGTTCAAGTGAATATGCACGTTTGCTGAAGAACTCGAAGAGCTGGTTTACTCTGCTTGAAGAAGGTGCTTATCTGCAAAAAGGCGAGCGTAAAATCCTGGTCAATAGCTTCCATGACGTATGGCAAAACATCCTGCAAGACTCACGTCGCGGCATGATGATCCAGCGTTATAAAGGTCTGGGTGAGATGAACGCCGACCAGTTGTGGGAAACCACCATGGACCCTGAAAACCGTAACATGTTGCAGGTCACTGTACAGGATGCAATCGAAGCGGATCGTATGTTCTCTTGCCTGATGGGTGATGATGTGGAACCACGTCGTGCCTTCATTGAAGAAAATGCCTTGAATGCGGATATTGATGCATAACTGATACATAACCTATTTAAAAAAGCACCTTTCGGGGTGCTTTTTTTGTACAAATTTTATGCTAATGTCATATGAACTATTTAGCATAATTCTAAATCAGCACAGGATTTTGGGTGTCTGATCAGTTGAGTTTAAACTCAGGAAATCTGCCTGCAGTGCAGGGCCAAACCGACCTAAAAGAGGTTTATCCATGGACAGCCAACTTGAAGAAATACGTGAGATTTGGGCCAATGCCTTCTATCGTGGCGACTATGATGTGCTGCGCCATTATGAGCATGAAGACTTTAAGGTGGTGTTTGAACAGGAAGGCCGTGTGGAAAGTAGTTATTTGCGTTATGACCGGATTGCCCATGCAGTTGAGAATGGGGTGTGGAAACCGCATAAACCTGAAGTGGAATACGAAGAATTTGAATACAATGAAGACCAGACCGAATGTCGTATCCTGATTGAGATAGAAGGCAACAAGCAGCGTATTCAGGAAATCTGGCGTTTGGGTGATGAATGGAAGATTGTCGAACTGAGATTTCTCAAATCCTGATCATTCAAAGGCTTAATAAATGGAAGCTGAATAATTAAAATAATATGTGAATAGTAAGGTTTGTGTATTCGTTTGAATCCTGATCAATAGTGTGGATAACTACAAAGTTATCCATATTTATTTATGTGAATAAGATAATATTTATCCACAACCTCTTCGGTAGCTAAGTTTTTTGTACTTTCTAAATTCAAATTTAATTTTCTGTATTGTGGATAAGTATTTTTAAATTTAAAATACTATTTTGAATTTAAAAGATGCGCTGGAGTTCTATTTCTGCTGCGATTAGGAAATTGCCAGCAACAGTCAGTTTTTCACCATTTACTGGGTGTTTTACAGAAGAAACAAAAGAAATATTTATAAAAACAGTGACTTATATTGCTATTGTAGTTTTATTAAATAATCTGCGTGGAACATATTTAAGCTTGAAAAATTAATATGTAGCCAAACTACATAATTTATTTAATAATCAAGTGAACTTTCATTTTTATTCTAAAATCATGGAATTCGTGTTTTTTTACTTTTGATTTCTATTTTTTACTCACTGATTCATTTCTTGATTTCATTCCCAATGTGAAGATTTAGAGGGTTGAGAGGGATAGAGAGCAGGGGATTTAATTTTTTTTCTTCTAATAAACAGTAAAAATGATTTATGAAATGATCTAAATAAAAAAAGCGCCTAACGGCGCTTTTTTGTTTAAAAATCATTTAGGGAGTCAAAATCACCTTGCGGCAATCTTCTTCACGCTTATCAAAAATCCGGTAGCCTTCGGCAGCATCAGACAGGTTCATACGGTGGGTAATGATCACTTCAGGAGAAAGGTTGCCATTTTCCACATGTTCCAGCAATTCTGGCAGGAATTTGTGTACATGGGTTTGGCCCATTTTAAAAGTCAGGCCTTTATCAAAGGCATCGCCAAACAGGAAGCCATGGATCGGACCGGCATAGACACCTGGTACGCTAACGACACCACCTCGGCGTACCGCTGCGATACATTGACGCAGGGCATAACCGCTGGAACCCTCAATTTTCAGGTTGGTCATCACCGTTTCCAGCATACTGCCTTTGGCTTCGAAACCAATCGCATCAATCACCGCATCCACACCGCGATGTCCAGGAGTATGTTCAATAATGTATTCTGCGGCATCAACTTTATCAAAATTCACCGGAATCACACCATAGGTCTGATAGGCAAAACGCAGACGGTAAGGGTGATGATCAACCATAAAAATCTGTTCAGCACCAAGCATACGTGCACAGGCAGCTGACAATAAACCCACTGGGCCGGCTCCATAAATGGCGACAGTTGAGCCACGAGTGACCTGAGCATTGGTTACCGCTTGCCAGGCAGTCGGCAGGATATCGGTCAGGAACAGTACTTTTTCATCGGGTAGAGAACCTGGCACCTTAAATGGACCGATATTGCCTTTGGGAACACGCACATATTCAGCCTGGCCACCTGGCACGCCGCCATAAAGATGGCTATAGCCGAATAGGGCAGCACCCGGCGGAATCTGTTTTTTGTTGATAATAGCGCCACGTCCGGTGTTGGTATTTTCACAAGCAGCGGTGAGCTGATGTTCGCAGAAGAAGCAGTGACCGCAGGCAATCACAAAGGGAATAATTACCCGGTCGCCTTTTTTTACTTCTGTGACGGCCGGCCCGACTTCTTCAACAATACCCATGAATTCATGACCAAAAATATCACCTTCCTCAGTAGCGGGAATTTTGCCACGATATAGGTGTAGATCTGAGCCACAGATGGCCGTGGCGGTCACGCGTAAAATAACATCATCTGCTTCCTGAATTACGGGATCGGGAACAGTTTCAACTCGTACATCTCGGGCACCATGATAGGTTAGAGCACGCATGTGGATTTCCTCTCTAGTTCACCATTTACACAGACTCGTCAAAGGCTGCTGAAAAATAAAAATGCCCTTTTATTAGAGCCGCAGCCCGCTGCATAGCGCTGTAAATTAATGTATGAAATAAGGAACCCAACTGTTTAAAAAATAAACTTATATAAGCGTTACGTAATTAAGGATGATGTATCTGTTGAACCCGCTATTTAAAAAAAGAGAAAAACGGAGAAGTAAAAAAAAAAGATCAGTGGCGAAAACCACTGATCTCTATAGATTCAAACTTATATGAAGTATTAGCTGTTCTGGAAAGACTGTTCCATTTCTTCCAATTGCATCATCAGTTCTAGCATCTGTTCTTCTGCGGCTTCCAGCTTGGCTTTTAGTTCAGTCTGCTCATTCATGAGTTTCAATAACTCATCCTTACGTGAAGCATCATATAGGGAACTGTCAGCGAGCAGTTCTTCAATTTCTGCCAGCCGTGGTTGCAGCTTTTCAATCTGACTTTCACATTTTTCAATGTTTTTGCGGATTGGACGGGTCTGCTCACGCTGACGCGCAGCTTCCTTACGTTGCGCTTCCTTATCCACTTTCGCTGGTGCAGGTTTGGTTTCCACTTGTGGTTTGGCTGTTTCTACAGTTTTCTGGATACTTTTAAATAACTCAGCACGCGCCTGACGCAGCCAGTCAGCATAAGCAGCCAAATCACCATCAAATTCAGTACATTTGCCGTTATGAACTAGTAAAAGTTCATCACAAACACTGGAAATCAGCTGACGTTCGTGCGACACCAGCACCACTGCACCTTCAAAGTCTTGCAGTGCCATAGTCAAGGCATGACGCATATCCAAGTCCAAGTGGTTGGTTGGTTCGTCTAGAATCAGAACATTTGGACGCTGCCATACAATCAGTGCCAGTGCCAGTCGGGCACGTTCACCACCGGAGAAACTTTCACTTGGTGTATCCATGCGCTCGCCGCTAAAGCCGAAACTGCCCAAGAATGAACGTAAAGTGGCTTCACTAATTTTCGGATCAGCAATCCGGCTCAGTTGCAACATCGGGCTGGCATTGCCATCCAAGGCATCCATCTGATGCTGGGCGAAATAACCGATATTCAGCAGTTCTGATTCTTTACGCACACCATTCAGCAGTGGCAAATCTCGGACCAGAGATTTAATTAACGTGGATTTACCCGCACCATTCATCCCCAGCAGACCAATACGGCTGTTTGGGGTGATTTGCAGGGTGACATTCTTCACAATGGCCTTGTCCCCATAACCAACATCTGCATGTTCAAGTCGCAGCAGTGGTGAACTCATTTTGGTCGGTTCACGGAAGCTGAAGGTAAATGGGGTATCGACATGTGCGACTGAGAGTTCCTGCATGCGTTCCAGTTGCTTGATCCGGCTTTGTGCCTGTTTAGCCTTGGTCGCTTTGGCTTTAAAGCGGTCAATGAATTTTTGCAGATGGGCACGGACTTCTAGCTGTTTTTCATAAGCCTGTTGCTGTTGCGCCAGACGTTCACTGCGAGTGCGTTCAAAAGTCGAATAGTTGCCGGTATATAGGGTCAGTTCCTGATTCTCGATATGCAGGATATGGTCGGTAATGGCATCAAGGAAATCACGGTCATGTGAAATCAGCACCAGTGTGCCTTCATAGGCTTTGAGCCAGTCCTCCAGCCACAGGATGGCATCCAAGTCCAAGTGGTTGGTCGGTTCATCTAGCAGCAATAGATCAGAACGACTCATTAGGGTACGGGCCAGATTCAGGCGCATCCGCCAGCCACCAGAAAAGCTCGCGACATCCAACTCATTCTGGTGTTCCATAAAGCCGAGGCCAGCCATCAGTTGAGCAGCTTTAGACGGAGCAGCATAACCGGAAATTTCATCAAAACGGCCATACAGGCGTGCCAGTTCTGTATCCTCGAGTTGTTCCGGATGCTCAAGTTTATGCTGAATATCCCAGTATTCCTCATCACCAGACAGTACAAAATCAATCGCTTTCATGTTTAGCGCTTTGATTTCCTGTGCCATATGTGCCACGGTCCAGACGGCTGGCCGGGTCAGCGTACCGCTATCGGATTCTATGCCACCCAACAGCGCTGCGAATAATGTAGATTTACCGGCACCATTGACACCGGTCAGGCCAATCTTCCATCCCGGATGCAATTGCATGGTGGCTTTCTGAAAAAGGATGCGTCCACCGCGACGTATGGTTAACTGGTCTAACTGAATCATGGAAACTACTGAGATCTGACAAATGAGAATGGCGCTATTCTAAAGGAATCAGCCGAAAAATAGAAAAATCTTGCACGAGAATTCCTGCGAATCTGCACTTCATCAGGTTATGTGATTTATCTGCAGTAATTTGTGTTTAAATAGAAATGACTTCAAGGACTTACCAAGCTTATTTGTAAAAATAAGCACAAGATTAAGAATGAAAAAAATAAATTGGGTAAAGCAAAATGAAAAAAGGAACTTTATTCTGCGCTGCATTGACCATGCTGGCGTCCAGCTTGAGTCAGGCCAAAGTCGATATTTGTGTGTTTGATCTGCTGGGAAAATCTGGGGAATCTTATAAGTTGCTGGAAGAATGGCAGCTGGCCAGCAAGCAGTGGGGCACTGATGTTCAACTGATCGCCTATCAGGATGAAGCCAAGGTCGATCAGGATTTTAAGGCGGGTAAATGTGACGGGCTGTTTATGACTTCAATGCGCGCCCGTGCCTACAATAAATTTGCCGGTTCAGTGGATGCCATAGGCGGGGTGCCGAATAATGATATTGCCCAGAAAGCGATTAGTTATGTGCTGCATCCACGTAATGCCAAACGCCTGGTGACTGAAATCGGCAAAGATAAATATGAAGTGGCTGGAATTGTACAAATTGGTACTGCTTACATTTTTGTACGCGACCGCGCCATGAACAAGCTGGAACATGCGAAAAACAAGAAATTTGCCATTCTGCATTATGATCTTGCCCAGAAAATTATGGTGGATCGTATTGAAGCGGTACCGGTGATGTCTGAAATTTCCAATTTTATCCGCCGTTTTAATCAGGGTGAGGTGGATATCGTGGCATCGCCTGCCTATGCCTTTAAACCGCTGGAAATCTATAAAGGACTCGGAAGTAAAGGGGCTATGATCAAGTTTCCGGTGGTGAATGTCACTGCCGACCTGATTATTCGGCCGAATAAATTCCCGGCTAAATTTGCCGAGCAGTCACGTAGCTGGTTTGTGAAACAATTGCCGAAAACCATTGCTAATGTAAAACGCATGGAAGCTGAAATTCCAGCCAAATATCTGATGCATCTGAATAAGGATGACTATAAGGATTATCAGAGTATTTTACGTGATGGCCGCATTGATCTGACCAATCAGGGTATCTATGATCCTGAAATGATGCGGGTATTAAAACGCGCACGTTGTACCGTAGAACGAACCAATTTCGAGTGTTCTTTAGGTGGGGAATAAGCCGAGTTGTATTGCTTTGTAATTTCCATTTAAAAAAATGTAAGTTTTTTACTCAGTAGATATATCCTTAAAAAATTGATAAATAAATACTTTTTAAAGGTGTGGATGTGAATAAGGGACATATTTTGGTAATAAGGGCCAACTGATCTGATTCAATTTGAGTAAAAGCTCTATTTTTTTTAAATAAACTTGCTAATATTTGTCACACAAGTATGGAAACTCCATCGAAAAACAAGAGATTGCAAGGATTATTACAATGAAAAAAACACTTCTCAGCTTGGCCGCATTTTCTGCTTTGGGTTTTGCCAGCACCGCACAGGCACAAAAGGTCGATGTCTGTGTTTTTGACCTGCTGGGCAAATCCGGTGAGTCGTATCAAATGGCGCAGGAATGGGCTCTGGCGGCAAAATCCTGGGGCGCAGAGGTCAATCTGATTGCCCGCCAGGATGAAGCAGTAGCGGATAATGACTTCAAAGCCGGTAAATGTGACGGCGTGTTTATGACCGCGATGCGTGCACGTCAGTACAACAAGTTTGCCGGTTCAATTGATGCTCTCGGTGGTGCTCCAAGCAATGCGATTGCCCAGCGTGCGATTACTTTTGCCCTAGACAAACGTAATGCGAACAAAATGGTATCTACGCTCGGTGGCAAGAAATATGAAGTCGCAGGCATTTCACCACTCGGTTCAGCCTATATTTTTGTTCGTGACAAAAACATCAATTCCATTGAAAAAGCAGCGGGTAAGAAGTTCGCAGTATTGGGTTATGACGATGCCCAGAAAATCATGGTGCAGCGCGTAGGTGCGCAAGCGGTGATTTCGGACGTGTCTAACTTCGTGGCGAAGTTTAACAATGGCCAGGTCGATATGGTTGGTGCACCAGCCTATGCTTACAAGCCGCTGGAAATCTATAAAGGCTTGGGTAGCAATGGTGCCATGTTTAACTTCCCGGTGCTGTATGTGACTTCAGACTTTGTGATCCGTCCTGAAAGTTTCCCGGCTGGTTTTGGCCAGAAATCGCGTGACTGGTTTGTGAAGAACCTGCCAAAAGCCATCAGCATGATTAACCGTCTGGAGGCAGGGATTCCGGGTAAATACCGTCTGAATCTAGATGCTGAAGACAAGCTGAAGTATCAGAAGATGCTACGTGACGGTCGTATGGATATGACCAAGCGCGGGATCTACGATGCTTCGATGATGAGCGTCCTGAAACGTGCCCGCTGTTCGGTCGACAAGGCAAACTTTGAGTGTTCGCTATCTGGTGAATAACTTGATTTTTAAAAGAAAAAAGCCTGGAAAAACTCTAGGCTTTTTTTTCTGTATGTGCAGGCAGTTGAGTCATTGTCTGGATCTGGAAAAGGCTTAGAATAAAATTCAATTCTGCTATCGTCTTTCTCATAAAAACAATGATATGCAGCAATTATGGGAAGAACAAAAACAATGCTTGAAAGGAATAAGGGTATGAAAACTTGGTTAAAGGCACTGGCACTCGGTGCAGGTATTACAGCTGCTTCAGGGGCAGCACAAGCCAAACAGGTCATTTGTGTGTTTGACTTGGTCGGTAAAAATGGTGATGTTTATGCCGTCATGAAGGATTACCAGCTGGCTGCAAAAAACTGGGGTGCCGACATTGAATTACGTGTCAATACCAACGAAGCAGTGGTTGCGGAAGATTTTAAAGCCGGTAAATGTGATGGGATCAGCGTCACCGGAATGCGTGGTCGCCAGTTTAATAACTTCACCGGTTCACTGGATGCGATCGGGGCTATTCCTGACCTGAACCTGGCTGTCAAAGTCATGCAAGGCCTGGCAAGTCCAACTTTTGCCAAGCACATGGTGCAAGGCAAATATGAAGTGGTAGGTGTGATTCCAGTCGGTGATGCATTCCTTTTGGTCAATGACCGTAGCATCAATACGGTAGCCAAAGCAGCCGGTAAGAAAATTGCTGTTCTAGACTATGATGAAGCGCAGAAAATCATGGTACAGCAGGTCGGTGCTCAGGCAGTCAGTGCAGATGTGACTAACTTTGGTGCCAAGTTTAACAATGGTCAGGTGGATATCATTGGCGCACCCGCAGCGGTATTTAAGCCACTGGAACTGCATAAAGGTTTGGGTACCAAAGGTGCCATTGTGAACTATCCGATCCTGCAGGTGACGGGCAATATTATTATCCGTCCAGACAAGTTCCCGGCAGGTTTCGGCCAGAAATCACGGGAATGGGTGAAAGGTGAACTGCCACGTGCCTTTGGTATTCTGGGCAAGATGAAAGCGGATATTCCGAAGAAATACTGGATGGATATTCCTGCTGCAGACAAACCGGGCTATCAGAAGATGATGCGTGAGGCTCGTATCGACCTGACCAAGCGCGGCATTTATGACAAACGCATGATGAAGCTGCTGTGGCAGTTCCGTTGTAAACAGGATCCGAAAAACTTCGAGTGCGCACTGCAGGATGAAAATTATAAGCAATCCTGATAAATTTACTCTGATTAAGCTTTAATTTACAAAGACTGACCATATATTGAGTATGCTATACTTGAAATATGGTCTTTTCTTTTTAAAGATGCCCGAACCGAACAGAGGAATCCATCATGAATGCTCAAGCACTTGTGCTGACTGACAATGCTGCCAATAAAGTACGCCAATTGCGTGAAAGTGAAGGCAATCAAGATCTTATGCTGCGTGTCTATGTGACTGGGGGCGGCTGTTCAGGTTTCTCTTATGGCTTTAATTTTGCAGAAAGCCAGAATGAAGATGATGCAGAATTCGTCAACGGTGACGTGAAGATGCTGGTGGATTCACTGAGCTATCAGTATCTGGTTGGCTCTACCGTGGATTATGTTGAAGGTCTGGAAGGCTCTCGATTCGTGGTGCAAAACCCGAATGCAACCACCACTTGTGGATGTGGTTCTTCCTTCTCGATCTAAGATGGTCTGAGTAACAAGACCATAAACAGAAAAAAGTCCTCATTTGAGGACTTTTTTATTTGCAGGTATTTTTTGCTTTAAGCTTCGAGCTTGATTGCTTCCAGCAGGTCAAAAATCACAGTGGTGACATCCTGGCTGAGCTCCCGGTTATTGAAGATCTCATACGCAGTGATGGTGATATCGGTATCGCTTGGCAGCAGTTTCTGTTCTTCGTCAATTAGGTCATTGATCGGTAACAGGGTCTGTTTCACTTCCAGATGCAGAATATCCTCAAAGGCGATATTTTCATCTTCCAGTTCAATCAGCTGCTCATTGAAATACGGAATCAGGATGGAGTGTAGATAAGGCTGAAGTTCCACAATATCAAAGATTTCAATATCACGAGTTTCATCAATCGTGCTGATATGGTCGTTTACTTCAATCAGGATATGGTAATAACTCATGCCGATCTCCATACGGGGTTCAGGTGGATGTTGAGCCCATCACAATAACATGAAATACGCTGATGTGGACGATTTACAGACAATAAAGTCGTAAAAATTATAGGGGTTTAAAGCTATCTTTACTTGCGTGTATACAGCAAGGTTTTATCTGCCGGGCGCAATTCAAAATTTTTCAGTTTCTGTTGGCCAAGTACCGGATACATCAGCGCTTCCGGGTCATTATGATGCAGTAATCCTAGGGCGTGCCCCAGCTCATGTGCCAGGGTCAGACGCAAATCATCCTTGGCATCAAACTGATAGACATGGATTTCATCGCCCTTGAACACACCTTTATGGAATTCACGTGGCGGGAAACGCTGTTGAGCCAGGGTAATATTGTTCTCATGCTGTTTCACATTGCTCTGATAGCTCGAGACCTGATTGTTGAAAGCCAGCTGCTGCTGTTGCAAATAGTTCGCCTCATGCTGGAACTGCTCCGCGCGTTGTTGAAATGCTTCAAACTGCTGGTGTAGCTGCTGCTGTTCATAAGCCGATAATCCTGGCTGATTACGCTGTTGCAGTAACTGCTGTAATTCTGCTTCTAGCTGGATGCGCTGCTGGGCTAAACGCTGATGTTGCTGATCAATATACTGTTTAGAGCTACTTAGGTTTTCTGCCTGACGTTGATATTGTGCCTCGTCCTGTAGCAGTTTTTGCGTGGTTTGCTTGAGCGCATTGTATTCCTGCTGACGCTGGTCATAGATCAGCTTGATCGCCAGTTTGGCATTTTCATCATAAACCATCAGGTCTTTACGACCGGTGCCATGATGCCAGATCTCGACTGCTTCTTTAGATAGTTGGATCACTTCTTCACGACTGAGATCAAAACCAGGATCCACCTGATCGACCCGAAAGCGCAGGCGGGAATCGAAAGGGTGGGTAAGACGATCGGTCAGGGAATTAAATTTTAGCTGCGGATGAGACTGGGTCTGCAGATGCAGAAAACCTGCCACCAACAGTATGAGTCCCATCAGCAGATAAAGAAGTCGCATAGCGTATTGTTTTAAATATTGTTAGGTTCAATGTAGCGAAAAAACAGGCAAAATCCTAGTCTTGCAAAAATTGGATATAAAAAACCGTGCGTTTGCACGGTTCTATTATTCGTTTCGGCTAGGATTTTTTACCTTTCCACTGTTCAATTTGCTTTGGCATATTGGAATGGTAGATAAAAGCTAGGCCCACACCATTCAGCAGGAAAATGATAAATTCAATGAGATATTTCAGATTGTAGGAATGCTTGGTTTGGTGATTGAAGGCATACAGGGTGATTTCAGACTTAAAGATCTGGAAAACAATATAGCTCAGTAAACCGATCCCCAAAATGATAAAGCCTTTTCCGTAAGGGTAGCGCTGTGGTATGGCTAAAATCAGTAGCATAATCATGGCAATCAGGAAGCCGAGAGAGAAAGGGGCTTCAATCCCCAAGCTCTGCAGGTAATTAAAAGGTGCCAGTACCACATTCGGTGGGATGATCAGCAACAAGTTACCCATCGGGTAGAGCAGCATGATGGCAAGCCCGGAAGCTAAAAGAAAAAGCTTGATAAAATTCTGCATCATTTCTTATTTTTAAGTGATTTATTTCATTATAGTTTAATTAAAAATCCGTCTATTGCCTATGAAGTGAGCAAAAAAAAGACCGCATCAAATGCGGTCTTTTTCTCAAAGTGACAAATTATTTTTTATCATCTTTTACTTCAGTGAACTCGGCATCTACAACGCCGTCGTCCGCTTTTTGTTGTTGACCAGCAGCATCACCCCCTTGGAATGCGTTTGGATCAAAACCTTGCGCACCGCCTTGGCCTTGAGCTGCTTCGTAAGCACGTTGAGTGATCGGCATAATCACGTTTTGCAGTGCTTCAGTTTTCGCTTTGATTGCTTCAACATCATTTTCTTTAGTTGCAGCTTCAAGCTCGCTTACCGCAGTTTCTACGGCAGTTTTTTCGTCAGCAGTCACTTGCTCGCCCAGATCTTTTACTGCTTTGTTTGCAGAAGCGATCAACGCATCAGCTTCGTTACGTGCTTTAGCCAGTTCTTCGAACTTACGGTCTTCTTCAGCATTTGCTTCAGCATCACGGATCATGGCTTCGATTTCAGCATCGCTCAAACCAGAGTTTGCTTTGATCTGGATTGATTGCTCTTTACCAGTGCTCTTGTCTTTTGCAGATACTTTCAGGATACCGTCAGCGTTGATGTCGAAAGATACTTCAATTTGTGGCACACCACGTGGAGCAGGTGGGATGTCACCTAACTGGAAGTTACCCAACAGTTTGTTTTGTTGAGCGATCTTACGTTCACCTTGGTACACTGAAATGTCTACTGCAGGCTGGTTATCCGCAGCTGTAGAGAACACCTGAGATTTTTTCGCAGGGATGGTAGTGTTTTTCTCGATGATTGGAGTCAACACACCGCCCATAGTTTCAATACCCAGAGTCAGCGGAGTTACGTCAAGCAGAAGAACGTCGTTCTTGTCACCAGACAGTACTGCACCTTGGATCGCAGCACCCATTGCCACAGCTTCGTCAGGGTTCACGTCTTTACGTGGCTCTTTACCGAAGAATTCTTGTACTTTTTGTTGTACAAGTGGCATACGAGTCTGACCACCCACCAGGATTACGTCAGAAATATCAGAAGTCGACAGGCCAGCATCTTTCAGCGCAACTTTACATGGCTCTATGGTACGAGCAACCAGGTCAGCTACTAGACCTTCTAGTTTTGCACGAGTCACGTTGATCACTAGGTGTTTAGGACCAGTCGCATCTGCGGTGATGTATGGCAGGTTGATTTCAGTTGCGTTAGAAGAAGAAAGCTCGATTTTCGCTTTTTCTGCTGCTTCTTTCAGACGTTGTAACGCTAGTGGATCGTTTTTCAGGTTAACGTTCTGTTCTTTTTTGAACTCTTCAACCAGGTAATCGATCAGTGCGTTATCGAAATCTTCACCACCCAGGAAGGTGTCACCGTTAGTAGACAGTACTTCGATCTGTTGGTCACCATCAAGGTCAGCAATCTCGATGATAGACACGTCGAAAGTACCACCACCCAGGTCATATACCGCAACTTTACGGTCGCCTTCTTTCTTGTCCATACCGAACGCAAGTGCCGCAGCAGTTGGTTCGTTGATGATACGTTTAACGTCCAGACCGGCAATTTTACCAGCGTCTTTGGTTGCTTGACGTTGCGCATCGTTGAAGTATGCAGGAACGGTTACAACAGCTTCAGTGACTGTTTCGCCTAGGTAGTCTTCTGCAGTTTTCTTCATTTTTTTCAGAACTTCTGCAGAGATTTGTTGTGGAGCCAGTTTTTTGTCGTTGACTTCAACCCAAGCATCACCATTGTCAGCTTTGATGATTTTGAATGGTGCGATACCGATATCTTTTTGTACCGCTTGGTCTTCGTAACGACGGCCGATCAGACGTTTGATCGCGAATAATGTGTTTTTAGGGTTAGTTACCGCTTGGCGTTTTGCTGATTGACCAACAAGAATCTCGCCATCTTTGTATGCAATGATTGATGGAGTTGTACGAGCGCCTTCAGCGTTTTCGATTACTTTTACTTTGTCGCCTTCAAGTACTGCAACACATGAGTTTGTAGTACCTAAGTCAATACCAATGATTTTAGCCATTTGGACGTTTCCTCAAAAATTTTGTTGTGCTTTACACTTGTTATCCGATATGAGAGCCGTTCAATTTTTTTCAAGTAAATTTTTTGAAAAAATTTCACAAACTCCCGAATTTATTAGGCTTAAGCGCCAACCATCACCATTGCAGGGCGAAGTAAACGGCCATTTAAGCTGTAACCTTTTTGCAATACATTGCCAATTTCATTGGCTTTGGCATTGGGATCAATACCAACGGCCTGATGCAGGTCTGCATTGAAACCACTTGCTGTATCCACCGCTACCACACCGAACTTTTCTAAAGTAGTAAGCAGGCCTTTCAGGGTCAGTTCCACACCTTCAGAAAATGGAGTTTTTTCTTCACCTACAGCTGCCAGCGCACGCTCGAGGTTATCCACGGTGTCCAGCAGCTCTTTGGCAAACTTTTCTAGAACAGCTTCTTTGTGTTTTTCAGCTTCACGTTGAATGCGTTCTACACTTTTTTGTGCTTCGTACACCGCATTGGCAGTACGGGCTTTTTCCAGTTTTAGATCCGCTTCAAGTTTTTCGATCTGTGCCTGTAAAGATTCAACGGTAACTTCGGCTTGTTCAGTTTCAGTTTGCTCAGTTTCGGCTTGAGTTTGCGCTGTTTCTGGGTTCGCTTGCTCTTGCTCAAGTTCTTGAGCTTTTTCGTTCTGCTCAGTTGCCATTGATTTACTCCGTTTAAATGGGTTCTTAAACATGTACAGTCCTTGGGCGTCAGAGTTCACTGCGTTACTGCTGAACTGCCATGGTTGTAAAATTCTAAATTACTTAAAGAAGTCGGGGCGGGGTCGCAAAATTCAAGCGCAATTCCATATAAATTTTAAGAATTGCTGAAAAAGTTAGGGCTATTTTTGTTTAGACTTTCATTTATATAGATAAAACAGCAATGTAATAAGGAATAAAAAGCCTGTTTTTCACAATGAAGAGCTATAACGAGTTTAACAGACTGAACAGAAAGAGCTTTTTCTTCTTCTAAAAGCCCTAATTTTAAAAACAATATTTTTATTAAATAGAATGATTTCAATCATATAATGAATAAATCGTATTTTTAGATCAAAACAATAAAATTTATCCGTTTTAAATATTTAAATAAAAGTCGCATCATAGCGTCATCAACAGTGACCTGATTCAGTGGAGAGAGTCGGATTAGGTGACTGTTACAGATTTTTTGCTTTACCCTTCTTGCTGAGTTCCCAAGGCTCAGCTTTTTTTTTTGCCCAAAATTTTATGCTGTTTATTTTTTAGACATAAAAACGATTAATGACTGAGCAATAAAGTATTTCACAAAAAATCGCCAACTGCTTAATATTCACTTCAGATTCTATCGCTGTAGTTTCTTCTTTTTTTGAAATGTGTTTTTCCGGCTTATCCTCTCTAGATAAGCCTTTTTTTTGCCTAAAATTTACTGAAATTTAATATGAATATTTATATTCAATCATTTAGCACTCTTGCTGTAAGCAAAATCCTACACACAGACCTGGCAATCGCGACTTGGTCACAACTTAAAAATTTTCTACTATGAACCTATCGAGAACAGGATGTTCTTAAAACTTGCTGGGAAGCACATAAACGTCAGGATGTACGTTTAAACACAACCCCCTATAAAACCCTTGAGGATAAATACTTCAAGGGTTTTATTCCGTTTATAGCTTTAAAAACTATTTCCTGAAATTTCACCCATAAAAAAAAGCCCGCGGACGGGCTTGGGAAAGTATGGGACAAGTTCATTTCAACTGAACTGCATTATTTATCATTTTTCCGGCGCTGTCCCTCCCAGCGTTTGTTCGGCTGCTTCCGGTTTTGATCTGCTTTGCGGCGCTGTTGTTCGGCAGTCGCGCGACGACGGGCATCAGCCTGCTGTTGGGCACGTTTTTTACGCTCCGCTTCAGCCCGGTTGAGCTGTGTCTGTCTGTTTAGCTGCTGTTTGCGTTGCTGTTCCAGGCGTTGACGTTCCAGCTGGCGTTTCCGGTCTAATTCTGCCTGTTTGCGACGCTGGTTATTCAGTTGGCGACGCTGTTGCTCCAGACGCTGACGTTCCAGTTCGGTACGACGACGTTCTAACTGTAAACGCCGTTGCTGTTCTTCCCAGCGCTGTCGTTCATAACGGTTGTTATAACGAGGGTCACGATCATAGCGGTAATCATAGCCCCGCTGATCATAACGTCCGTCATAATAGCCATCATCAGGGAATGCGACACAACCTACAGCTAGTAAGCTTGTCGCAATGGATACGAAGATCAGTTTTCCAGCCATAGCTCAGCACTCCTTGATTCAGACTTACTCTGCAAAACATGACAGCACCGCAGGGGAAATGGTCAATGACAGCAGGGTTAAAATAAGATTAGCTTATTGATCTCACTCACTTTGTATGCCGACATAGGCACTTATATGTGAATATGGTCAAAATACCGTCTGATCATGTAGAAAGTATGAAGAATTAAGCGAAAAGGGAGTAAAGCGATGGCAGGAAAGCAGCATTTAAAAAAACTGGCAGAGAAAAGCCAAGGTTCTGCAGCACGGTTGCTGGACCGATTACCGAAAATGGTTCAAGAGAGCATCGTCAGAAGTTTGAATTATCCTTATGACTATCCTGAGCTGGACTCATTTGTAAAATGTCTGATGGCGATTCAGCTGAAACAAGGCAGAACAGGACTGGTGGGGGATGATATTCCGCAATCTCGGATTGAATTTGACCATAACATGCGCCTGTTACAAGCTAAACCCACCAAGATCGCTCAGGTGGAGGACATCCATCTACCCTTGCAAAGTGGAATGACACCTGCGCGTCACTACCATCCGGCACCCAAGAAAAAGTTACCCCTAATTATTTTCTATCATGGTGGTGGTTTTCTAATTGGAAGTCTGGATACGCATGATGAGTATTGTCGTCTGCTGGCCAAGCATGCCCATGCGCAGGTATTAAGTGTAGATTATCCACTAGCGCCGGAACATCATCCATCACATATGGTGCAGGTGTGTGAAGATGCCTTGGCCTGGTCACATCAGCATGCCAAACAGTTGGGTATTTTGAAGAAACGTATCGCGGTGGCAGGGGATAGTGCAGGAGGGAATCTGGCAACCGTTGTGGCGCAGCGCAGTCGAGATAAGGTCTATGCGCCACAGGCACAGTTACTGATCTATCCGGCGTTGGACTTCAAGAGCCGTCATCCTTCTTATTATAGTTATAAGGATGGCCTGGTGTTGACAGATGATGATATCCAGCGTGTGACCTATCATTATGCTGAACGCCATCAGGTTGATTTAGAGGATCCTTTGATTTCACCGATCTATGGAAATCTTAAAAATCTGCCGTCAACTTATCTGATTACGGCCAAACATGATGTACTGCATGATGAAGGGAAGATCTATGCCCATCAGCTGCGCCAGCATGGGGTAAAGCTACATTATGATAATTATGAGGAACAGACCCATGGCTTCATTAATCTGACTGTTATTTCCAAACGTGCGAAAAAGCAGGTGATTGAGATGAGTAAGAAGTTTCGCAAGTTTTGGGACAAACACAGTTAATCAGACTTATATAAAGACAAATATTCTTCAGGGTGTTTCACGTGAAACACCTTTTTATTTTTTATCGATTTTGGCTTCAGGCAGGATCAGGCTGAATTGAGAGACATAAAAGCTTTGCAAGTTTTTGGCTTGGGAGAAGTCGGGGAAGATTCCCTGAGTATTTTGCCATTCGACATGCACGAGCTTGGACAAGTAGCCGCGAAACTGCGGACTGAACTGATAATGTCGGGCATTCCAGCTCTGCTGAATCTTCAGCATCGAAGCAGGAATATGGTGACTATTAATATAGAAAAAACGGGTGGATTTGGATTTCTTCAGCCGGATGGTCATGGTTTGGGATTGATAGGTGATATGACACATCACTTCCTGACCCTGCTGTTGCCATTCAAATTGGGCATATTCTTTGGGAATCCCCCATAACTGTTGTCCATGGATCAGCGATTCTTCGGTAGAGACATAGATTTTAGGAATACTAGAAAGACGCCGCTTACTTATTAAGGGATGATCCATAATCAGCAGTTCATCATATGGGCCGACCGGAGATTCTTGATAACGTACCAGCATGACCTGAACTACACGACCCAATGGGGAAGGAGCAATATGAAAGGCAAAATTTTCACGAATGAACTGGGGCGTGATCCAGTAATTCAAAATAAATCCTTCACCCTGAAGCTGCCAAGGTGGAAACTGATGGACACTTTTTTCCTGCACATGCTGCATGTTCATTCTTATTCTCTTGTATTTGGTCGGTTCAGATAATGCATTTATGGGTATCAAAGATTAATATAGCTTGATTCTCAACCATTACTTCTCAGTAGATGAGTTAAAAAATAGACCTCTTGC
>NZ_JPQO01000001.1 GCF_000773685.1 Acinetobacter sp. HR7 | reverse complement strand
GATTTATGAAAGAGGCCTATTGTGTTGCGAAAAGATTTAATTGGAAGAATAAGTTTAAAATTCAACTTGCTGTTCAATTGTTGATCTGTTAACTTTCAAAATGAAAGTACATGCCAATAAGTAAGTTTATAACCTAAGAGAAAAATATATGTCGGCTTATGAAACCAGTAAATTGCTGGGTCAGGTGTTATCGACTGATTGTCCATCCCGTGAAATTCTTGAGCATCTTGCCAATAAATGGTCAATTCTGGTGTTGCGATGCCTGGGTGATGGAGTACATCGCTTCAGCGAGCTGAAACAGCGGATTGAAGGGGTTAGTGAAAAGATGCTGGCACAAACTCTGAAAATGTTGGAGCAGGATGGTTTTATTTTAAGAACTGTTTATCCGATAGTGCCACCAAAAGTGGAATATCAACTGACTATTATCGGTTCGCAAGCAGCAGAAAAAATTAATTATCTGATTGGCTGGTTAGAGCGTAGTTTGCCGGAGATTTTGGAGGGTAAAGAAAGAGTAGTGAAATAAACTCTTCTGATGATATAAATTTGATGAATGAATTTTCTCTTTAAAAGTAAAGGAATAAACCTCTCGATTTATTCCTTGCATTTCATATTTAAACCTGTTTCATTTTTTTAAAATCAAACCGGTCAATCAGCAAAATTCCAATTGCGAAAACTAGAGCCAATACAACACAACCGATCCATTGCCAATGTTCCCAAGCATACACTGCACCCAGTGAACCAAGTGCCGCACCAGTGAAATAAATGGTCATATACACGGCATTAATCCGTGAGCGCGACTTTAAATCGATGCGGTAAACCAGATTCTGATTCAGTACGTGAAAAGCCGTTAAACCAAAGTAGGCCATGAGTACACCAATGGCATAAACCACAATATTCTGTTGAGCGAAATATAAAGGAATAGGTGCAAACAGCATCAGGAAAATACAGAGCTTGGCAACGAAATTTTCTTTACCGAGTCCTACAGTCTTACCTGACCAGCTAGATGAATAAATTCCGATTACACCCAACAATCCAAACAAACCAATTTCGAAATCACTAAAATGATATGGCGCACTACCTAGCACAAAAGTCATTGAAGTAAAGATCATCGATAAAATGCCGAAACCGAGTGCGCCTGCACAGGCACGACGAATCAGATGCGGGTGATTCTTGGCAAGGGTGAATAATGATTTATAAATCGCACCAATAGTCAATCCAGCTTGTGGTTGAGTGTCTGGCAGTTTTTTCCACATCAGCACAGCAAAGAGCAGGGTAATGATGCCACTGCTGAGATAAACTCCTTCCCAAGACCAGTAAGTCGAAACAAAGCCGGCAAAAGTCCGTGACAGGATAATGCCCATCACCAGACCACTCATTAATTTCCCGACAATGGCAGCACTGGATTGCGGTGGACTAATAGTCGAAGCAAACGGAATCAATACCTGAGCAGAGATCGAACCAAAAGTCGCGCATAAGGTAAACAGATAAAGCGTACTCAGCGTCGTACTAAAGGATAAGAGAATCTGCGAAGTTGCTGCAAAGACCATCAGGCAGACAATCAGCTTGCGCTTATTTAAAAAGTCACCCAAAGGTACCAGTAGCATCAAACCGAGTACATAACCAATCTGAGCGATGACAACAGCAAAGCCGGCCTGAGTGGTGCTGATCCCTAAACTTTGTTCGATAGAGTAGATCAGCGGCTGATTAAAATAGGCCGATCCAGCACATAGACCACATGCGATTGCCATCAACAATACAAATTGTGATGATAATGGACGGACAGAATTCCCTTCTGAACTGCTCATAGAATCAACTCTCCTGAAGATGTGTGCACTATAAGCCGCGCATAGGTAAAGCAGAAATAATAAAAAACAATCAGATCATCATTAAAAACTATATTAAAAATAAAAACATAGTTTTTAAGTTGAGGATATAGAACGGTTTAAATCCAGATCAATAAAAATACCGGCTGAAATCCGCGATCTTCATGGAATAGTGCAGAAATGTAGTCGAGAAATGCTTTAAAATATGGCAGAATAGGCGGTTTTAAAGTTTTTAGAGGATTGGCAATATGCGCTTTGTTGATGAAGCAGTCATTACCGTAGAGGCTGGCGACGGTGGCAATGGCGTAGCCAGTTTTCGCCGTGAAAAGTTCGTACCATTTGGTGGTCCAGATGGTGGTGATGGTGGTCGTGGCGGCAGCATTTATATTCAGGCTGACGACGACACGAGTACCCTTGTAGATTATCGTTATACCCGTAAATTTCGCGCTGAACGTGGTAAAAACGGTGCTGGCGCAAACTGTGCTGGTCGTGGTGGCGAATCAGTTATTTTAAAAGTTCCTGTGGGAACAACTATTGTCGATTGTGAATCTGGCGACATCATTGGTGACCTGGTCGAAGACGGTCAAAAAGTGATGGTTGCTCAAGGCGGTGAAGGTGGTTTAGGTAATACCCATTTCAAATCATCGACTAACCGTGCTCCACGTAAATGTACTCATGGTACTAAAGGTGAATTCCGTGAAGTCCGTCTGGAGCTGAAAGTACTGGCAGACGTGGGCTTGCTGGGTATGCCGAATGCAGGTAAATCAACCTTCATCCGTGCGGTATCTGCAGCAAAACCAAAAGTAGCGGATTATCCGTTTACCACCATGGTGCCTAACCTGGGTGTGGTGGATGCCGACCGTCACCGTTCATTTGTGATGGCAGATATTCCAGGTCTGATCGAAGGTGCAGCGGAAGGTGCTGGTTTAGGTATTCGCTTCCTGAAACACTTAGCACGTACTCGTATCTTGCTACACATTGTCGATGTACAGCCGATTGATGGTTCAGACCCCGCTTACAATGCCAAAGCCATTATGGCAGAGTTGGAAAAATTCTCTCCAACCCTGTCTAAACTCCCAGTGGTATTGGTACTGAACAAGATCGATCAGCTGCCAGAAGAAACCCGCGAAGAATGGTGTAACCACATTCTTGAGGAATTGCAGTGGGAAGGCCCTGTCTTTAAAACTTCTGGCTTAACAGCCGAAGGCACTAAAGACGTGGTGTATTACCTGATGGATCAGATTGAAGAACAACGCGAACGCGAAGTTGAAGATCCAGAATATGCTGCACAAGTTAAAGCATTCCGTGATCAGCTGGAAGCTGAAACACGTGAACAAACACTGGCTGCGAAAGAAGCTTATCGTCAAATGCGCCGTGCTCAACGTCTGGGTGGTGATGACTTTGATGATGAGGATGACGACGACAGCGATGTAGAAGTGTATTACGTACGTTAAATCTCTGATAACGAGAGTCTGAGGACAAGATGATAGAAGTGGTAGATGGGCAACGTCAGCTCAAGGGTTGTAAACGAATCGTTGTTAAAATCGGATCATCTTTACTCACAGCAAACGGGCAAGGTTTAGATTTAGATGCCATCTCGCACTGGGCGGGGCAAATCGCAGATCTGCACAATGCCGGACACGAGATTATTCTCGTTTCTTCTGGGGCTGTGGCTGAAGGTATGGTTCGAATGAAACTTGAGAATCGACCCTCTGATCTACCCAGTCTTCAGGCTTGTGCTGCCATCGGTCAGATGGGCCTGATTCATACCTGGTCAAGCGTGCTGGAAAAACACCAGATTCAGACAGCTCAGGTATTGCTGACCCATGATGACCTGGCAGACCGTCGCCGCTATCTCAATTCCTGTGATGCTTTGCAGCACCTGATTGACTGGCGTGTGATTCCGGTGATCAATGAAAATGACACCGTATCGACAGACGAAATCCGCTTTGGTGATAACGATACGCTGGCTGCGATGGTGGCGGGTCAGGTACATGCTGATCTGCTGATTATCCTGACAGACCAAGAAGGCATGTTTGACTCAGACCCACGCTCAAACCCAGATGCCAAACTGTTCCATACCGTGCGTGCCATGGATGAGAGCCTGTTCGATATGGCGGGCGGCGGCGGCAAGTTTGGTCGTGGTGGTATGCTGACCAAAGTCCGTGCGGCACGTCTGGCGGCCAAATCTGGTTGCCCAACTTTGATCGCGAGTGGTGATAGTGACAACGTTTTATCGCGCCTGATGGCGGGTGAAATGTTGGGTACCTTATTCATTACCGATGATGACCGTGTGACTGCACACCAGCAATGGCTGGCTGCGCATTTGCAAACTGCAGGCCGTTTGGTGATTGATGATGGTGCAGTGAAAGCGATTAAAGAAAATCACCGTAGCCTGTTGCCCGTTGGTGTGAAAGCAGTTGAAGGTCATTTTGACCGTGGTGATGTGGTGGAGTGTGTGGATACACAGGGCCATCGTGTTGCCGTAGGTCGCGTGAACTTTAGTTCGCGTTCAGCGGAAATTGTCAAAGGTCTGGCCTCAGATAAAGTACATCAAGTACTAGGTGAAGCACGTTCACTGGAAATGATTCACCGCAATCATATGGCGATCTACTAAGTTATCGAGATTATAAAAAATCCCGCTTTCGAGCGGGATTTTTTATGCCTGAAAATTTATTTCACCCAGCCCATTTGGATAAATGGCGCAAACAGAAATTTGTGAATCATCAAAATAAAATTCATCAATTTGTCTTGGTACTTCCACCAGATTGGTAAGCCAGCCAGATTCACGACCAATGCAATGATAAAAGCACCGGCCATATCAATCGGGAAATGCACTCCGACATAAATCCGTGACCAGGCTACTAACCAGGCTGTCCACACTAGAATTCGTCCCAAATCACGCTGCGGTGAAAAATAATAGGCAAGGGCAATCCCGCTAAAAATACTCATGTGATTACTCGGGAAAGAACCCGTCGCTTCATGTTCGATTAAGGTACGTCCGACTTCCATGACAAAAGGACGCGGGGCATTGAGTGCAGCAGATAAAATTTCACTGATCGAAAGGGTAATCGCGGTAAAGATAAAAGCTTTGATAATGCCAGTTTTCACTTCACGATTACCACGTAACCAGGCAATGGCAAAAATTAGCAGGAATACATATACCAGATCATGGGCGATCAGGCAGGCATAGTTGATCATCCAGATCGAAGCATGATCAGGGACATTCAGGAGATAAAACAGATCAAGATTAAGTTGTTCAACAGACATGGAAAGTCAGATAGAGGGATAGAGAAATGCCCGTTACTCTAAACCTATCAATTTTCAATTCCTATCCGATTGTGTATGAATTTGTAGCATTGATTTCAAATGAATATTCAGATGGTAAAAAACCACCCAATTGGGTGGTTTCAGCAATCAGTTTAGCTGGTTAGGCTTATTTAAACTGGATAGAACCATTGGCGCTCACGGTCATTTTCGATTCGCCTGCTGCCATTTCCTGGTCTGGAATTGCAGCTTCAGCATATGCTGATTTTGCCATGGCCATACGTGGCACAGGCGGATAGCCCGAACTGTTGGTGTTGATATTCAGATTCACCAACTGATAACCGGGTTTGTTCCAGGCTTGTGCCAGGCTTTGTGCTCGTTGCTGGAAGTTTTTTGAAGCTTCCAGCATCAGCTCATTTTCCACTTTTTTACGTTTGGCTTCAGACACGCTGAAATTAATTGACTCTGTCTGGAAGTGTTGTTGCAGTTCCGCAATCAGTTGGGACGCCGCTTTAAAATCTGTGGATTCTATCCGTACTTGGGCACGACTACGCCATTCTCTTAGCTTGCGGTTGTCGTTGTCATACACCGGATAGGTATTTTGCGAACCGGTTTCAATGTTTACTGCCGGATATTTTTTTGCCGTATTAATAGCGAAATTCATCAATTGATTGATTTGTGCTGCAAGTTCAGCCGGCTGTTTATGCGATTTTTCCACGTATAAACTGGCATTCATCAGGTCATTGGAAATATCACGGCTGGCTTCTGCCGAGATATTCACCACATTGTAATTTAAGCGTTCTTCAGGGGCGGCAAAGGCGCCAGTAGAAAGCGCACCAAGCAGGGCGAGAGAACAAAGAGAAAAAACGCGCATTTTGTTATCCTGTTTTAGTGGAATTGTTGGCGATGTTGTGATCATAAAATACTAAGCGGTAAATGTGTTGATATTCCGAAATTATTGTCGTTTGAATGTTAAAAATATATTTTATTTTTTGTGAATTTATCCAAATTAAATATGATGAAAATTATATACTTATTGTTGTATTTGTTTGATAATTAGACTGCTATTTTCGTGATGGCAAAATTGCATAAAATATTCAGGTTGCCTTGCCATCGTCATCTACTATGTTGATAATTTAGTAAGCAGCATTGCTTGATATATTTTTTCAATAAACTGCGGGGCAATTTGGTACGAAAAGTTGTTTATTTTCCTGAAAAAAACTGTATCATCCGCCTCTCACTAGTTAACTGAATAAAAAATTGTCTAACTAGATTTTTATAAAGCACCGAGTCAAAGGACCGCAAGTCACCAGACTTATTTCTTTCAACCCATATCAGAGATGGTAATTCGATATGAGCGTTACTTCAGTAAACCCTGCCACCAATTCCACAAACGAATACTACTTGACTCGCCAAAGTCAGATGGAATCGAATGTGCGTAGTTATCCACGTAAACTTCCACTAGCGATAGCGAAAGCACAAGGTTGTTGGGTTACCGATGTTGAAGGTACAGAGTACCTTGATTGTTTAGCTGGGGCAGGGACATTGGCACTAGGCCATAATCACCCTGCGGTCATTCAAAGTATTCAGGACACACTTGCAAGCGGTTTACCTTTGCATACCCTGGATCTCACTACTCCTTTAAAAGATGCTTTTACTGAAGCACTTCTGTCTCACCTGCCAGGTGGAAAAGAAGAATACTGCTTACAGTTCTGTGGTCCATCTGGTGCAGATGCAACAGAAGCAGCGATTAAACTTGCCAAAACCTTTACTGGCCGTAGCTCAGTGATCAGCTTCTCTGGTGGCTATCACGGTATGACGCACGGTTCTTTAGCAATGACAGGTAACCTGTCTGCGAAGAATGCAGTAAACGGTTTAATGCCAGGCGTTCAATTCATGCCATATCCACACGAATACCGTTGCCCGTTGGGCTTAGGTGGTGAAGCGGGCGTGGATGCTTTGACTTACTATTTCGAAAACTTCATTGAAGATGTTGAAAGCGGTGTGACTAAACCTGCAGCGGTGATCCTTGAAGCGATTCAAGGTGAAGGTGGTGTGGTAACAGCGCCGGTAAAATGGCTGCAAAAAATCCGTGAAGTAACCGAAAAACACAACATTGTGTTAATTCTGGACGAAGTTCAGGCGGGCTTTGCACGTTCAGGCAAAATGTTCGCGTTCGAACACGCAGGTATCGAACCTGATGTCGTAGTGATGTCTAAAGCGGTCGGTGGTAGCCTGCCACTTGCGGTACTTGGTATTAAACGTAAATTTGACGCATGGCAACCTGCTGGCCACACTGGTACTTTCCGTGGTAACCAGCTGGCAATGGGTACAGGTCTTGCGACATTAAGAACTATTAAAGAACAGAATCTTGCTCAAAATGCGCAAGAACGTGGTGACTACCTTCAAGCTGAACTGAAAAAACTGGCTGCTGAATTCCCATGTATCGGTAACGTGCGTGGCCGTGGTCTGATGATCGGTATCGAAATCGTTGACGAGCGTAAACCAGCAGATCATATGGGTTCTTATCCTGCAGATAGCCAGCTGGCTGCTGCGATTCAGACTGCATGTTTCAACAACAAACTGTTGTTAGAAAAAGGTGGTCGTAACGGTACTGTGATCCGTTTACTTTGCCCACTGATCATTACTCAGGCAGAGTGTGAAGAAGTGATCGTTCGCTTTAAGAAAGCGGTTGCTGAAGCTCTAGTAGCAGTGCGAGGCGCATAATTCATGGTAGATTTTGCAGAACACCGTAAAGCGTTACTCTGCAATGATGCTGCATCGATCGCTGACTATGAGTCAGCGATGGACCAGGCGACCAAAGCGGTTGCAGCATGGTTGCAAAACGACAAAATGTACACTGGCGGCAGCATCAAGGAGTTGCGTAAAGCAATTTCTTTCCAGCCTTCTCAAGAAGGAATGGGGCTGCAACAGTCACTACAACGTATGGTTGAGCTTTTTCTGAATAAAAGCCTGAAAGTGCATCATCCACATTCTTTGGCGCATTTGCATTGCCCAACCATGGTGGCAAGCCAGGTGGCTGAAGTGCTGATTAATGCTACTAATCAGTCTATGGACTCTTGGGATCAAAGCCCGGCAGGTTCATTGATGGAAGTACAGCTGATTGACTGGCTACGTCAGAAAGTTGGTTATGGCCCAGGTCAGGCAGGTGTGTTCACTTCAGGTGGTACTCAATCGAACTTGATGGGCGTATTGCTAGCACGTGATGCCTGCATCGCGAAAAACTGGAAAGACGAAAACGGCAACCCGTGGTCTGTTCAGCGTGATGGTATCCCTGCGGATGCGATGCGTAATGTCAAAGTGATCTGTTCTGAAAATGCACACTTCTCTGTGCAAAAGAACATGGCCATGATGGGCATGGGCTTCCAGTCTGTGGTGACTGTTCCTGTGAATGAAAATGCACAGATGGATGTGGATGCGCTGGAAAAAACCATGGCGCATCTGCAGTCTGAGGGCAAGATTGTGGCCTGTGTGGTAGCTACAGCAGGTACAACTGATGCTGGTGCGATCGATCCACTGAAACAGATCCGTGAAATTACCAACAAATATGGCGCGTGGATGCACATCGATGCAGCTTGGGGTGGTGCACTGATTTTGTCGAATAAATACCGTTCTATGCTGGATGGTATCGAGTTGTCTGACTCAGTGACTTTGGACTTCCATAAGCATTATTTCCAGACCATTTCTTGTGGTGCGTTCTTGCTGAAAGATGAAGCGAACTATCGTTTCATGCACTACGAAGCGGAATACCTGAACTCGGCTTATGACGAAGAACATGGCGTTCCGAACCTGGTATCGAAATCTCTGCAAACCACTCGTCGTTTTGACGCGTTGAAATTGTGGATGACCGTTGAGGCCCTAGGTGAAGAACTTTATGGTTCGATGATTGACCACGGTGTGGATCTGACTCGTGAAGTTGCTGATTACATCAAGGCAACTCCAGGTCTGGAATTGCTGGTTGAACCTCAGTTTGCATCAGTGCTGTTCCGTGTTGTGCCTGAAGGTTATCCAGCGGAATTCATCGATACATTGAACCAGAACGTAGCAGACGAACTGTTTGCACGTGGTGAAGCCAATATTGGTGTGACCAAAGTGGGTCAGGTTCAGTCGCTGAAAATGACCACTTTAAGCCCTGTGGCAACCCTTGAAAACGTTAAGAACTTGTTGGCATTAGTGTTGGCAGAAGCAGATCGTATCAAGGATTCCATTGCCAATGGTACATATACGCCACCAATCGATTAATCGGTTGATAGCGTGAAAGAGGAGGTCTACGGGTCTCCTTTTTTATTGTCTGAGCAAATCATGCTAATCGGAATTATTCTTGAATTTTGGTTGAAAAAAGCCAAAACTGGCCTAATCTAGTAAGAATATAGCCCAAATTACACTGAGAACAGATTCTATATGTTATTTCACACTCCGAAACTGCCGGCTGAAATCCAGATCAGTCACCTGAATGCGCGTATTAATGAACAAAGAAAAAAAATTGCGCAAACTACCGCTTCTAAACTTGAGTTGTTGCAACTGAGCCAGCAATTATCTAAAGAAGCACGTGCTCGTAAAAAAACTAATGAAAAAATCTATGTGTTGGATTTTAAAGGTGACACAGCAGCCTCTGCGGTAGAGCAGTTACGTGAAGAAATTACCCTGATTCTAGCAACGGCCAAAGCGGGGCGCGATCGTGTAATCGTACGTCTGGAAAGCCCTGGTGGTATGGTACATGGTTATGGTCTGGCAGCAGCTCAGCTGGTGCGCCTGCGTGAAGCAGGTTTCCATCTAACTATCTGTATTGATAAAGTTGCAGCCAGCGGCGGTTATATGATGGCGTGTATTGGTAGTGAAATTATCTCTGCGCCGTTTGCTATTGTAGGTTCTATTGGTGTAGTTGCACAGGTACCAAACTTTAACCGTCTACTCAAAGACAACAAAATTGACTTTGAATTGTACACTGCTGGCCAATACAAACGTACCGTAACTATGTTTGGTGAAAATACTGAAGAAGGCAAAGCCAAATTTGAAGAAGAAATTCAGCAAACGCATGCACTGTTTAAGCACTTCGTGGAAAAATACCGTCCACAACTGAATGTTGAAAAAGTAGCGACTGGTGAACATTGGTATGGTCAGGATGCATTGGATTTAAATCTGGTAGACAAGCTACAAACTTCAGATGAATATCTGCTCAGTTTGTTACCACAGCATGATGTCTATACCATTCAGACCCGTAAGAAACCGACACTGGGTGAAAAATTGGGTCTGCAGGCAGCGCAAATGGCTGATTCCTTGATTCCTGCTGTGATGAATAAAGTCGTGGATACGCTGACTAAAGCCAATGCAAATCTGGTACAGATGCGTGATCCGAAACTTTAATTTGATCGATATTTTTATATAGATCTAAGCCCGCGTAAGCGGGCTTTTTTATGTTGTGGCGATAGACGATAATTTGTTGTTCGGCTTAATTTTTATCATTTAATAGAACTTTCAGTTTTGGCACTTTAGCTAAATAATCGATTTGGCTTTTTGTAAGTGAATCCGTTAAATTAATTGCTTTAATCATTAGGCTGGAAAGATGGCAGTTGTAGAAGCCTTTATTGCTCAACAAAATTGTTACTTTAACTATGAATTTGAAGAACTGAATTTAAGAGATGATTTTCCTGAAGAGCTTTCCGTATCACTACGTGGCATAATGTTCCGTCATAAGATCCAATATCCTGAAGCAACCTATTATGTCTACTTCAGTGAGGTATTAACGGGTGAAGAATTTGACAAAATGAAAGCGGATTTTATGCGTTATTGTCCGCTTGTATAGTGAAGTACGATGAATATGTTTCGATACACGATCTGAAATTTTAATTCACTCGTTATTCATGATTAAAGCTCACATCGGTGAGCTTTTTTTATGCTGTGGAATCAGCATTAATCCTCCAGTAAAGATGGCTCCAACAGTTGCGAGGAGTATGTCTTTATGTGCATCCCAGATATCACCTTGCTGACCATTGTAGCTTTCAGCTTGTTCTGGCGAGAGGCCAATCGCAATCAGCCACTCGATCCATTCATAAATCAGACTGGATGCCATAACAAATTGCACCACCAATAGAAAAATTGTGAATGGCTTTTGTTGTGGCAGCCAGACCTGAAACAGTCGATAAAAAACCGGGTAAAGCAGCAGACCACAAGCCAGATGCACAAAACGATCGAACATATTGCGTGACCAGCCCATAGCAACATTCAGGTCAAAGCCAAATAGGGCTTGAATCCAGTCATTATAGGGTACATAAGAATATAAATAATGTGCTGCTACCACATGAATCAGTAGGAAAACAAGATAAAGGCTAAAGCTGAAAAAGCTCAGTCCAATTTTATACAGACAGAACAGCAGCATGCCGATCATAATCATAGTACCGGTCTGATGCAGAAGATAGGATTGCATTTCCAGAGGCTGAATGCTGGAAATGATGATCCCAACTGCCAGAATCCCCAGGCTGATCAAATGCTTGCCACTTAATCGATAATCTATCATGTGCTTGTTATGTCATTTTGTTTTAAAGTTGAAAATTTATTATAAATAAAAAAGCGAAGCCGGAGCTTCGCTTTTGGTCGAATGACTAAAATTAGATTTTAGCGATCAGGGCTTTGATTTGTTTTGCTTGATCAGCTGCATTACCCGTATAAGTTGCTGGAGTCAGTTCAGCCAGACGAGCACGATCCGCTGCTGGAACTGCTTCAAGCTCGTTACCATTCACGAAGTTCACCATCATTTCACGAGTCATGGCTTGACCACGAGTCAGTGCTTTCAGTTTTTCATATGGTTTTTCAACATTGTAACGACGCATAACTGTTTGAATTGGTTCAGCCAGAACTTCTTGAGCGTGGTCAAGGTCTTCAAGAATACGTGCGGCATTCAGTTCAAGTTTACCAATACCTTTTAAGCAAGCTTCGAATGCGATCAGGCTTTGTGCAAAACCAACACCCATGTTACGTAGAACAGTAGAGTCAGTCAGGTCACGCTGCCAGCGAGAAACAGGCAGTTTTTCACCCAGGTGAGCCAATACAGCATTTGCAATACCCAGGTTACCTTCAGAGTTTTCGAAGTCAATTGGGTTTACTTTGTGTGGCATAGTAGATGAACCCACTTCGCCTTCTTTCAGTTTTTGTTTGAAGAAGCCCAGTGAGATGTAACCCCATACGTCACGGTTGAAATCGATCAGGATGGTATTGAAGCGACGTAGTGCATCAAACAGTTCCGCCATGTAGTCGTGCGGTTCGATCTGAGTGGTGTACGGGTTGAAAGTCAGACCTAGGGATTCAACAAATGCTTGAGAGTGAGCAGGCCAGTTGATTTCTGGGTAAGCAGAGTAGTGCGCGTTGTAGTTACCTACTGCACCGTTGATTTTGCCTAGCAGCTCAACATTTTTGAACTGTTTGATTTGACGAGCCAGACGGTAAGCCACGTTCGCCATTTCTTTACCCAAAGTGGTTGGGCTGGCAGTTTGACCGTGAGTACGAGAGAGCATTGGTTGTTCAGCATGAGTTTCAGCCAACGCAACGATTGAATCAATGATTTGTTGCATAGATGCAACCAGCACGTCACGACCATTTTTTAGCATTAATGCATGAGACAGGTTGTTGATGTCTTCAGAAGTACATGCAAAGTGGATGAACTCACCCACATTTTTTAGCTCTTCAATGCCTGCAATTTTTTCTTTCAGGAAATACTCAACCGCTTTTACGTCGTGGTTAGTAGTACGTTCGATCTCTTTAATGCGGTTGGCATCTTCTTCAGAGAAGTTGGTAACGATGGCATCTAGTGCAGCATTGGTTTCTGCAGAGAAAGCAGGTACTTCAGTGATTTCAGGACGGTTGGCAAGCGCTTGTAACCAACGCACTTCAACAGTCACACGAGCATGGATTAAACCAAACTCAGAAAGAAAAGGGCGCAGCGCATCACATTTGCTAGCGTAGCGTCCATCTAATGGAGAAAGTGCAGTTAAAGCGTTCATATCGATTCCCTAAATTTTGGAATTAAACGAAAAAAAACGAAATACGCGTACAGCATGGCTTAGACCACCTGAAACTGTATGCGTGCGAGATTTTGGATATCCTGTAGCAGCTTGCGCTTGCCAAAGATCATGCCCCAGGAACTGCCACCGAGCTGACGCCATAAATGCGCCATCTGCAGGCCAGTAAATAAGGAAGCACGGATGCGGTTGGTATGACCAGAATCTTTAAAAGCTTCAGCATTGCCACGCACCATGATCCGCGGATTGATCTGTCCGGCGGTATCCACATAGGTTTGAGCGAGATTGGCAATGATGCTGGGATGCATGTAGTTGTTATCGAAAAAGGAGAGCTGTCTTAGAATTTTTTGCTGGGATTGTTCAATGATTTCAACGAATTTTGGATTGCTATAGACCTTCTTTTCTAACTGAAGAAGTGCCATGGCATAGGACATTGGCAGTTTGGTAGAAGACAGTTTCGGAAGTCTGGATTTTGGCCCAGTATCAAAAGGCTGGGTAATCGAACTTTCCAGAGTCTTTAATCCCAACGATATATCGGCCAGCTGATTAAAGAAATCCAGAGTCTGAACATTCAGCGTACCACTTGGTCGGATATTCAGACTGGCCTTAATCAGCTGTTCAAAATAGAAATTACCAGTGTCTCCAATGCTTTGCTGGCCGGTCAGGGCCGTCATATGGGTTAGCTGGGTGGCCTGAAAAACCCCCGCTAACGCCAAAGCACGGTTTTGACGAGCATTCAACGTTGTGGCTTGTTGAAATGGTAACTCCGTCATGCCGATCTCATCCTTTAATAAAATCAGGTTTTGGTGCATTGGTATGATGAATCACACCGCCACCCAAACATACGTCACCTGAATAGAACACCACGCTTTGACCTGGAGTCACAGCGCGCTGTGGCTGGTCGAATTCGACACGAACACCATTTGGTGCTTCAGGATCTTTAAATATTGTACATGCCTGGTCAGGTTGACGGTAACGGGTTTTCGCCGTACAGCGGAAACCTGATTTAGGAATGTCCTGTTCACCAGCCACCCAGTCAATTGCTTCACTCCAAAGCATGGTGCTTTGCATCAGTGGATGCTCATGACCTTGACCCACAACCAGACGGTTACCTTCGATATCTTTATGTAGTACAAACCACGCACCCTCTGCAGCGCCTTTCATACCGCCAATACCGATCCCGCCTCGTTGACCGAGCGTATAGTACATTAAGCCGTGGTGTTCACCAACCTCTTTACCATCTTCCTGGACAATTTTTCCAGGTTGAGCTGGTAAATACTGCTTCAAGAAGTCATTAAAGCGACGTTCACCAATAAAACAAATGCCGGTAGAGTCTTTTTTCTTGGCAGTGGCCAGACCTAATTCTGCTGCAATTTTACGGACTTGCGGCTTTTCGATTTCACCGACCGGGAACAGGGTCTTGTTAATTTCACGGCCATGCACCGCATGCAGGAAGTAAGTCTGGTCCTTGTTATTGTCATAACCACGCAGTAATTGTGCGTATTGTTCGCCACGTGAATTGGTCATGGTTTCACTACGACGGCAGTAGTGACCAGTGGCAATAAAGTCAGCACCTAAGTTGATGGCATGATCGAGGAAGGCACGGAATTTAATTTCTTTATTACACAAAATATCCGGGTTTGGGGTGCGGCCCGCAGCATATTCAGCCAAGAAATGCTCGAATACGCGATCCCAGTATTCCATGGCGAAGTTAGCGGTATGCAGTTTAATTCCGATCTTGTCGCAGACTGCTTGGGCATCGGCAAGGTCTTCCATTGCCGTACAGTATTCTGTGCCGTCATCTTCTTCCCAGTTTTTCATGAAAAGACCTTCAACCTGATAACCCTGTTGAAGTAGAAGTGCTGCAGACACAGATGAATCTACACCACCAGACATACCGACGATGACACGTTGTTGCATAGGATTAGGCATCCAAATTTGAAATTAAGGGAGAATTTTGGTGCTCGTAAATGAGCGATAAAGGATATTTTTGACCTGAAAGGGCATCTTGCACGGCTTTGATCACCAGTGGACTACGCGCGCGAGCAGTTTCAATCAGCTCATCTAAAGTCATCCACGCTGGACCGACAATCCCGGTATCCAGTTCTGCATTTTCATCATGGCTGATCACTTCTGCTCGCAGGCAGAAACGGAAATAGGTACGATCCGGGAACATTGGCGGGGTGTAGGTGTAGATGCCAATGAGATCAGTTACTTTCACCTGATAACCGGTTTCTTCCATGGTTTCACGAATGGCTGCTTCAACGATGGTTTCACCTGCCTCGACATGGCCTGCTGGCTGATTGAATACGGTGTGAGTTACACCTTCGGTATGTTCTTCAACGAACAGGAATTTTCCATTATTTTCGACGACAGTTGCGACAGTGACGTGAGCAGTCCAAGCGGTCATAGAGTAGCACCATGGAATAAAAACTGTATTCTACAAAATTTAGGGGGCGGTGGCTATGTAGGGAGGGAATTTCTTTGGTGGCTAAAATTCTACTAGTTTTAAATAAATAAGTGATTTTGCGAAATATTGTCTAGGTTTTAAACATGAAACATAGAAAAGCATCGAAGAAGCTAAATTCAGTAAAATGGATCTTTTATTTGTTAAGTAATGTTTTGATTTATATGAAATAAAAAATGAATTGCTTGTAGCGTGTATAATATTGATTTTAGAAATTACTTAAAATTGAATAAGGCCTTAAGGTATGTATAAAAAAACTCTATTTATTCTACTGACTCTACTTTGTTTGCTTTTTAGTCTATTTTTTTGTTTTAAGTTTATGTCGAACTTTATCGTAATATCTGAGGCTCTAGACTAGCAGATT